>NZ_JBJDOA010000003.1:236250-517295 GCF_044900785.1 Pseudomonas sp. NPDC087358
GGCGCGAAGCGGCAGCCAATCCTGCGAATGGGATTTACCTGACACGGCCGGGGCGTCTGATCTTACTGCCGGTGCCCGGCAGATCGCCGGCAAGCCAGGCTCCCACGCCCTCCGGGCCGAAGCACTGGGGTGCGGCGAGTGCTTTTGATACGCCAGAAGGGCCTTCTGCGGGCCGAAGCACTGAGGTACGGCGAGTGTTTTGATTCTGCCAAACGGGCCCTCTGCGGACCGAAGCACGATGGGTGGGGCGCCCGTTTTTGATTCTGCCCGAAGGGCGTAGGAGCAAGCTTGCTCGCGATCTGGCGCGAAGCGGCAGCCAATCCTGCGAATGGGATTTACCTGACACGGCCGGGGCGTCTGATCTTACTGCCGGTGCCCGGCAGATCGCCGGCAAGCCATGCTCCCACGGCCTTCGGGCCGAAGCACTGGGTGCGGCGAGTGCTTTTGATTCTGCCAGAAGAGCCCTTTGCGGGCCGAAGCACAATGGGTGCGGCGAGTGCTTTTGATTCTGCCAGAAGGGCCCTCTGCGGGCCGAAGCACTGGGGTGCGGCGATTGTTTTTGATTCTGCCCGAAGCACAATGGGTGCGGCATCCCCGGGCTTGAACATTATTTTCCACAATCATGTGAGGTAAACCGGGTCGGCATCCGTGTAGTGAGAATCAGATTCGTTTCGCAACGAACGTTTTCATTACTCGACGCCTCAGGTTTATCCGTTCATGACAGCTCAATCCGGTTTTCGTCTACCCGTTTTGCCCGCACCCCGCCCCGCTGCATGGCTGGGGATGTGTTCGGTCACCGCGTTGCTCTGCTCCCTTGGCTTGAGTTCACTGGCCAGCGCCGAAGAAATGCAGCTGGATGCGGTCAATATCGACGCCGATTCCCAGAGCGAAATCAGCGAAACCGAACACAGCCGCACTCGCTACCAGGCGCGCAAGGCCTCGGTCGCGACCCGCACCGAAACGCCGCTGGTGGAAATACCGCAGACCGTCAATGTGGTCACTAACCGGGTCATTGAAGACCGTCAGCCCAACAGCCTGGACGAAGCGATCAATGCCGTCAGCGGGGTCAAGCAGGGCAATACCTTGGGCGGCACCCAGGATGCGATTCAGAAGCGCGGTTTCGGCACCAATCGTGACAACTCGATCATGCGCGACGGCATGCAGTCGGTGCAGGCCCGTAACTTCACGCCGACCACCGAGCGCATCGAAGTGCTCAAGGGCCCGGCGTCGATGCTCTACGGCGTGCAGGACCCGGGCGGGGTGATCAACGTGGTGACGAAAAAGCCGCAGTTGGTGGATGCGCATTCCATTTCCGCGTTTGGCAGCAGCTTTGGTGGCGGCGGCGAGCAGATCGACCTGACTGGTCCCATCGGCAGCAACGGCCTGGCCTATCGCTTGATCGCCGACAAGCAGAACTACGACTACTGGCGCAATTTCGGCAGCATCGACCAGTCGGTGATCGCGCCGTCCCTGGCCTGGTACGGCGACGACACCACGGTGTCGGTGGCCTACGAACACATGGAGTATTCGGTACCGTTCGACCGTGGCACGCAGATCAACACCAAGACCGGCAAGGTGCTGGATATTCCGCGCAACCGGCGCCTGGACGAGCCGTTCAACGTCACCACCGGTCGCTCCGACTCCCTCGATCTGCGCATGGATCATCGCCTGAACGACATCTGGACCTTGCGCACCGGCTACGCCTACAGCCGCAACTATTACAACGACTACCAGTCGCGTTTCATTTCGGCCAACTACAACACCGGCGTGGTCACCCGCAGGGGCGATGCCACCCGTGACGCGGTGCAGTTCGCGCACACCGCGACGGTCAGCGCGCTGGGTGACCTGTATTGGGGCGACGTGCGCCACGAGCTGTTGATCGGCGCCGACTACATGAAAAACGAGCGTGAGCTGGGTGACCTGTATCGCAGCGCCAACAAGGCCGATTTCAACTACAACGCGCCGGTCTACGGCCTGACCGCGCAGCCGAGCACGGTCAGTGCGCCCAACAGCGATCAGACCGATCACCTGCGCACCCACGCATTCTTCGTGCAGGACGCCATGCACCTGGGCGAACAGTGGATTTTCCAGGCCGGGCTGCGCTACGACGCCTTTGACGAGATGACCGGCAAGGGCCGGCCATTTGTGGTCGGCGCCGATGTCAAGGACAGCAAGGTGGTGCCACGGGTGGGGCTGGTCTACCTGATCCAGCCGGACTGGTCGGTGTACGGCAGCTACACCGAGTCGTTCCGTCCCAACACCTCGATTGCCGCGCCGATTGGCGACTTGCCGCCCGAAGAGGGCAAGGCCTACGAGATCGGTACCAAGTTTGAAAATGACGCGATCACCGCGACGGTTGCACTGTTCAACATTAACAAGAAGAACGTGCAGACCAGCGAGCCGTGCGGCACCGAGACCTGCACCCGGGTGTCGGGCGAGGTGCGCTCGCGCGGGCTGGAGGCGGACATCACCGGCCAGTTGAACGAGTTCTGGAGCATGACCGGCAGCTACGCCTACACCGACACCAAGGTGCTGGAAGACCCGGTACTCAAGGGCGAGCCGCTGGACGGCGTGTCGAAACACACGGGCGCGGTGTACCTGACCCGCGATTTCGGGCACGTCGGCGTGGGTGATCTGCGCGCCGGGGCCGGTGCGCGCTTCGCCAGCCGCTGGGGCGTCAATGATGGCTCCGGGACCGAATACTACTTGCCGTCCTCGAAAGTCGCCGACGCCTTCGTCTCCTACCGAATGAAGCTGGACGAGCGTGACCTGACCCTGCAGTTGAACCTGAAAAACATGTTTGACGAGAAGTACTACACCTCGTCGAGCGGCCTGGGCTCGCCTGCAATTGCCATCGGTGAGCCGCGGCAATTGGTGGCGCGGGCCAAGCTTGAATTTTGATGGTTGAGTTTTCAGGCGTGGCAGGCAGCTGGATGCTGGCCCAGTACCGCCGCCAACAAGCCGGACGGTTACAGGTCAGCCGCAGGTCCTCGATAGAACCCGCCGTTTGCCGCAGATGTTCATTTGGAAAAGGAATCGCCATGACTGGCCGTATGTTCACGACTCGCGCAACGGCGCTGATAACCGGCTTGGTGCTGGGCTCGTCCGCCGTTGCCGCACCGCCCATTGACCCCGCACTGGCGGATTACACCCCACAACCGGCAAGCGCCTTTGCCGACTCGCGTTTTATCGACAAGCAGGGCGCCTTTCGCATTGCCGGGGCCGACCACGTGGACTTCATCGTCAAGCGCTTCAACGCAGCCCTGGTCGACGCCCATCCCGACTGGCGTTTTCGCATCGAGTCCAAAGGCACCACCAGCGCAGTGCCGCTGCTGACCCACGGGGTGACGATGTTCGGCGCCATGGGCCGGGCGATCAACCCACTGGAGACCAGCGCCTACCACAAGATCGTCGGCAGCGACCCGCTGGAAATCCGCGTGGCCTATGCCAGCGACGACACCTCGCAACACCTGGCGACGTCGCTGGCCGCTTACGTCAATCGGGCCAATCCGCTCGATACCTTGAGCATCGAGCAGATCAATCGCACCCTGACCATCGGCCATCCCCAGGGCGACTTTTCGCGGTGGGGGCAACTGGGTCTGAAGGGTGAATGGGCCGAGCGTGCGATACACCCCTACGGCACCCCCGAGTTCACCGGCTTTGGCACCTACATGCAGAAGGACCAGCTAGGCGGCCTGCCGCTGACGCCCGGCTACGAGGCCTATGGCAAGACCGAACTGATTCTGCAGCGTCTGGCTGCCGATCCGGCCGGTATCGGCATTGCCGCCATCGGTCTGGAGAACGACCGGATCAAGCAACTGCGGATCATCGATCCCAAGACTGGCGTGATCACCACCGGCAGCCCTGCGCAGGTCGCCGACGGCAGCTATCCGTATGGCCGCTACCTGTACTTCTATCTGCGGCGCGAGCCAGGCAAAACCATTGACCCGGTGGTGCGCGAATACCTGAGGTTCGTGCTCTCGCGTCAGGGCCAGACCCTGATCGCCAGCCAGCCCAAGGGCTATCTGCCATTGACCGGCAAAGATGCTCGTGCCGAGTTGGCCAAACTGGATGAGGCAGCGCCGCTATGACCACCGTTCTGCTGCAAAAGACTCTGGGCGCATTGGCGCTGTTGGGCACCAGCCTTGCGCTGAGCGCACAGCCACTGTCGCCGCCTGCCGATGCGTCCTACCTGACCGCCGACGGCGCCATCGCCATCATCGGCAATGACGGCATGCAGGACCTGATGGAGAACCTCAATACGCTGTTCAGTCAGCAGCATCCGGGTTTTCGGTTTGCCCTGACGGCCAAGGGCTCGTCGGTCGGCATCCCGGCGCTGACCGCCGGTGCCACGGTCATCGCGCCGCTGTCCCGCGAAGCGTGGCTGGGCGACATGCATGGTTTCGAGCAAGTCAAAGGTTACCCGCCGCTGGACATCCGCATCGGCTACTCCGGCTTTGGCCCGCGCGCACCGCACAAGACCCCGCCTGCGGTTTACGTCAATGCCAGCAACGCGTTGCCTGGCCTGAGCCTGACCGATCTTGCGCGCATCGTCACCGCAGGCCAGCCCGAGGGCGACCTCAACACCTGGGGACAACTGGGTGTGAAAGCCTGGGCCGCGCGGCGTATTCATCTTTACGGCCTGCGCGACGATGGCGGCTTTGCCACCAACCTGCGCATGGACAAGCTCGGCGGCAAGCCTTTCGCCGCAAAGTACGAAGCCCTGAACACCCGCGAGGAGGTGATCAGTGCCGTGGCCAACGACCCCTATGCAATAGGCTTGACCGGCTGGGTCGACGCCAGCAGGACCTCCGTCCATGTGCGCGTGCTGCCGCTGGCCGGCAAGGCGGGTGAGGCGTTCAAGTCACCGGACTACGACAGCGTCGCAGCGGGGGCGTACCCGTTGTCGGCCTACCTGCACCTGTATGTCGACAGCCCGCCCGGGCAGAAACTGGCGCCGTTCATCAAGCAGTACCTGCGCCTGGCCCTGTCGGACGAAGGGCAGCAAGCGGTGCGTGAGCAGCGCAACAGCGAAGAAGGCTACGTGCCATTGAGCGCTGTGGATCTGCACAAAGAGCGCGAAAAACTGGAGGCGTTGTAGGGACATTGTCTGCAGTCATGAGGTATCAGCTGGGCTGACTCGTGCTGGGGTCGCACGGCTCACCGGCGGTGGCGTTGTAACAATCGCGACCGTCGGGATGGCTGCATGTGCGGACGGCATGGCGCAGTCCGGGCGGGTTTGGCATATCATCACTAGCCGCCCACGCCTCACGCCGTCGCGTTCACCAGGACATCTTTCCCGCAATGAGTTCAGCCGATTCCTTCGCTCCGCCACCCTCGCTCTTCCTGCCCTTGACTGAACAGGTCATCCAAGCCCTGGCGGCAGGCGAGCCGCTGGAGGACTTCCTGGAAACGGCAACCCGGCCTCAGCTGGCCGCGCTGATGCTGCTGCTCAATCTCAAGGCGCTTTCGCTGCAAAACACCCCGATCGAGAAGCTCGAGCGCATGCTCGACGATGTCATGCGCGCGGCCTTGTCGATGGAAGAGGCGGGCGGCGTTTTCGCGGACCTGGTGCGCGGACGCTTCACCGCTGACCACCTGGCCGCAAGCCTGAGCGTGCTCGAAACCACCGGCATCGGTCTGCTCGAAGAGAATGAAATCGAAGACCGCGACTTTCTCGACCAGGAAGGCCAATGGGACTTCGGCTTTGGCAAACGGCATCGGCAGAAACTGGCGCCGCTGGTCCGGGAGATCGTCCTGCCGTCGGGTGAGGTCATGCGCCTGAGTGATCAGCAGAGCCGGATCTTCGACGAGTTTCGCGGCTGTCAGGATGAGTCGTTTCATGTGCAGGCCTACGCCGGGGTGGGCAAGACGTTCCTGCTGGCCAAGTTCTTCGAAACCCTGCGACCCGAAACGACCCTGCTCATGGCCAGTTATCCGCAGCAGGTCAAGGCACTGGAGGAGCGCGTCCGTCAAGGCGACGTGAACCGCAAGCTCCATGCCTGCACCTTCGGCCACATGGCCAACTTGCTGCTCAACCGCAACCAGACCTCCGCCGGCTGGCGCAACACCGGCAGGCAACGCACCGGCGCCGATTCTCTGGTGTCCGATCAGCAGGTGGTTGACTGGCTCAGGCTGCAGGCCGTGGGCAGTCTGCCTGCGCGCCAGGTGGCCTGGGTGTGTCGGACCACGGTGTACAGCTTCTGCCTGTCGCCGCTGGCCACCATCGAGGCCCGGCACCTGCCGTCGCTGGGCTACGCCGCGAGCCAGGCCGACATTGCCATGCTGCTGGAGTACAGCCGCCTGCTCTGGCGCGAAACCGTCCGGCCCTCGGCGCCGCAGATACGCCTGCCGGTGCGCAACAGCCACCGCATCAAGTTTCTGTCGTTGAGCGCTGAGGTGGTGTTCGAGAACTACACCCACATCATCATCGACGAAAGCCACGAACTGACAGCGCCCATGGTGCAGATTCTGGATCGCAGTCCGCAGGCGGTGATCACCCTGGGCGACGAGTTCCAGCAGCTCAGTGGCAAGGCGCCGCGCCATGGCGGCTCCATACGCCAGCGCTTCATAACCCAGTCCATCCGCGCCGGGCGGCAGATGGCCGAGGTGCTCAACCCGCTGATCCAGCTGCACCCCAGCGATATCAAGGAGGGTTTCGTGGGGCGTGCGCCGTATCCAACGCGGATCGTCGGCCACAGCGTCATGCCGATTCCTGACAAGCCGACGACGATTCTGGTGGCCAACGAATGGGGCCTGTTCGCCTGGTTCAAACGCCTGACCGATGCCGGTGCGCGGTTTGTGCTGCCGCCTGGCACCGCCCAGGACCTGACCCTGTTCATCAAGGGGCTGGTGTTGCTCTATGCACAGGATTTGCGGCCCCAGCATCGCTTGATCTTCCGCTATAGCCACTGGGATGCGCTGGCCTCGGCCATGGGCGCCAGCCACGACTTCAAGGCCGTGCACGAGTGGTTGGGGCAGGGCAACACCGAGCAGAACTTCATCGAAACCCTGCAGCGCTTTTGCAGCGATCCGCATGCGGTGATCAAGCTGGCCAAGGTCGAAGACGTGAAGAATCAGGAGTTCGACACCGTGCTGCTGTCCCGCGACCTGATGCGCCCGCCGCGGGCCGGCTCGCCGCACTCGCTGGCCAGCGTCTGTTCGCTGCTCTACACCGCCAGCTCCCGCGCGCGCCATGAGCTGCTGCTGCCGGGGAATCTGAACGACTGGCTACAGGACATCGGACGCAAGGAGGGGTGAGGCCCTGTGCTGCAGCCCGGGCCCGACATGACGACTGTGCAGGGCGCGCTAGATGACGATTATCTGGAACGGCCAGACGACGTGATTGATTCGGCACAGAATCGTCGCTCCAGGTTCTGAATGCGCGGCCGCTGGGTCTGGGTTTCAGAGCCAGGATACGCACTGGGCCTTTGCGCGATCACCTGTAGAAGCCGGCTCGCTGGCAGGCCCCGTTGATCGTTCCCACGCTCCGCGTGGGAACGCAGCTTGTGACGCTCTGCGTCCTCCAGCAGCAGGCGACGCGGAGCGTCTGGCGAGGCGCTACCACTCGGAGCGTGGGAGCGATCAAACGCAGTGACACACCGCAAATCCACTGTAGAAGCCGGCTTGCTGGCAGGCTCCGTTGATCGTTCCCACGCTCCGCGTGGGAACGCAGCTTGTGACGCTCTGCGTCCTCCAGCAGCAGGCGACGCGGAGCGTCTGGCGAGGCGCTACCACGCGGAGCGTGGGAGCGATCAGCGTAGTGACACACCGCAAATCCACTGTAGAAGCCGGCTTGCTGCAGGCCCCTCGTTGATCGTTCCCACGCTCCGCGTGGGAACGCAGCTTGTGACGCTCTGCGTCCTCCAGCAGGCGACGCGGAGCGTCTGGCGAGGCGCTACCACGCGGAGCGTGGGAGCGATCAAGCGCAGTGACACACCGCAAATCCACCGTAGAAGCCGGCTTGCTGCAGGCCCCTCGTTGATCGTTCCCACGCTCCGCGTGGGAACGCAGCTTGTGACGCTCTGCGTCCTCCAGCAGACGACGCGGAGCGTCTGGCGAGGCGCTACCACTCGGAGCGTGGGAGCGATCAAACGCAGTGACACACCGCAAATCCACTGTAGAAGCCGGCTTGCTGGCAGGCTCCGTTGATCGTTCCCACGCTCCGCGTGGGAACGCAGCTTGTGACGCTCTGCGTCCTCCAGCAGCAGGCGACGCGGAGAGCGTCTGGCGAGGCGATACCACGCGGAGCGTGGGAGCGATCAAGCGTAGTGACACACCGCAAATCCAGTAGGTCGGTGTTCCAGCCCCGGATGTTTCCTACGAGATGACAGCTGCGCTGCGCCATTGCTTTGGGCTCAGCCCGAACCAGCGTTTGAAGGCGCGGGAAAACGCGCTGGTTTCCGAGTACCCGAGCATGGCGGCCAGTTGGGTGACGCTGAGGTTCTGTTGCTTGAGGTGGGCCACGGCCGAGTCCTGGCGGATCTGGTCGACCAGTTGCGTGAAGCTCAGGCCCTGTTCACGCAGTTTGCGTTGCAGGGTCCATTCGGAGAGGCCCAGGTGATGGGCGATCTCATCGAGTGCCGGTTCGCCCAGGTGCAAAGTGGCAAGGATGGTCTGGCGTGCGCGCTCCAGCAGGCTGGTTTCGTTGCCGTTGTCGCCCAGCTGGCGAATGGCGTCCTTGATCAGCATCAGCAGGATCGGGTCGCTGCCGGGCATGGCCTGGTCGATCAGCTCGCATTTGGGGATCAACAGCGAGTTGCAGCCCTGACCGAAACCCACGTCGGCCTGAAAGGCGTCGCGGTGCTCGTGCCAGTCTTGTGGCCGGGCGTGTTCGAAGGTCACTTGCCGGGGCGCCCAGTTGGCTCCCAGTACATGGCGCATCAGGTTCATCGCCATGCCCATGGTCAGTTCGGCGTCCTGGCGACGCTCGTGGATGGCGCCGTGACGAACCTGATAATCAAAGCGGTAACACTCGCCCTGGTCGACCAGTTCAATCAGGGTGCTGTGCTGATGAAAGGGAAACGCCTGCGAGAAGTTGATCAGCGCGTCCTCCAGCGTTGCCGAGCACAAGCCGATGTAACCCAGCAGACCCAGCGCCTGTGGCTGGAACTGCTGGCCGTAGCGCAGCCCGAAATTGTCGCACCCGGTCTGCTGCGCGGCTTCTTCGAGCACCTTGCAGTAGTTGGGCAGCGGCAAGCTGAGGGTCGGATGCAGCAGCTGTTCGGGATCGATGCCCGAGCGGCCGAACACCCGATCAAGATCGCCACCGTGCTGCACGATGAAACTGTCCAGACCGTTGGCGGCAGCCGACAACACACCGCGATTGCTCGCGGCGCAGGGGTTCGGGGCTGCGCTGGAGATGAGGGTCTGAAGCATCGGATTGAACGGCCTTCACGGTCTGTATGAATTTTATTCAAGCAAATGTCATACCTTGTTGCCGAGGTGGCCATCGCATGGAGCGCAGATAACAGGTTCCGCGGCAGTGAGCTTGCTCGCGATCGCGTCAGGCAGGGGCGCCGAGATGTGTTGAATGTTCGGGCGTCATCGCGAGCAAGCTCACTCCTACAGTGGAAAGTGCAGTGTTCCGGTATTCGATTTGCTACTCATCGACTCACACCGCGCGGGGAAGGGTGGCGCAATCCCACAGATGCTGTACCCAACGCCACTCTCCCGGCCCTCGAAAACAGCTTGTTTCTGAACCGAAATAACGCATATACCCTCCAGCACGCGCTGGATTGGCGCACCCCGGCTAATCGTTGCGCAAACTTGACCGCACAGCACAACCGGTGCGCTGTACGGTCAAGCCTTGGCCGTGATGCAGTGGCTATGCTCGACCTCAGGCAAATACCGTCGCTTGGCTACCGGGGTGCACACTCATGACTGTTTCACAACTCAAACCAACATTGGGAACCCTGCATCTGTGGGGCCTGGCCGTGGGCCTGGTGATTTCCGGTGAGTATTTCGGCTGGAGCTACGGCTGGGGCACTGCCGGCACATTGGGCTTTCTGGTCACCACGCTGATGGTGGCGGTGATGTACACCTGCTTCATCTTCAGCTTCACCGAACTGACCACCGCCATTCCCAACGCTGGCGGCCCGTTCGCCTACAGCCTGCGGGCCTTCGGGGTAACCGGCGGGACGATTGCCGGGCTCGCGACGCTGATCGAGTTCGTCTTTGCCCCGCCGGCCATCGCCATGGCGATCGGCGCGTACCTGAACGTGCAATACCCCTCACTCGACCCGCGGGTGGCGGCGATCGGCGCCTATTTCGTGTTCATGACCCTGAACATTCTGGGGGTCAGCATCGCGGCGACCTTCGAACTGGTGGTCACGGTGCTGGCGGTCGCGGAGTTGCTGGTGTTCATGGGCGTGGTTGCGCCGGGCTTCAGCTTCAGCAATTTCGTGCTCGGCGGCTGGGCCGGTTCCGACACGTTCAGCCTGCCAGCGCTGAGCGGCATCTTCGCGGCCATCCCGTTCGCCATCTGGTTCTTCCTGGCAATTGAAGGCGCGGCCATGGCGGCCGAGGAGGCCAAGGATCCCAAGCGCACCATTCCGCGTGCCTATATCGCGGGCATCCTGACCCTGGTGGTGCTGGCGCTCGGTGTGATGGTCTTCGCCGGCGGCGTTGGCGACTGGCGCACGCTGTCGAACATCAACGATCCGCTGCCACAGGCGATGAAGGCGGTGGTGGGCAATAACTCCAACTGGATGCACATGCTGGTGTGGATCGGTCTGTTCGGTCTGGTCGCCAGTTTCCACGGCATCATCCTGGGCTACTCGCGGCAGTTCTTCGCCCTGGCACGCGCCGGCTTCCTGCCGCCGAGCCTGGCCAAACTGTCTCGCTTCCAGACCCCGCATCGGGCGATCATCGCCGGGGGCGTGGTGGGTATCGCGGCGATCCTCAGTGACGGGCTGATCAACCTGCAAGGCATGACCCTGACGGCTGCGATGATCACCATGTCGGTATTTGGCGCTATCGTGATGTACATCATCAGTATGCTCAGCCTGTTCAAGCTGCGTCGCAGCGAGCCGGACCTTGAGCGCAGCTTCCGCGCGCCGGGTTATCCGATCGTGCCGGGCATCGCGCTGGTACTGGCGGTGGTGTGTCTGGTGGCGATGGTCTGGTTCAATCTGGTGATCTGCGCCATCTTCGTCTGCCTGATGGCGCTCGGTGCGCTGTTCTGCAAGCTGGTGCGCAGCCGCGGCGCGGTTGTTGCAGTCGCCGGTTAATCAAGTGGATCGATAAAAGGAAGGCTACGCATGAGTTTTTCCCACAGCATCGGTGGCATGGTCTGGCGCTTCGACAGCCTGCGGGAACTCATGGCCAAGGCCAGTCCCGCACGTTCCGGCGACTTCCTCGCCGAAGTCGCCGCCAGCAGCGACGCCGAGCGTGCGGCGGCGCAGATGGCGCTGGCCGAGGTGCCGCTCAAGCGCTTTCTCAACGAGGCGTTGATTGCGTATGAGGAGGATGAAGTCACCCGCCTGATCATGGACAGCCACGACAAGGCAGCGTTTGCCGTGGTCAGTCACCTGACGGTCGGTGGCTTGCGCGACTGGCTGTTGGGCGACGATGCCACCCAGGCCAGCCTCAAGGCGCTGGCGCCGGGCCTGACGCCGGAGATGGCGGCGGCGGTGTCGAAGATCATGCGCGTGCAGGATCTGGTGCTGGTGTCGCAGAAGATCCGCGTCGTTACCCGCTTTCGCAATACCGTGGGCCTGCGCGGGCGGATGTCGACCCGCTTGCAGCCCAATCATCCCACTGACGATCCGGCCGGCATTGCCGCCAGCGTGCTCGACGGCCTGTTGTACGGCAACGGCGACGCGATGATCGGCATCAACCCGGCCACTGACAGCATCAGCGCCATCACCGAGCTGCTGAAAATGCTCGATGGCGTGATTCGTCACTACGAGATTCCCACTCAAGCCTGTGTGCTGACCCACGTCACCTCCTCGGTGGCGGCCATCGAAAAGGGGGTGCCGGTTGATCTGGTGTTTCAGTCGATCACAGGCACTGAAGCGGCCAACAGCAGTTTCGGCATCAGCCTGGACATCCTTCAGGAAGGCTACGAAGCGGGCTTGAGTCTGAAACGCGGCACCCTGGGCAACAACCTGATGTACTTCGAAACCGGGCAGGGCAGTGCGCTGTCGGCCAACGCCCACCATGGCGTCGACCAACAGACTTGCGAAGCCCGCGCTTACGCCGTGGCCCGGCATTTCAACCCGTTTCTGGTCAATACCGTGGTCGGCTTCATCGGCCCGGAATACCTGTACAACGGCAAGCAGATCATCCGTGCCGGGCTCGAGGATCACTTCTGCGGCAAGCTGCTGGGCGTACCCATGGGTTGCGACATCTGCTACACCAATCATGCCGAAGCCGATCAGGACGACATGGACGTGTTGCTGACCCTGCTGGGGGTGGCCGGGATCAATTTCATCATGGGCATTCCCGGTTCCGACGACGTGATGCTCAATTACCAGACCACTTCGTTTCACGACGCCTTGTATGCGCGCAAGACCATTGGCCTGCGCCCGGCGCCGGAGTTCGAGGCGTGGCTGACGCGCATGGATATCCTGCGTCAGGATGACGCCGGAGTACGCCTGGGACAGGGTGTACCGCCGCTGTTCCGTCAGGCACTGGCGCAGTTGAAGTAGCGCTCCGATTGCAGTTGAAACACAGAAGGATTGGCCATGAGTGATGACCACAGCAAATCGCCGGCCCAGGCCGATGCCTGGCGTCAGCTGCGCTCGCTGACCTCGGCGCGCATCGCCCTGGGGCATGCCGGCACCAGCCTGCCGACCGCAGCGCAACTGGACTTTCAGTTCGCCCATGCGCAGGCACGAGACGCGGTGCATCTGCCATTCGATCACGCGCTGTTGAGCGAACAGCTGGCAACGGGTCAGCGCGAATGCCTCACGCTGCACAGCTCGGCGGCGGACCGGAATGTCTACCTGCAACGACCCGATCTGGGGCGCAGGTTGTCCGCCGATTCGGTGGAGCAGCTGCGCGGCTATGCCCAGGCCCACCCGCAAGGCTTTGATCTGGCGGTGGTGGTGGCCGATGGCTTGTCGTCGCTGGCGGTGCAGCGTCATAGCCTGGCGATGCTTGGGCGGATCGATGAAATGGCGTTGGCCGAAGGCTGGAGTCTGGCGCCGGTGACGCTGGTCGAGCAGGGGCGGGTCGCGGTGGCCGATGAAGTGGCAGAGCTGCTCAAGGCGCGGATGGTGGTGATCCTCATCGGCGAGCGCCCAGGGCTCAGCTCGCCGGACAGCCTTGGCCTGTACTTCACCTACGCGCCACGGGTCGGCCTCAACGATGCCGCGCGCAATTGCATCTCCAACGTACGCCTTGAAGGCATGAGTTACGCCATGGCCGCCCACAAGTTGCTGTACCTGATGCGCGAGGCCTGGCGCCTGCAGTTGTCCGGGGTCAAGCTCAAGGACGACGCGCAAGTGCCAGTATTGGAAGCGGGGGATGGCGTGCGCCCGGGGAATTTCCTGATTGGCGGCTAGGTGCCGCTCCGCATCTGCTTCTGGGAAAGGGTTTGCTGGCGCTTCGCGCCAGATCGTCGGCAAGCCAACTCCCACGCCCTCCGGGCAGAAGCGGGTGGACATCTGACGGCCTGCGCGCAGAAGCAATCGACCCCTGTTGCGCCGCCTGCTTTTGATTCTGGCCGCAGGCCGTGGGAGCTTGGCTTGCCAGCGATCTGCCGGGCACCGGCAGTAGAGTCAGATGGCGCGGCGGGCCAGGTGCATCGCGTGAACAGGCTTTGCTGGCGCTTCGCGCCAGATCGTCGGCAAGCCAACTCCCACGCCCTCCGGGCAGAAGCGGGTGGACATCTGACGGCCCGCGGGCAGAAGCAACGGACCCCCTTGCGCCGCCTGCTTCTGATTCTGGCCGCAGGCCGTGGGAGCTTGGCTTGCCAGCGATCTGCCGGGCACCGGCAGTAGAGTCAGACGGCGCGGCGGGCCAGGTGCATCGCGTCCACAGGCTTTGCTGGCGCTTCGCGCCAGATCGTCGGCAAGCCAACTCCCACGCCCTTCGGGCAGAAGCGGGTGGACATCTGACGGCCCGCGCGCAGAAGCAATCGACCCCTGTTGCGCCGCCTGCTTTTGATTCTGGCCAGAGGGCGTGAGCGGGCTTGTCCCGCGATCGGCGGGGAACCCGTCGTCAAACCGGATGACGCGGTGTGTCAGAAACACCGCAGGCGCAGGTTTTACGACGACTGCGTCGCCGCTCGTCCGAGTGCGGCCCAGAGGCAAGCCCGCTCCTACTTGCGCTCGAGGGGCATGCCCGCTGCTACGGGTGTGGCGTTTGTGCCGGATCCGAGGTGGGTGGGCAACGCTGACCGGCGCGTGTCGCTGGCGCCAGAATCATCCGCACCGCGCAGGCGGTGCCGAACAGAATCAGGCCCAGTCCCACGACTTCGGCCAGGGTCGGCAGGCGATGATTGAAGGCCAGGCCCAGCACTGTGGCGAAGAACGATTCCAGTGCGATCAATTGCCCGGACAAGACCATCGGCAGACGGCGCGAAGCCATGTTCCAGGCCCAGGCGCCAATCACTGAAGAGAGCAAGGCGATCGACAGCGCCCAGCCGTAAAGCTCGATGGCCGCTGGGATGGCAACGCCCAACACCGGCAGGCGCAGCAGATCAGCCGCCAAGGCCAGCGGCGTCAGCAGCAGGGCAGCGAGCCCTGCGCCAATCATCATCAGGCAGGTCCAGGCGCTGGTCGCCTCGCCGTGCAGGCGCTCCAATGCCGCCTGATTGACGGCACTGAACGACAGCCACAGCAACACTGCGCCCACCGAACATGCAAGGCCCAGCCACAGCTCGGCAGCCGGGCCGGGCGGATCGCCGATCGCCTGCCGATTGATCAACACCAGACCCAGGCACAGCAGTGCTATCGGCATTGCCAATTGGCCCCAGCGCAGCGAGCGATGCCTGGCGTTACCCAGCAAGGCCTGCAACATCGGCACCGCTGCGATGAATGCGGCAATCATCAGCGGGCCGCCGTAGATCACGCCGCCGGCAATACAACTGCTGTAGCCCAGATACCCCAGCACACCGAGCCCCATGGCGGTCATCCATTGGCGTGCATGCAAGCCGCGCAATTGTGCGCGGTACCGCGCCAGCAGCAGAGCACCCAGCACCCCGGCCATCACGAACCGCACCAGCATGAAGTCGGCGATGCTGTAGCCCTGCAGTACATAAGGTGCGATGAAGTTGCAGGCCCAGCTCATGGTGGCGAGCACGGCAAATCCGACGCCTTGCAAGATGACCGTACGCGATGCACTCATGCTGACTCCTGCCGTGCTGTTACGGCTGCCTGGGGTTTGAAACATCCCTGCAGCCCGATGAAAATACCTGTGCCGTTTGAAACCACCTCGTCACCTGACGCCGACCTCTGGCAGTCCGGCTTGCCTGCGCTGACGTTCTTGGGCTCCTTCCCGCCGTCAAGCCCTAGTCCGTGTGACGTTGTGCGAGCCATATCTTGCCGATCCTGCGCGCTGTGCTACAAATGATGTCTTCGTCAGCATGCATTACTGGAAATCATGAATAAGCTGGGTAAGTCCTTGCCGCCGCTGGCCAGCCTGTTGCCCTTCGAAGCAGCCGCGCGCCTGCTGAGCTTTTCTCGCGCCGCCGATGAATTGCACCTGACCCAGGCCGCGGTCAGTCGGCAGATCCGGGCGTTGGAAGACAGTCTGGGCATCCGCCTGTTTCAGCGCCGCAACCGGGGGGTGTTCCTCACCGACGCCGGACGCGAATTCAGCCTCACCCTGGGTAATGCATTGCGCGAGGTCGCCAGCACCGCAGATCGACTGCGCGGGGTGGCCGGCAAGAATGAAGTGGTGTTGCTGTGCCAGCCCTGTGAAGCATTTCACTGGCTGATGCCCAGGCTGTCGAACTTCCACCAGCAGTACCCGCACATTGAATTGAAGATGGTCACCTGGACCGCTCCCCTGACCGAGTTCCAGGGGTACTTCGACGTGGCGATGCAGAGCAGCAATCGCGACCACGGCCTGCACCCGCTGTTGTTCAGCGCAACGGACGAGGTGTTCCCGGTGTGCAGCCCCGGTTACCTGCGAGGTCGCACCGCCGTGGGTCTCGATGAGCTGAGCGGCCACACCTTGCTGCACCATGATGCGTTACCGGTTTATCAACTGGAGTGGGATACCTGGCTGGCGACCTTCGGCGCTGAAGTGCCGCCGGGTGCCCGGCGGCGGTCGTTCGACACTTACGCGCTGATGCTGCACGCAGCGGTGGAAGGTCACGGGCTGGCCATGGGCTGGCGGCGCACCTCGCAGCGAATGCTCGACAACGGCGTTTTGCTCGCGCCGTTCTCGCAGAGCGTTCACCTGTGCGAAGCGCTGTCGGTCTATCGCCGTGATGGGCAGGCACCGCGCGAGGAAGCCAATCGGCTGATCGAATGGTTGCGGGTTGAGTTGACATGATTGAGCGGGCGATCTGCCGCAGGACGGAGGTTCATCAACAATGAGCATGAGCAACGATCAACACATGCCGGCCGCCATGGGGCATTTCCTGGGTGAGTTCTGGCAGGCACTGGCGGGCGATCCCGAGCAGCTGCTGCGGTTGCGCATCAGCGCACAAGGATCACTCCCCTCAGTGTTCGCCGTCACCGATTTCGCCGCCGCCGCGGTGGGCGTCGCTCATCTGGCGGTCAGCGAGCTACTGCAACAGGTGTCGGGCACAGCACCACAGGTGGTGGTAGACCGGCGCCTGGCCTCGTTGTGGTTTGCCAGCTCGCTTCGTCCGCAAGGCTGGGCGCTGCCGGCGCAGTGGGACGCCGTGGCAGGTGATTATCAAACCGCAGACGGCTGGATCAGGCTGCATACCAATGCGCCGCATCACCGTGACGCGGCGTTGGCCGTGCTCGGCACCCGCGCCGATCGTGATGCCGTGGCCAAGGCGGTCGGTCGCTGGCAAGCCAGTGCGCTGGAAAGCGCCATCGTCGAGCGTCAGGGCTGTGCCGCCGCCATGCGCACGGCCCGGCAATGGGCCGTGCATCCACAAGGCATGAGCGTCAACGCTGAGCCATTGCTGCATCGCCAGCGCGGGCCGCAGGGCGCACCGGCGACCTGGGCAGGCAGCGTCGAACGGCCGTTGCATGGCATTCGGGTGCTGGACCTGACGCGGATTCTGGCCGGCCCTGTCGCCACCCGGTTTCTCGCCGGGTTCGGCGCGCAAGTACTGCGCATCGACCCTTACGGCTGGGAAGAACCGGGCACGGTGCCGGAGGTGGTGCTGGGCAAGCGCTGCGCCCGACTCGACCTGCGCGCGCCGGCGGACCGTAGAACCTTTGAGCAACTGTTGATCCAGGCCGATGTGCTGATTCATGGTTATCGAGCCGATGCGCTCGCGCACCTGGGGTTGGGCGTAGAACGTCGTCGTGAGCTCAACCCCGGGCTGGTCGACATCTCGCTGGATGCCTATGGCTGGACCGGCCCATGGCGCGAGCGCAGGGGGTTCGACAGTCTGGTGCAGATGAGCAGCGGAATCGCCGACGCCGGGATGCGCGCCAGCGGCAGCGACAAACCTGTGCCATTGCCGGTGCAGGCACTCGACCACGCGACGGGTTACCTGATGGCCGCTGCGGCTGTCAGCGGGCTCAGCCAACGCCTGGTTAGCGGCCACGGCAGCCAGATGCAGGCGTCTCTCGCGCGCAGTGCCAGGCTGCTCATGCAATGCCCGGTCGATTTCCCGACAGCGCACCCGCTGACCCCTGTGCAATCAGCGGACTTTGCCCCACACATCGAACACAGCGCCTGGGGCCCGGCGCAACGACTCAAGCCAGCGGGGCAGGTGCAGGGCGCGCCGACCCGCTGGGATCTTGCCGCCTGTGCGTTGGGCAGCAGCGAGGCCACGTGGCTTTGAAGCGGGGCATCAACCCTGCAGCTGCCTGATCGAGCACTGCAACCGGGAGCGATCAGGCGCCAGCGATCATCAGGTCCAGGTTCTGCACCGCAGCACCGGCTGCCCCTTTGCCCAGGTTGTCGAAGACCGCCGCCAACAGCACATGCCCGGCGTTCTCGAAGACCATCAGACGCAGTTTGTCGGTGTCGTTCAATTGCCGAGGATCGAGCCCGCTCAGGGCCTGTGACTGCTCCATCGGCATGACCTCGACAAAATCGCTGCCAGCGTAATGTTGCTCAAGGCAGGCGTGCAGCCCAGCGCCCGTCACGCCTGGGCCCAGCAGTCGCAGTTGCAGGGGGATGGTCAGCACGATGCCCTGACGGAACGAGCCGTAGGCCGGGATGAACATTGGCCGCTCGCTCAAACCGCTGTAGCGCTGGATTTCCGGAACATGCTTGTGCGCAAGGCTCAGGCCGTAAATCTGAAACGGCGTGGCCTGCGCCGCGTCCGGCCCTTCGAACTCATCGACCCCGGCACGGCCTTTGCCCGAGTAGCCGGAGACGGCGTTGATGCTGATCGGGTAATCACGCGGCAGCAGCCCTGCGTCCAGCAACGGACGCAGCAGGCCCACCGCGCCGGTCGGGTAGCAGCCCGGGTTGCTGACCCTTCTGGCCGTGGCGATGAGTGCTTGCTGCTGCTGACTCAGCTGGGCAAAACCGTAGACCCAGTCAGGGTCGGTGCGGTGCGCCGAACTGGCATCGATTACCCGTACCGCAGGGTTTTCGATGCTTGCCACGGCGGCGCGTGCGGCGTCATCCGGCAGGCACAGCACGGCGATGTCGGAGGCATTGATCGCTGCTGCCCGGCTTTTCGGGTCCTTGCGCTGTCCGGCGGGCAAGGTGACCCGTTTCAGGTCGGTGCGGCCTTGCAGGCGCTGGTGAATCTGCAGACCGGTTGTGCCTTGGTCGCCGTCGATGAAAACAACAGGGATGGTCATGTTCTGCCCTCGGCATCAGTGGTCAATGGCGATCATCTTCCGATAGCGACTAAGATAGAGAAAGTTGAATTTAATGACGTTCGTGTTCAGCTTTTCTGAAGGTGACGGTGTATGCGTGAAATCAGTCTGGACCGCCTGCGAACCCTGCTGGTGATTGCCGAGCACGGCTCGTTCGCCGAGGCGGCGAGGGTGCTCAATCTGGCGCCGCCTACCGTCAGCCTGCACATTGCCGATCTGGAGGCGCGGATCGGTGGCCCGTTGCTGTCCAGGACCCGGGGGCGGATTCAGCCAACGGCGATTGGCGAGACCCTGATCGAACGCGCCCGGCGTCTGCTGGCCGATGCCGAGCAGGCGCTGGAGGATGTCGAGCGCCAGGTAAAGGGGCTGGCGGGGCGCGTGAGGCTGGGTGCGTCGACCGGCGTTATCGCGCAACTGATCCCGCAGGCACTGGAAACCCTGGGTCAGGATCACGCCGGCATCGACGTGCAGGTCGCGGTGCTGACCTCCCAGCAGACCTTGCACAAGCTGGGCGACGGCAGTCTGGACATCGGCGTCATCGCTTTGCCGCAATCGCCGGTCAAAGGGTTGCAGATCACCCCGTGGCGACGCGACCCGATCATGGCCTTTTTGCCGGCTCGCTGGGAGTCCCCCGAGGTGATCACTCCCCCGTGGCTGGCCGGCCAGTCGCTGATTCTCAACGACAACAGCACGCGCCTGTCGCGCCAGGTAGGGGAGTGGTTCGCCAGCCAGGGTCCGCAACCGACGCCGCGGATCCAGCTCAACTACAACGACGCGATCAAGAGTCTGGTGGCCGCAGGTTACGGTGCGACCTTGCTGCCCCACGAGGCCTCGACGCCACCGCCGGAAACGCGAATCGCCATGCGGGCTTTGCAACCGCCGCTATGGCGGGAACTGGGCATCGCCCATCGCGGCGGAAACGTCGAACGTTCGACGCAGCATGTGCTGCAGGTGTTGTGGGGGCTGCAAGCGCTGTAAGCCGCTGGCGGGTCGGCGCAGGCAAGCAGCACCGTGTAATCGACCGCTGATGGTTTTCACCCCGGTCAGCTTTCAGCCCGATCGGGCGGGCACGGCCGGGATTTTTTCACGGCTGCAAAACACTGCTTTAATCACTGTTGCGCGCCACGCCTGAGCAGCCCGCCTGCGGGGCCAGGTCGCCAGTCGACATTCGATGAGGAAGCACACCGATGACCCGTCTCACCGCCAAGGATTTCGCCCCGGAACTGCTCGAGCTGTATGACTTCTATGTGCATGGCAAAATCAATCGCCGCGAGTTTCTTGATCGCGCCGCGGTGTTCACCCTGGGCGGCCTCACGGCGACGGCGATTCTGGCGTCCTTGAGCCCGGATTATGCGCTGGCCGAACAGGTCGAATTCACCGACCCGGACATCGTCGCCCAGTACATTGCCTATCCCTCGCCCAAGGGCCACGGCCAGGTTCGCGGTTATCTGGTGCGTCCGGCCAAAGCCACCGGCAAGGTGCCTGCGGTGCTGGTGGTGCATGAGAACCGTGGCCTCAATCCTTACATCGAAGACGTTGCCCGGCGTCTGGCCAAGGCCGGATTCGTGGCGCTGGCACCCGATGGCCTGTCCTCGGTCGGCGGCTACCCCGGTAATGATGACAAGGGCCGGGAGCTTCAGCAGCAGGTTGACCCTGAAAAGCTGATGAATGATTTCTTTGCCGCCATCGAGTGGCTGATGGCGCACCATGCATCGACCGGCAAGGTGGGCATCACAGGTTTCTGCTATGGCGGTGGGGTGGCCAATGCCGCTGCTGTCGCGTATCCGGAACTGGCCGCCGCAGTGCCGTTCTACGGCCGGCAACCCAAGGCCGAGGACGTCGGCCGGATCAACGCCCCTTTGTTGCTGCATTACGCCGAGCTGGATAAACCCATCACCGATGGCTGGCCGGCCTATGAGCAGGCGCTCAAGGCCGCCGGCAAGACCTACCAGGCCTGGATCTATCCCGGCGCCAACCACGGCTTTCACAACGACTCGACCCCCCGTTACGACGATGCAGCGGCCAGACTGGCATGGGACCGGACGCTGGAGTGGTTCAACAAATATCTGGTGTAAATAGACGCTCGATGATGCGCGGGTCTGAACTAACCGGTTTGTCACAGCTCTGCCTGGCCCGGCGTAACGACACGGCCAACTGTCGAAACGCCGGGCACAGGATTGTTTATGTCGATTGCAGCTTCGTCGGTTTTTTGGATCCGTTTCTCAGCGACTGCTAGAGTAACGTCTAATTAACTAATGCATTAACAACCCTTCGGCGGCGACAGCCATTAATGACTGTAAGTTCAACGCTTTACTCTGACATGTGCACTGCGGCACACTCTCGTGCCCACGCGGACGGGGCCTTCGGGCGGTCACAAGCGAAAGCAAATCTTGTACAGACCCTCTTTTAGTGTAAAAGTTTTTGAAAAACATCAACTTGTTGAAAGCGCTATAAAACCTTTTGCAATGCGTTTTTTATCTGCTAATAATCCTCGCAGTTCCGGGTAATAAGGACTGGCTTAGTTTCACAATGAAGTGAATATCGAATTATCTCTGCGATTGTTTCTACCCGTTGATAAAAACTACCTGTCAGTGATCTGAGCCGTTTATGGCCTCAGGCCGCTGCCGAGCGGCGCATGTCGATGCGCGGGAGGAATGAATGGCGCGTGCACACTCCAGGCTTAAAGTCCTTTCGATTTTCGGTACCCGACCGGAAGCCATCAAGATGGCGCCACTGGTCAAGGCGTTGGCCGCCGAGCCCGGGATCGACTCGAAGATCTGCATCACCGGTCAGCATCAGAGCATGTTGCAGCAGGTGCTGGACATGTTCGAGCTCAAGGCCGACTACACACTCGATGTGATGACCCCGGGGCAGACCCTCAATACCCTGACCGCTGCGCTGTATGCAGCCATCGACCCGGTGCTCGAACATGCCCAGCCAGACACGGTGCTGGTGCATGGCGACACCACCTCGGCGATGGTCGCCGCGATGTCGGCGTTCCATCGGCGCATTCCCGTGGCGCATATCGAAGCCGGCCTGCGCACGGGTGACATCCACCAGCCCTGGCCGGAAGAGATGAACCGGCGCAGCATCGATCTGATCTCCGATCACCTGTTCACGCCCACCGCGCAGTCGCGCCGCAACGTGCTGGGCGAGCGGTTGCAGGGCACCTCGTTCGTCACCGGCAATACGGTGATCGACGCGCTGAAAATGACCGCCGAGCGCATCGACAGCAACCGCCAGTTGCGCGTGGCGCTCGACCGCCAGTTCAGCTTTCTGGACCCTGCGCGCAAGATGCTGCTGGTCACCGGCCACCGCCGGGAGAATTTCGGCGACGGCTTTCTCGACATCTGCAAGGCGCTGCGCACGCTGGCCAGTCGCGACGACATACAGATCGTCTACCCGGTTCACCTGAACCCCAATGTGCTGGGGCCGGTGACCGAACAGCTGGGTGACCTGGCCAACGTGCACCTGATCAAACCCCTGGATTACCTGTCGTTCGTACGCCTGATGCAACTGGCCCATGTGGTGCTGACCGACTCCGGCGGCGTACAGGAAGAAGCCCCGTCGCTGGGCAAGCCGGTGCTGGTGATGCGCGATGTCACCGAACGTCCCGAAGCCGTTGCGGCGGGCACCGTGCGCCTGGTGGGCACCAATCCCGATGCCATCGTGCGTGGCGTGTGTGCATTGTTCGATGACGAGCAGTTGTGGCGCATGGCCTCGCAATCGGCCAACCCCTACGGCGACGGCAATGCCTGCGCACGTATCGTCGACGCCTTGATGGGCCGCCCGGTGGATGAGTTCGTCGTGCAGCTGCCCGGCAAACGTTCAGAGCCGGCCGAGGCGCAACGCCCGCCCGTGCACCTGCGTTCGGTTTCCAGTCTGCATTAGCGACGTCGCCGACCACCCGGCCGGCCATTGCCATGGCCCGGCCCGATGATCCCTGTGGGAGCGGATTGAACCGCGAGAGCACACGCCCGGCGTTGTCGGCCCGTGCATTCGCCGGGCGCCCACGCACATTCGTATTGATCGAGAACTGCCTGAATGAAGTCTTCCGTTACCGTTCACCCGGCGGCGTTGCACGCCCTTGCCTGTGGCTTGAGCCTGCTGGCTGTCGCCCCTGCCTTCGCGGTCGCCGCCGAGAGCCCGTTAAGCCAGGCTATCGGCCGTCTGAATGCCGACACTCGCCAGCAGCGAGTCGTCGAATTGCGCGACCTGGGGATCGACCGCCCGATCATTCTCAATGCCACCGACGCCCGCCGTGAGTTGTACCTGCCGGTCCCCGGCGATGTGCCCTTGACCGATGCCACGCTGCATTTCGACGCCAGTTACCTTAACGGCGAAGCCGGGCGCAACACGCTGCTGCTGTCTCTGGACGGATACCCGGTGCGCGCGCTGGGGCTCAATGAGGGGGAGGGCGATGCCAGCGCCGTGCTGGGTGTGGACAAAGCGCCGCGAAACAGCGGTTCGGTGCGACTGGGCATTGGCTGGTCGTCGATCATCTCCCGGGTGCAATGCGAGGACGACCGCGCCATCGGCAACGTGCTGCGCATCGATCCTCATACCCGCCTGAGCTACAGCTACGATGCCAGCCAGTTGCAGGACGTCGGTGCCGCCTGGAATGCCTTGCCGGGCAAGCCGGGCATCCTGGTCGCTCCCGGACCGCTGTCCGGCGCCAGTTATGACGCAGCCTGGCGTCTGGGGGTGGGCCTGGAGCGTATCGGCAAGCAGGCGCGGATCGTGCCGTTTCCATCGCTCAAGGACAGCATCGACCTGGGGGCTTTGAGCATTCCGGCGGAACTCAGGGCCATTCCGGCCTTCGCCAGCCTCGACGGCAAAGGCCAGCGCACGCTCGATGATCCGGCGCAGATCGGTGCGCTGCTGATGCTCGGGCAGGCGCCCGCGCTGAATGCCGATATGGCGGTCAGTGATCCGCAGTTGCTCAAGGCGATCAACGACTCGCTGGATGCCCTGCAACGCCAGGTGCAAAGTCTCGATCCAGCCGCCGCCGGCGCATTTGCCCAATGGCGTGAGCGCCATGTCAACGCGGCGATCACCGCCACCGGCAGCGACAATGTTCGTCTGGCACTGCTCGGCGCGCACCCGGTGCTGATGATCAATCAGGATGCCGCAGGCAAAGCCATCGGTCTGTTCAGCGCCGCCTGGAACAAGCTGGCACGCAGCCGTCAGCTGACCGTGGGTGAAGAAGCCAACATGCCGCTCAGCGAAGACGGGCGGGTAGCCCTGACGCGGTTGGGCGGCCAGCCTGGCAGCATCGATGTGCTGGCCAAGGCCGACTGGAGCGCAAGCTTTGCGCTGGGCAGCATGGCCTATGACGGCCGCGTACCGGTCAGCGCCGCAGTGGATGTCGCCGCTGCACCGGGCGCCTCGGGCACCGCGCCGGTGGCCAGCCTGTTCCTCAACGATTTCCTGATTGGCGCCCGGCAGCTGGATGCCAATGGCCAGAAAGAACGCATCGAAGCACGTATCCCGCGCTACGCACTGGCCGCGCAAAATACCTTGCGGGTGTCGTTCCAGCGTCAGCCGGTCAGCGACCTGTGCCGGGAAACCCCACAGGCGTTCCCGGTCTCGATCCTGCCCAGCAGCCATCTGACCCTGGAAAAGACCGCACTGGACAATGACTTCTCCGGCATGGCCGCGCGTTTCGCAGCGGCCACCGATTTGTGGGTCCCGCAGAGCTATCTCGACCGTCCGGCCAGCAGCCTGCCGCAGCTGATTCGGGTCGCCAGTGCCAGTGGTGTTTCGCCGTTGCGCGCGCAGCTTAAGGTCAGTGACGACGCCAAGGTGGCAGTGACGCCCGATAAGCCGTTTCTGGCCTTCGAGGTACCGGTCAAGGGCAGCGACGAGTCGGTGCAGGTCGACTACCAGGGCCAGCTGCTGATTCATCACAAGGAGCAGACCCTGCTCGACCTCAAGTCGCTCAACCATCTGGCGGTCCTGCAAGTGGTCGAGTCCGGCAGCCAGCATGGCATGCTCTATCGCACCCTGGGTGGCCAGGCGCCGAATTTCGGCCGGCCAGTGCTGCTCGAGCGCGGCAACGTGACCATTCTGGGTGACGACGGGCCGCTGACCACCTTTGACGCGAAGGATCCGACGGGCAGTCAAATGATCGACGACCAAGAGCCCAAGGGCCTGGATGCATGGCGCAAACCCTCGGCGCTGTGGCTGATTCCGGCAGCGCTGATCGCCTTTCTGTTGCTGCTGCTGGCCGGCCGTCGCGCCCGTCGCAACCGACAGTAAGGGCGCTGCGATGACCTCGCTCTATTGGCCCTACTGGCTGGCCCATTACTACAGCGCGCTGGAGGTCGCGACCATAGTGGTCGCGGCCATCATCCTGGTGTCCAGCGTGGACGATCTGTTCATCGACCTGTGGTACTGGGCCCGGCGCCTGTATCGCAAGTTCACTGCCGAGCGCCGCTATCGGCCGCTGACCGCCGAGCAACTGATGGCCCGTGATGAGCAGCCGTTGGCAATCATGGTGCCGGCGTGGCTGGAATACGACGTCATCGCGCCGATGATCGAGAACATGGTGGCGACCCTGGACTACCAGAACTACGTGGTTTTCGTCGGCACCTACATCAACGATCAGCGCACCATCGATGAAGTCGAGCGCATGCGCCGTCGTTACAAGCAGCTGCATCGCGTGGAGGTGCCCCACGCCGGCCCGACCTGCAAGGCCGA
The DNA here is from genome assembly GCF_044900785.1 of Pseudomonas sp. NPDC087358. Taxonomy (NCBI): domain Bacteria; kingdom Pseudomonadati; phylum Pseudomonadota; class Gammaproteobacteria; order Pseudomonadales; family Pseudomonadaceae; genus Pseudomonas; species Pseudomonas sp. NPDC087358. Next base: position 261,840 of record NZ_JBJDOA010000003.1, read on the forward strand.
CTGCCTGAACTGGGTGATCCAGGCGATTTTCCTCTACGAGCAGACCCATGGCGTAAGCTTTGCCGGGGTGGTGTTGCACGACAGCGAGGACGTGCTGCATCCGCTGGAAATGCGCCTGTTCAACTACCTGCTGCCGCGCAAGGACATGATCCAGCTGCCGGTGGTATCGCTGGAACGCAACTGGTACGAGTGGGTCGCAGGCACCTACATGGATGAGTTCGCCGAGTGGCACGGCAAGGACCTGGTGGTACGCGAAAGCATGACCGACAGCGTGCCCTCTGCCGGCGTCGGCACCTGTTTCTCCCGCCGCGCCCTGCATGTGCTGGCCGATGAGACCAACAACCAGCCGTTCAACACCGACAGCCTGACCGAGGATTACGACGTCGGCGCGCGTCTGGCCCGCTATGGCATGAGTGCGATCTTCGTGCGCTTCCCGGTGCTGTACCGGGTGCTGCGCAAGTCCTGGTTTCGCGCGCCCTACGAGTCGACCCTGGAAATGCCGTTATGCGTGCGCGAGTTCTTCCCCGATACCTTTCGCACCGCCTTCCGTCAGAAAGCCCGCTGGACCCTGGGCATCGGCCTGCAAGGCTGGGAGCAGATGGGCTGGAGCGGATCGCTGGCCAATCGTTATCTGTTGTTCCGCGACCGCAAGGGCGTGGTCACCTCGTTTGTCAGCATCATCGCCTACGTGATTCTTGCCCAGTTGCTGGTGCTGATCGTGCTGCGTGCCAGCGGCCTGTGGAACACCAGCTTCCCGACGCCCTTCGAAACCAGTGGCCTGGTCGGTTTTCTGCTGGCGGCCAACGGTGTGGCGTTGCTCTGGCGCATGGCTCACCGTTGCTACTTCACCACCATCATTTACGGCTGGCAGCACGGGCTGTTGTCGATGCCGCGGATGGTCGTTGGCAACTTCGTCAACTTCATGGCCGCAGCCAGGGCCTGGCGCCTGTTTCTGGTGGGCAAGCTGCTCAATCGCAAACTGGTCTGGGACAAGACCATGCATGATTTCCCGTCCACCGATCTGGTGGCGCGGGCGCCGCGCAAACTGGGCAGTGTGCTGTTGTCGTGGCAGGCCATCAACGATGAAAACCTGCAGATCGCGCTCGACGAGCAACAGACCCGGCAGATGCCCCTGGGTCGCATCCTGCTCAGTCATGGCTGGCTCGACGACGAAACCCTGGCCGAGGCCATCGCTTTCCAGAACGACCTGCCGCGGGTGTTCGACGTCGCGGCCAAGGTGCAGCCGACGTCAGTGCTGGCCGATGAGTTCTGTTTGCGCTGGCGCGTGGTGCCGCTGGCGCTGGACATCCAGGGACGTCCGGAAGTCGCTGTGGCCAGTCCTTTATCGGAAGAGGGATTGCTGCAACTGACCGAGCAGATGGGCGTGGAACCGGTGCAGCTGATCGCGCGGGAAAGCGAAATCGTCACGCAGTTGCGCCAGCTGCAAGTCGTCGTCGGTCAACCCTTGCCTGCGGCCACGCCGCTGCTGGGTGAGTTGCTGATCGATCAAGGCTTGCTGGAACGGCAGACCTTCGACCGCGCCATGCTGCATTACCGTCCGCATGTCCATGGCCGCATCGGCGACTACCTGGTGGACAGCGGTGTGCTGTCGCGTGAAACCATCGAACAGGCAGTGGCGTACCAGCACAGCCACCCTTCATCGAATGATCGAACGGAGCAACCGTCATGAAGCTTGCGCAGTTTTGCCATCGCAGGCTCAGGTTCAATCTGGGTCTGAGCCTGGGGATGCTGCCGTTGCTGTGTCAGGCGCAGTCGCAGCCGCAAATCCTGCCTCTGCCGTTGACCGGGCCAGCCTTCGTCATCGCCAATGAGGCCTACAGCGCCTACAACGACAAGGACTACGATCTGGCAATTGCCAAGGCTCAGGAGGCATTGCGTCAGCGGGCCGACGTGGACCGGCTGCGCAAGCTGATCACCCTCGCTGAGCGCGACAAGGACCGCCGTGACCACCCCGAGCGCTACCCGGACGCTCGGCGCAAGCCGGGTTATCTGGACGGCAGCCGTGCCTTGCGCGCCTACGCCAACGGCGACTACCAGCGCTCGGCGGACTTCGCCCGCAAGGCCATCAGCCAGGCGCCGGGCAACCTCGATTACCGCATGATGCTGATCGAAGCCTTGCAGCGTCAGCAACGCCTGGATGAAGCCGAGGTCGCCACCCATCAGGCCATCGACGCGGTCGGACAGCAGCCGGCCTTGAGCCGCCGGTTGCAGACCCTCCATGAGCAGATGGCCGTGCTGGTCGCCGCCAAGGGTTACCAGGCCCTGGCGCGGGGCGACAATGATGCAGCGGTCAGTTATGCCCGTGATGTGGTCCGGCGTTTCCCCAACGAGATTGCCTACCGTCGTTTGCTGGTCAGTGCATTGATCGCCCAGGAGCAATATGCCCAGGCGCGTTCGGCGGCTACCGAGGCGCTGGCGCTGAAGGGTAATGACGCCACCTTGCTGGCCCAGCGCGGGCAGATGCGCCAGCGCCTGGGCGATTCGCGCGGCGCGCAGCAGGACTTCGCCCAGGCCCTGGCCGTGGGCAATCTGCCGCTGCGCGAACAGGCGTCCTTGTACGCTGCCATGGGTCAGCCACATGAGGCGATGGAGCGTCTGCAACAGGCTCGCGATGCCGGTGAATTGCAGCCGGGCGACGAAGTGCAGATGGCCTATTTCCTCAGCCAGGCCGGCGATGATCGCGCCGCCCTTGCGGTGTTCAAGCGTGTGGACCGGCACAACGGTCTGGCGCCCAAAGAAGTCCAGGATGCGGCCTACACGGCAATGCGCAGCCCCGACGATGTACAAGCCATCGCTTACTTCAAGCGGGTGCTCGATTACCAGCAGACCGGCGATTTGCAGATGCCCGACCAGCAGGTGTTCGACACTCGCCGTGCGGTGTCCGATCTGTCGCGGGTATGGGGCGTGACCAACACCACGACTTATCGCGGCGCCAGCACCAGCAACGGTTTGAGCGGCGCGCCGAGCAGCAGCAATGACAGCGTGCAGAACAGCACCGAGGTGTTCTGGCGCCCGGCCGGCTATCGCGATGCACGTTTCGTCGAGCTGTACGGGCGAGTCACTGACACCCTGTGGAACAAGGACAGCGGCAACGACAAGGGGCTGGACGCCCTGCAAGGCGCGGTCGGTGCGCGCATCAAGCCGTTCTCCGAATACAACGTCATGGCGGCTTTTGAACGCACCTTCCCGCTGGCCGGTTCCAGCGTCAAAGGCGACTGGCTGGTGCGGCTGGGCTATGGTTCGAGCATCGGCACCGACCTGCGGGTGGATGTGCCGAGCTGGTGGACTTCGCAGTTCTATGCCGAAGGCGGGCGCTACCTGCAGGACAAGCGCAATTACTTCAACAGCGAGTGGCAATTGGGTCGCAGCATTCGCCTGGATCGGGTCAGCCGGCGGTTGGTGATCTTTCCGCATATCGTTGCCGCCGCCGATTACGACTCGAAAATGCACAGCCAGGTCGATGCCATGGGCCGTAACCACACATCCTCCGACAGCGCCGGTGGCGCCGGGGTGGGGATCGGCGTGCGCTACTGGTTCCGCGAAACCCGGCACAAGGCGCCACAATCCTATATCGACTTCTCCGTGCAATACCGCGAGAAGGTGTTCGGCGATGACAGCGCCCAGGGCGTGTTCGCGCGCATGACCTATTCGTGGTGAGGGATGCATTGAATAAACCGCAGATGTCGTCGCTGCTCAGAGTCTCGCTGGCTGCGCTGCTGATGGGCGCCCTGGGGCTGGCGGTCGAGGCGTTGTACGAGTTGGGCCACAGCCTGCGGCCGAACGTCGTCGGCATCGTCTGGCAGCCGGACAACGCCACGGTGGGTATCGAGGGCCAGTGGCAGAAGCTGGGGGTGCATCAACTGCTGGTGCAATGGACGGCAGTGGACGGGCAGGCGTTCGTGGCCGCTTCTGGCGTGCCCCAGGTGCCGGTCCTGCCCGACTGGGCCCGCATCGCCAAAGAGCCGTGGGCGCAGGAGGCGATTGTCGGCCTGGCCGGTTATTTCAGCGAAAACCGCTCGCGGGACAACATCGAGGAACTGGCGGCGTTGTCCGAGCGCATGGCCGCGGTGAAGACGCCGCTCAACGTTACCGGGTGGTATTTCCCGGCGGAAGTCGACCCCAGCTGGAGCCGCGCCAAAGAGCTACCGGCGCTGCTCGCCAGACTGCCAAGGCCGCTGTGGATCAGCGTTTACGACGGCGCCAACATTGGCCCCCAGGCCACGGCCGACTGGCTAGAATCCTGGTTGCCGGATGACATCGGCGTGTTCTTCCAGGACGGCGTCGGAGTCTATGCCCGCACAGCGCCGGTGGCACGTACCTATGCCGATGCGCTGCGCAAAACGCTTGGCGCCAACCGGGTAAAAATCATCGTCGAAGCGTTTCGTCCGCAAGTCGGTGGTGGCTTTCGTTCCGCCACCGCTGAAGAGTTGAAACCCCAGCTTGCGGCGTACTCGGGGTACCCGCTGTACCTGTTCGACGGCCCGCACTACGTGACGCCGGAGGTGGTGGAGGGGTTGTTGAAGTAACGCGCAGGAAGCTGACTCGGGCTCAGAGCTCAGAGCGAGGCATGATCGTTCCCACGCTCCGCGTGGGAATGCGCCTCCCGACGCTGCGCGTCACCCCAACACAAAACGCGCCGCGATCAATTCTTGCGGCCTACCCCGAACCCACTGTAGGAGCCGGCTTTTGGCAGAAGCTGGGTGCGTTCATCTTTAGTCTTCCTTGGCACCAAAAGTTTGCAGGCGTGACCCGCCAAGGGGCATGTGTTGCCGTCATCATTCCCTGTATGCCCGTCAACACCCCCGGTTATCAAGCTCTGCAGCGCTATGGCTCAGCTATTGCTTTGAATGGATTCAAACTTGGATACAAGATGGAATCCGTGATGCAGAACCCTCAACACCCCCTGTTTGGCCGGACCGTGACCCAGTGGCTTGCTGCTTACCAGAGCGGCGAATTGACCCCGGACAGCTTGCTCACGCTGCTCAAGGTCTATCCGGCGACGGACCCCGCGTGGATCTCGCTGGTCAGCGCGGCACAGCTCAGCGCGCAGCTGGCGGAGTTGGCCGGCCGCCTGGAGGCCGCAGGCGGCGAGATTGGCAAACTGCCGCTGTATGGCGTGCCGTTCGCCATCAAGGACAATATCGATGCCGCGCAATGGCTGACCACCGCCGGCTGCGCGGAATTCGCCTATACCGCCAACGAGGATGCGAGCGTGGTGGCGCGCCTGCGGGCCGCCGGTGCGATCCTGATGGGCAAGACCAATCTCGATCAGTTCGCCACCGGACTGGTCGGCACGCGTTCGCCTTACGGCGCGGTGCCTAACAGCTTCAATGCCGACTACGTGAGCGGGGGTTCCAGTTCCGGTTCGGCATCGGTGGTCGCGCGCGGCCTGGTGGCGTTTTCCCTGGGGACTGACACGGCAGGTTCCGGTCGCGTACCTGCCGGTTTTAACAACATTGTGGGCTTGAAACCGACCAAGGGCCGCCTGTCCAATACCGGGCTGGTGCCCGCCTGTCGCACGGTGGACTGCATTTCGATTTTTGCCCTGACGGTCGAGGACGCCGAATGCGTGGCCGGCGTCGCCGAAGGTTATGACCCCCGCGACGCTTACTCGCGGCGCAATCCCAATAGCGCACCGGTCGGTTTCAGCAGAGGCCTGAAGCTCGCCGTGCCCGCGACCCTGGAGTTTTTTGGCGATACGCAGAATCAGGCGGTCTATGAGCAGGCGCTGCTGACCCTCGGCCAAATGGGCGCCGAACTCACCCGCATCGACTTCACCCCGTTTCAAGCGCTGGCCGAACAGCTGTATTACGGCTCCTGGGTGGCTGAACGTACTGTTGCCCTGGCGTCGATGCTTGCGTCCAATCCGGATGCGATCAATCCGGTGGTGCGCGGCATTGTCGAAAACGGCTATGCCTACAGCGCCTGTGATGCCTACACAGCCGAGTACTTGCGCGCGACGCTGAGTCGGCAGATCAATGAGGCACTGGCAGATTTTGACGCGCTGGTCGTGCCCACCTCGGCGACGATCCGTACCCTCGCTGAAATGGCGCAGGAGCCGGTGCTGTACAACTCGCAGTTCGGCTTCTACACCAACTTCACCAACCTGGCGGATCTGTCGGCGCTGGCATTGCCGGCGGGGCTGCGCGCCGATGGCTTGCCTGCGGGCATCACCCTGATCGCGCCCGCCTGGCATGACACGGCGCTGGCCGGATTTGGCAAGCGCTGGCAAGCGCATCTGGGCCTGCCGATGGGCGCAACCGGTGGCCCGTTACCAGCAGCATCGGCGGCACAGACGCCGCAGGGCAGTGTCCGCGTTGCCGTAGTGGGCGCGCACCTGACCGGCATGCCGCTGAACGTCCAGCTGACCGGCCGCGACGCGGTGTGGGTCGAGCAGACCCTGACCGAGAGCAGCTACCGGCTTTATGCACTGCCCGGTACCGTGCCGCCGAAACCCGGGCTGGCGAAGGCCGAAAATGGCCAGTCGATCATCGTCGAGTTGTGGGATATCCCGCTGGCCCGTTTCGGCGAGTTCGTCGCCGAAATCCCCGCGCCGCTGGGCATTGGCAACCTCAAGCTGGCGGACGGCCGCAGCGTGAAGGGCTTTATCTGCGAACCCTGGGCGCTGAGCGATGCGTTGGACATCACCGGCTTCGGCGGCTGGCGAGCCTACATCGCCAGCCTGAAAAAAACCTGATCGACCGGCTGAACCCTCTGTAGCAGTACGGCTGTTGTTGCCCGGCCGGACGGCCACAGGACTGCGTCATTTCCCGACTACTCGCTGGACAGAACCATGCAGATTGCCAAGACGCAAACGCCCAAAGCGCGCCCGGACAACTTGGCCGAGCGCATCTACCAGCAGCTCAAGGACGACATCTTCGAATTCCGCCTGTTGCCCGGCGACCGCTTCAGCGAGAACGAGGTGGCCGAACGTGTGCAGGCCAGCCGCACGCCGGTGCGTCAGGCGCTGTATCGGCTGGAACGGGAGGGTTACCTGCAGGTGTATTTCCGCAGTGGCTGGCAGGTCAGGGCGTTTGACTTCAGTTACTTCGAGGAGCTCTACGACGTGCGCATCGTCCTTGAAAGCGCGGCCGTGGCGCGCCTGGGGCAGATAGACCTTGAGCGCAATCCGATCGTGGATGAGCTGAAACGTACGTGGCTGGTCACCCCGACCGAGCGCTTGCTGGATGCGGCGCGGGTGTCGGCGCTGGACGAGCGTTTCCATTGCGCCCTGGTCGAAGCGGCAGGCAATAGCGAGATGGCCCGCATGCACCTGGAAATCACCGAGAAGATTCGCATCATCCGTCGCCTGGACTTCACCCAGACGCCGCGTATCGAAGCGACCTACGCCGAGCACGCCCAGATCCTCAGCGCCATCCTTCAGCGTCGCATCGAACCGGCCCAGCAAATGCTCAGAAGCCATATCGAAATCAGCAAACAAGAGGTACGCAAGATTACTCTGCACATGCTGCATGTGGCGCGCCAGCGCAGTCAGCTGAAACCACCATCGAAGTTAAGCGTCCCCTGAAGCAGTCCGGCTCGCCGGCGGTAGCGCTTGGGTGAACGCTACCGCCGGCAAGCCGGACTGCTACCAATGACGCGATGGTTTGAACATCTCGCGCCAGGTCAGGCTGCCGCGTACGGCGGGTAGTCAACGTAGCCTTTGGCATCGCCACCGTAGTACGTGTCGCGATCGGGCGGGGTCAACGGCCAGGCGTTTTTCAGGCGTGCTACCAGATCCGGGTTGGCGATGAACGGCTGGCCGAACGCAGCCAGATCGATCAGGCCTGCGTCCACCAGGTCCTGGGCGCGTTCCAGGGTCATGTCACCGGCCAGAATCAATGCGGTCTGGCCCAGTTGCGCCTTGCAGTGGGTCAGCAATGTGCGCAGGGCCTGTTCCTGGGCAGCGGAGTCTTCGCCTGCGAGGAAGAAGTGCGACTGATCCATGACGTGGACGTAGGCAATCCCACGCTCGCTCATGCCCGCGCAGAGGGCCGAGTAGGTCTCGTCGATCTCAGGATAAATGGGCATATCGAACAGTTGCCCGTACGGGGAAATGCGAATGCCCACCCGGTTCGCGCCAATTCGCGCGCTGACCGCGTCAACCACCTCGAACACAAAACGCAGGCGGTCCTGCAGATCCTTCGCCGAGTAGCGATCAGTGCGGTCGTTGACCAGCGGGTTCAGGAACTGCTCGATCAGATAACCGTTGGCGCCATGAATTTCCACGCCGTCGAAGCCTGCGTCCACCGCGTTCTGCGCCGCCTGGGCGAAGTCTTCGACGACCCGGCCGACTTCCTCGGTGCTCAGGGGGCGAGGGGTAGAAGTCGGCACGAACCCGGGCTCACCGCTCTCGGTATAGCCAAAGGCGATTGCGCCCTGGGCCGGTTTTCCGGTGGAGCTGACCGGCGCCTTGCCGTCCAGTTGAATCGAGGTATGGGACACGCGGCCCACATGCCAGAGTTGAGCGAACATGCTGCCGCCAACGCTGCGCACCGAGTCGGTCACCAGCTTCCAGCCCTTGACCTGCTCCTGGGTGAAAATACCCGGGTTGAACAGGTAGCCCTGGCCTTCGCGGGAGATGGGCGTGCCCTCGGAAACGATCAGGCCGGCAGTTGCGCGTTGCGTGTAATGCAGCGCGATCTGCGCGGTGGCGATGTCTTGCGGTGCGCGTGAACGGGTCATCGGCGCCATGACGAAGCGGTTGCTCAGGGTCAGGCCCTTGAGGTCGTATTGTTCAAACAGATCGATCATGGGTATAGCGCTCCGACCGCAGGTGGCGGTCTCTGGGTAAACGATGGCGCCATGGTAGGAGCTTGCTAAAACAGCCACAATGCGGGCAATTGGCAAAATACTATTGCGATAAGCGCAATCAAGACGAGGCACTTTCGATGCATCTCAAGGCCCACAGGTTCTTCGCCATGGTGGCCGTGACCGGCAGTTTTTCCGCCACGGCGCGGCATTTTCAGGTGCCGGCTTCGTCGGTGTCGCGCTTCATCGCAGCACTGGAGCGCGAGGTCGGCCAACAACTGCTGTATCGCAACACCCGCGCTGTAAAGCTCACCGAAGCCGGCGAACGCTATTACGTGCAGATCCGCGAAGTGCTCGAATTGCTGGACGCCGCACACGAGAAGGTCACCGGCAAGGGCGCGGGAATTGGTGGCCTGGTGCGGATCAATGCGCCTGTTGCCCTGGGCAATCTGCACATCGTCAGGCTGCTCGACGGCCTATACGAAAAGTACCCGCAGCTGACCGTCGAGCTGACCGTCACCGATGCATTCATCGACCCGGTACAGGAGGGCGCCGACATCACATTCCGGGTCGGGCATTTGCAGGACTCGGGCCTGATCGGACGCAAAATCTGCGATCAGCAACACGTGCTGTGTGCAAGTCCCGCCTACCTGAAAAAACATGGCGAACCGAAGACCCCGGATGACCTGCGCGATCATTCTTGTCTGGTCTACAAGGGGTCAGGCGGCGCGCAGCGTTGGCATTTTCGCGACCCCGAGGGCGGCCCGTTGCACATCATCGACGTCGACGGCCCGCTGCGCAGCAACAATGCGCAGGTGCTGGTGGAGGCGGCATTGGCGGGCAGGGGTATCGTGTTTTTCCCGTCCTGGCTGTTCAGCAAAGCCAGCTTTGCCGATCACCGTCTGGTGCGGTTGTTGCCGCAATGGGGTGGGTCGGTCGAGCAGGTGCAGAGCCAGATTTACCTGCTGTCCCCGGAAAACCGCCTGCGTTCACAGAAGACCCGGGCGGTGTGGGATTACTTTGTACAGGCGATCGGCTCGCCACCGTATTGGGACGATCTGGAAGGGTAGGGCGCCCGCCGACCCCCATGTCCGGCACATACCCCTGCAGCAGTCCGGCTTGCCGGCGCAGACGCCCTTGAAATCGCTACCGCCGGCAAGCCGTGCTGCTACAGGTCAATGCTCCTCAGGCCCGTCATGCAGCAGATGAAAGATGCTGCGCTTCATGCGGATGAATTCCGGGTCCATGACCATGTCCAGGTTGCGCGGGCGACCGATGGGCACGTCGAGCACCTCCTTGATCCGGCCGGGGCGGGCGCCCATGACGAAGATCCGGTCGCCCAGAAGGATGGCCTCGTCGATGTCATGGGTGACGAACAGCACGGTCTTCTTGCTGTGTTCCCAGACCTTGAGCAGCAGTTGCTGCATCTGCAATCGGGTCTGGCTGTCCAGCGCGCCGAAGGGCTCGTCCATCAGCAGGATCTGCGGGTCGTTGGCCAATGCCCGGGCAATCGCCACGCGTTGCATCATGCCGCCGGACAGCTGCCTGGAATAGTTGTCGGCAAAGCGGTGCAGACCCACCTCGTTGAGGTAGAACTCGACGATGTCCTTGCGCTCGGCCGCCGGCATGCCACGGCGCTTGAGGCCGAATTCGATGTTCTTGCGCACGGTCAGCCAGGGGAACAGCGTGTAGCCCTGAAACACCATGCCGCGATCGGCACCGGGCCCATCGACCTGCTTGCCGCCGACGTAGATGTCGCCGGAGGTGGGCTCGGCCAGGCCTGCGGTCAGGTACAACAGGCTGGATTTGCCGCAGCCCGAGGGGCCGACCAGGACGGCGAACTGCTGGTCGGGGACCTCGAACGAAACCTTGTCCAGCGCAGTGAACGTGCTGCCCGACGGTGTCTTGTACTGCAGCGTGACGTTGTCCACCCGCAGGCGCGGCGTGGCGGTGGCGGCGGCCGGTGCCATGACTGGCGCCATTCTGAGTGAGGTTGCCGAACTTGCGGTTACTGAGCCCATGCGGCCACCTTCAAGCGAAGAAATCTGAACAGTTGGTCGGTGATCAGGCCCAACAGGCCGATGACCGCGATCGCCAGGAAAATCACGTCGACCTGAAACCCGCGCATCGCCTTGAGGCTCAGGTAGCCCAGGCCGCTGGAGGCGGCGACCAGTTCGGCCACCACCAGATAGGTCCAGGCCCAGCCCATGGTCACGCGCAGGGTGTCCAGTACACCCGGCAACGAAGCCGGCGCGATCACATGCAGCACGGCATCGGTGCGGCTGGAGCCCAGGGTGTAGGAGGCGTTGATCAGGTCCTTGGAAATGCCCTTGGACACGTCGGCGATCATCACCAGTTGCTGAAAGAACACGCCGAAGATGATGATCGACACGCGTTGCTCCAGACCGATGCCGATCCACAAAATGAACAGCGGCACGAACGAGGTCACCGGCAGGTAGCGGATGAAGTTGACCAGTGGTTCGAGAAACGCCTGGACCACCCGGAAGCTGCCCATCAGCAAACCGATGGGCACCGCCACCACCGACGAGATCACAAAGCCGACCATCACCACTTCGAGACTGGCCCAGACGTGCGGGCCCAGGGTGCCGTCACGGGCCAGGCGCATCGCTGCATCGAACACCGCGCCCGGTGTCGGCAGGAACATCGCCGGGACCACGCCGCCGTAAGAGAGAAAAGCCCACAGGCCGATCAACAAGGCCCAGGCCAGGCCGCTGGCACTCCAGATCACCTGGATCGGCAGGCTGGTCTTGGGCGTAAGGCAACGGTTCAGCCACGAGTTGCGCTTGGACATGACGTGCTCCTGGGTTATTTCGGGCTGACGAAACGGTTGTCGATCAGGTCGTTGTAGCTGACGTTGTACGGCTTGCCCTGCAACTCGCTGGCGGTCTCGTTGCCCAGCTTGATGACCGCTGCGGCGTCGCCGATGCTGCCGTTGCTGCCCAGCAGTTTTTCGCTCATGGCCTGATCGTAGAAGCGCACGCCCTTGGCCGCAGCCGCCAGTTCGGTCGGGTCGGCCAGATAGCCACCGACGCCCTTGGCCATGATCGCGTAGGCCTCTTTCGGGTGCTCCTTGGTGTACTGCACGGCCTTGTACAAGCCTGCGACCAGTGCCTTGACGTCAGCCGGTTGCTTTTCGATCACATCGCAGTTCAGGGCCACGGCATCGACGATCACCCCCGGTGTCGAGCTGCTGTCGACCAGCACCTTGCCTTGTTGCTTGTTGCGCACGGTGGTCAGGTGCGGCTCCCACGTCACGGCAGCCGGCACGCGCCCGGCGATGAAGGCGGTGGCGGCCTCGTCGGCGGTCATGTTCTGGATGGTCAGGTCGCTCATCTTCATGCCGGCGTTCTTGAGCAGATAGTTGAGCCAGAATTGCGAGACCGAACCTTCGTTGACCGCAACGGACTTGCCTTTGAGGTCCTGCAGGCTGTTGACATCCTTGCCCACCAGCACACCGTCGCCGCCGTAGCTTTCATCGAGCGCCGCAACTGCCCTGAAGCAGAATTGCGGGCGGTACTTGAGGATTTCATCGAGGGTTGAGGCCGAACCGGACAACTTGCCCGACGCCTGCGCTGCCATGTACATCGAGGCTTCTTCGATGGCGGTCAGTTCGACGGTCAGGCCCTGTTCCTTGAAATAGCCCAGGTCCCTGGCCAGGTACAGGGTGCCGTAACCCACCCAGGTGGTATGCCCGATAGACAGCGTGCCGGCCTGGGCGCCGCTGGCGAACAGGGTAGCGATTGCAGTCAGGGCCAGCGGACACACGCCGCGTGATACGAAAGACTTGATCATGGAACACTCCCGGATGGTGGTTTTTTAGTTCGAATATGTCTCGGGGCAGTGGGGCTAGACGCCAAAAACTCATACCGCTGGTGGCCTCTGACGGACCTTGTGCCTCTGTGGGGCGGGGTTGATGTTGGCCGATGTCGAGGCGCAGGAAAATGAGTAAATATGTGGTCGCTGATGAGGAAAAAACTGGGCTGGGAAATGGTGTTCGAAGCTGGGGCAGGCGCAATAAAAACGCCGCTTCCCGGTGCAGGGGTGCGGCGTTTTCGTGAGGCGTTATGGTCCGCTCTTGATTCTTCCCGAGGGCGTAGGAGTCCGCTGACGATCTGCCGGGTACCGGCAGCAACATCAGCCGACGCGATTTACCTGACACTGCGAGGTATCCGGTTTTTACTGCTGCTTCGCACCAGATCGACAGTAAGCTGGACGCCCACCCCTCTGGGCAGAAGCAGAATCAGGTCCCATGCTCTCCAGGCAGAAGCGGATTGAACTGCTTCAACTGGCTGTGGCGTGGTCCGGGATACTCCTCTCGACCTTTGGCGGATCACCACGCACAATCATCTCAGCTGCCTTCTCCCCGATCATGATGCATGGCGCATTGGTGTTGCCGCTGATCAAGGTCGGCATGATCGAAGCGTCGACCACGCGCAAGCCCTGCACGCCGTGCACTTTGAGGTCAGGGCCAACGACGCTCATTCGGTCGATGCCCATCTTGCAGGTGCCTACCGGGTGGAACACCGTGGCTGCGTACTCGCGCACGTAGGTCATCAGTTGCTCATCGGTCTGCACCGCCTTGCCCGGCAGCATCTCCTCGCCGCGAATGCTATCGAACTGCTGATCGGCGAGGATCCGACGCGCCAGTTTCAAGCCCTCGATCAGTACCTTGGCGTCCTCCGGATCCGAGAGAAAGTTGAAGTCGATCACCGCTTTGCCGTCCCGATCAAGCCGTATCTCGCCGATGCTCGCGGGGCGCAACACGCAGGTGTGCACTGCATAGCCGTGGCCCCACTCGAACAACCGGCCGCGATGGCTGCGATACCCCGGCACGAAATGAAACTGCACATCCGGCAATGCGCCCGCCAGCGGGGTGCGGGCAAAACCGCCGGCCTCGACGTAGTTGGTGGTCAGCCAGCCTTTTTTGCCGAACACATAGCGCAGCGGCGACAGCAGAATGCTCGGCAGCGAGCCCAGGGAAAACCCCAGGGTCAGGGGACTTTTCGAGCGCACCGTGATCAGCCCGTCGAGGTGGTCCTGCAGGTTCTTGCCGACCCCAGGCAGGTCGTGTTCAACCTTGATCCCGGCGTCTTTGAGCTCGTTCGCCGGGCCGATGCCAGACGCCATCAGCAGGGCAGGGCTGCCCAGTGAACCCGCCGACAGAATCACTTCGCGGCGCGCCGTGAGGGAGGTCTGCTGCCCCTGCGATATCACCCTCACACCCTTGGCCACGGCCTGTTCGAGGATCAGCGATTGCACTATGCAGTCGCTGATCACCGTAAGGTTGCAGCGCTCGATCACGGGTGCCACAAAGGCGCGGTAGCTGGACAGTCGCCTGGCGTCTTTCTGCGTCAGGTTGTAGATCCCACAGCCTTCGAGCTGCGCGCCGTTGAAGTCGTCGTTACGGCCGATACCGATCCGTTGCGCCGCCTTGACGAACAGCTGCGAGACCGGATTGGGATCACGCGCTGCTTCGACGTTCAGCTCGCCGCCGCTGCCATGCAGGCGCGGATCCTGGCCGAGGCGATTGTTTTCGGATTTCTTGAAATACGGCAGCACGCTGTTCCAGTCCCAGCCTGCACAACCGGCCTGGGCCCAGCGATCGTAGTCGCTGGCATGGCCACGAATGTAGATCATGCTGTTCATCGAACTTGAGCCGCCCAGCACCTTGCCCCGTGGCGTATGCAGACTTCGGCCATTGAGGTTGCTCTGCGGCGCGGAGAAGAAATTCCAGCTGTATTGCTTGCTCTTGTACAGGGTGATGGTCCCGGCCGGCGTCTGGATGCGCAGGTTGTTGTCGTGGCTGCCGGCTTCGATCAGGCACACGCTGACCGACGGGTCCGCGCTCAAGCGGTTGGCCAGCACGCAACCGGACGAACCGGCACCGACGATGATGTAGTCGTAATCGGTTTTCATGCGTTCCTCCCCACCGGGCTCAGCGAATGCTTGCGGCTGCGACGCCGGCTGGCCAGGTAGTAGATCGGCGAGATCACCACCAGGCCGACGATCCACGAAATGTCGGCACCGCCCATGGCCTTGGCGATCACTCCGGTATACAACTCGGTGGCCATGAACGGAATCTGCACCAGAATGCCTAGCACGTAGCAGCCCACGGCGGTCCAGTTGAAATAGCCGTAGATGCCACCGTCGCGGCGGAAAAACGAAGCCACGTCATAGCTGCCGTGGGCCACCAGGTAGTAATCCACCAGGTTGATCGCGGTCCACGGCACCAGCACATAGAGCAACAGCAGAATGAAGTTGGTGTAATTGGCCATGAAGTCGTCCTGACCCAGCAGTGCCAGGGTCAGAGAGATCGCGAACAGCAGCAGCGCGGTGATGGCGCGCGAGAGGGCACCAGCCGACCATTTCGGCACCAGGGTCTGACCGACTGTGATCGCCGAGAGCGTGCCGCAGTACAGGTTCATGGCATTGGTGGCAGCGATGCCGATAGAGAACACCGCGACCACCAGGGTGGCGATGCTGCCGGTCATTTCGATCAGCCCGGCAATGATGTCGCCTTCGACGCTCAGGCCGACCACCACCCCCAGCGCCATCGGCAGGATCGAACCCAGACAGCAGCCCCAGTAGCTCGACCAGAACGCCGCCTTGCCGCCGGTCTCGGCCGGCATGTAGCGCGAGTAGTCCGAGACATAGGGTGCATACGCCAGTTGCCAGAGCGCGGCAATCGACAGCGTGCCGAGAAAGCCCGCCAGGTTCATCTGGTTGCGCTGCATGAAGTCCGCCGGCAGCCCGTGCACGGCGATGATCCAGACGAAGCACAGCAGCAGGATGGCCCCGGACAGGTAGGACATCACCCGGGTGTAGGCGTGGATCAGACGATAACCGAACACCGTTGCCACGACGCTGATCAGCCCCACCAGAACGATGCCCTGATTGGTGCTGAACAGGGGGTAGCGGCTGTGCAGCGACTGCCCGCCGAGTACCAGATTGGAGGCGAAGAAGCCCAGGTACATGATCACCACCAGCGCGACCACCAGCAGCGAGCCGTAGGAGCCGAACTGGCCGCGGGTCTGGACCATCTGCGGCACGCCCAGCTGCGGCCCTTGCGCCGAATGCAGGGCCATGAAGATGCCGCCGATCAGGTTACCCAGGATCAGCGCGACCATGGCCGCCATGAATGGCAGCTTGAACACCGTCACCGCCAGCGCGCCGGTGACCACGGTCAGCAACATGATGTTGGAGCCGAACCAGATGGTGAACAGATCGCGCGCCCGGCCGTGGCGCTGATCGGCGGCAATCGGCTGGATGGTGCTCAGTTCAAGGGTTGCCGCTCTGGAGTCGTTGTTATTCATGGTCGGTTACTCAGGTTGCGCCCGGGCAAAAACGCCGGGGCATGAATGTTCTGCTGATGCGCGTCGCAAACTTCTGGAGCCGTCCGGCTTGCCGGCGGCAGCCTTTTCAAGGACGTCACCGCCGGCAAGCCGGACGGCTACAGGTTCGGGTTTTCGAGGGCACGCTCAAGTTCTGTGCCAACGCCTCAGCGCAACTGAAACCAGGTGGTCTTCAGCTGGGTGTATTTGTCGAAGGAGTGCAGCGACAGGTCGCGGCCGAAACCCGATTGCTTGCCGCCGCCAAACGGCACGCTGACGTCCAGCGCATCGACGGTGTTGACCGAGACGGTTCCGGCGTTCAAGCGGCTGGCCACGCGGTGGGCGCGGTTCAGATCGTCAGTCCACAGCGAGGCGGCCAGGCCATAGATGTGGTCGTTGGCCATCTGCACCGCCTGCTCCTCGGTGTCGAACGCGGTGATGGCCAGCACCGGCCCGAACACTTCCTCGCGGGACAGGCGCATGTCTGGCGTGACGTGGGTGAACAGGGTCGGCTGAATGAAATTGTTCGAGCCGTTGATGCTCACGCGATCACCACCTGCCACGAGGCGCGCTCCGGCGCTGCTGGCCTGGCCGATGCAGTCCATCACCCGCGCCGCCTGGCGGGCATCGACGATTGCCCCCATCTTGCTCGCCGGATCCAGTGGATCACCGGGTTGCCAGTGCCGGGCCTTGTCGATCAAACGCTCGACGAACTCATCGTGAATCGAGCGCTGCACCAGCAGCCGCGAGTTGGCCGAGCACACTTCGCCCTGATTGAAAAAGATCCCGAAAGCGGCTTTTTCCGCCGCCAGATCCAGGTCCTGGCAGTCGGCGAATACCAGATTCGGGCTTTTGCCGCCGCATTCCAGCCACACCTGCTTGAGGTTCGACTGCGCCGCGTAGTGCATGAAGCACTTGCCGACCTGAGTCGAGCCGGTGAACGCCAGCGCGTCCACATCCGGGTGCAGGCCCAAGGCACGTCCAGCCTGTTCGCCGAGGCCTGTGACCACGTTGAACACGCCTTCGGGCACGCCAGCCTCCAGCGCCAGTTCGGCCAGGCGCAGCGCTGAAAACGGCGATTGTTCGGCGGGCTTGAGGATCACGCTGTTGCCAGCGGCCAGGGCCGGGGCGAGCTTCCAGGCGGCCATGTCCAGCGGGAAGTTCCATGGCACCACCGCGGCGATGACGCCCAGCGGCACGCGGGTGATGGTCGCCAGCGTGCCGGGACCGGTGGGCGCGACCTGGTCATAGAGTTTGTCCAGGCTCTCGGCATACCAGGCGAACACCTGGGCGGCACCCGGGACATCAATGCTGTAGGCATCCATCACCGGCTTGCCCATGCTCAGGGAGTCGAGCAGGGCCAGCTCTTCGCGGTGGGCGAGGATCAGCTCGGACAGACGCAGCAAGATGGCTTTGCGTGCTCTGGGTTGCATGCGCGGCCACGGGCCGTTTTCGAAACTGTGGCGAGCGGCACGCACCGCCAGATCGATATCGACGTCCGAGCAGGCGCTGACATTGGCCAGCAGAGTATTGGTGGCCGGATTGATCACGGCGAAGGTTTCGCCGCTGCGGGCCGGATGGCGCTTGCCGTCAATGCAGGCTGTGTCGATCAAACGTTGGTCTTCAGCCAGGCGTTGCCAGCTTTTCAGGTCCGTCACTGCACACTCCTAGATAGCCGCCAAGGGGGCTATGTCCACGATCAGATGCGCCAATAGTGGGCCATGTGGAGAGGGCAGGAAATGAGTAAAAATGTCTTCGCTATCGATAAAAAAACTCGCCAATGACGCACCGTTCTGGTGCCGGCGTGCCTGCTTTCGGGCTCAGTTTTTTTAGCTTCAATGGGCAGGAATTTGCTTGTTTCTCAAGCGCTTTGAACATCGCAGAATAGCGCGCAAGATCCGAGTTCCGCTTTAGCGCTTTCGAGGTAGCAATGGCAGCCTACAACCTGCGACAACTGAAGTATTTCGTCACCACGGTCGAGTGCGGCAGTGTCGCCGAGGCCTCGCGCAAGCTCTACATCGCGCAGCCTTCGGTGTCGACTGCCATCAAGCACCTGGAAGAAAGTTTCGCCGTGCAGCTGTTCATCCGCCATCACGCCCAGGGGGTGTCGCTGACCCCCAGCGGGGCGCGGTTCTACCGCAAGGCCCAGGAGTTACTCCGGGTCGCTCACGAGTTCGAGCAGAACGCCCTGGCAGACAACGATGTGGTGTCCGGACAGATCGACATCGGTTGTTTCGAGACTGTCGCGCCGCTGTACCTGCCGCGTCTGATCGCCGGATTTCGCGACCGCTGGCCGGGAGTGGAAATCCGCATTCGTGACGGTGAACAACAGGAGCTGGTGCAGGCCCTGACCTCCGGCAGCATTGATCTGGCGATCCTCTATGAGCATGACCTGGACAGCACCATCGACACCGCACCCCTGATGGCGCCGCAGCAACCCTATGCGTTGCTGCCCGAAGGGCATCGTTTCGCCAATCAGGCGAAGGTCTCGCTCAACGATCTGGTGCTCGAACCCATGGTCCTGCTGGACGTGCAGCCGAGTCGGACCTACTTCGTGAGTATCTTCGAAGAGCGCGGCCTGACCCCGCACATCCAGTTCAGCTCACCGTCGATCGAGATGGTCAGGGGCATGGTCGGGCGCGGATTCGGTTTCTCGATCCTGGTCACCCGACCGGCCAGCGAGTACACCTACGACGGGCAGAAACTGGTGTGCGTGCCCCTGGCCGAACAGGTCACCGGCTCGGGCCTGTCCGCCGCCTGGCTGCGCCGCTCGCAACTGACCAAGCCGGCGCAGTTGTTTGTCGATCACTGCCGGGAGGAGTTGGCGCCGAAGTAGGTGCCAACCCGCCATCCCTGGTGTTTGCTCAGCTGAGCGCTGGCGTGGATTAGCTGTGGGAGATTCTATGGTTGACCGCAAATACATTCAGGCCGTTTTGCTGATGTCTTCTTCCTGATTTCTTCATCGGAGCGAATGCAACACCGGCGAGATTACGAGCCGGAATTACCCAACGCTTGATGGCTCCCACGCTCCATAGCGCCGCGTGCTTATGATTCTGGCCGCAGGCCGGGCTGCGCCCAGAATCCAGAGCCAGGCTCAGCGCAGGATTTCGATCATCCGCTGCAGCATTGCATCACAGCCATGCAGTTGCGCGATGCTGACGAACTCGTCGGGCTTGTGCCCTTGATCCATGCTCCCCGGTCCACACACTACGGTGGGGATACCGATGGCGTCGAACAATCCGCCCTCGGTACCGAAGGCCACGGTGGTGAACTCATCCGTACCGCAGAATTGCGCGATCAATTGCGCTGCCTGGCTGGTTGCATCGGTGGCAAGGCCCGGGTACGCCGATAACTGCGAGAAGCGGATGTCGCTGCCTGCATCCACTGCGCGCATCCTGGGCAGCAGGTGTTCTTGGGCGTAGCGCTGCAGTTGCTCGGCGACCAACCGGGGATCGTCCGCGGGCAGTGCGCGGACTTCGAAGTCGAAGCGGCAGTCGGCAGGCACGATGTTCAGCGCCTTGCCGCCACTGATCACGCCGGTCTGCACCGTGCTGAACGGCGGATCGAAGCGCCGGTCATGGCGCTCCGGCACGCGCAGGGTCGCGCCGATCCGCCCCAGTTCGCCGATCAGTTGGGCCGCATACTCGATGGCATTGACCCCCTGGGGTGCATAGGCTGAATGGCAGGCGGCGCCATGCACGTCGCAACGCATCGCCAGCTTGCCCTTGTGCCCGAGCACCGGCTTGAGTTCGGTGGGTTCGCCGATGATGCACAGCAGCGGCTTGATCGGGCGTTGTTCAAGCTCGGCAAGCAACGAACGCACCCCCAGGCAGCCAACCTCCTCGTCGTACGACAGGGCGATGTGCACCGGCATGCGCAGCGGCGCGGCCAGCAGCGCCGGCACCGCTGCCAGCACGCAGGCGATATAGCCTTTCATGTCGGCGGTACCACGGCCGAACAACTTGCGGTCCTTTTCGCACAGTTCGAACGGCGGCGTCGTCCACGCCTGGCCATCGACCGGCACCACGTCGGTGTGGCCGGACAGCACGATGCCGGGGCGGTCACTCGGGCCGAGGGTGGCGAACAGATTGGCCTTGCTGCGCTGCTCGTTGTAAATCAGCTCGCAGGGCACATCCAGGTGCGCCAGGTAGTCACGAACGAATTCGATCAACTGCAGATTCGATTCGCGGCTGGTGGTGTCGAACCCTACCAGCGCGGCCAACAGATCCCGGCTCTTGCTCATGTGTCGATCCTTGCGTCACTCATCGCCCGGCACACCGTAGCTGGGGGCCTTGGTCGGGTCGAGGGCGCGGGTGAGGTAGTCCTGCATCTGCGGGCGGTAGTCGGTCCACAGTTGCGCCAGCTTGCCGATAGGGTCTTCATCGGCCCAGTCCACGCGCAGGTCGACGATGGGCCAGATCAATTCCCCGACCACCACCAGGGCTGCAGAGTGCACCGGGCCTGCTTCACCACCGGCGGCCACGGCGGCCTGCATGGCAGCGATCAAGCGCTCGGCCAGTTGCCCGCCGCTGGTTTCGAAGGTGTGCACCAGGGTTTCGATGACCGCGCGGTCAGCGAGCATGTTGCCAGCGCCCACGCATTGCTCACCGGCCAGCGCATTGTGCGTGCCGAGGGTTTCACTGCCACTGAAATGCGCGGTCTGGCCGAGATGATCGATAGCCGTCAGTTGGCGAAACTGGCTGTAGCCATTGCTGGTCAGCGCCTTGTCCAGCGCCTGGGCCGGGGACAGACCCGTTTCCAGTTGATCAAGGACTTGCGGGCCCAAAGCGGGGAGGGTGATGTTCTGCGTGGCGACCGCACCCACCCCCGGACGCAGCCAGGGACAGCGCGAGCCCACGGCGATGCTTGAAGAGCTGATGGCGATGCCCAGCTGTCCTGTTTCGGCGCAACGGCCGACGATTGAAAACGTCATAGGTGTGGGTCCTGTTTCATCCTGACCTGCCATTGAAACTCGGCCCCGGGCTGTCTGCGGCGCAATGCCGGACAGCTCAGGATCGAGTCGGGTATGACTGCATTCTGTCCATGGTCTGCAGTTGGCGAAACGAGGTTTTTTGTGGAGCCTGATTAAGGAAAAACTTGCCAGAGCCGGCTTGCCCTCACAGCCGCCCGTACTCACGGGCGGTGCGGTCCACTGCGATGCGGGTCTTGTCCACCAGTTCGTCCAGTTCGGCGCGGGTGGCGACCAGTGCCGGGGCCATGATCATGCGGCCCAGGGTCGAGCGAATGATGAGGCCTTCCTCAAAACCGATGGTGCGGCAGCGCCAGGTGATGTCGTTCTCGTTGGCGAAGCGCTTGCGGGTGGCCTTGTCTTCGGCGAACTGCAATGCCGCGACCAGCCCGATGCCCTGTACTTCGCCTACCAGCGGATGGTTGTCGAAGACCTCTCGCAGGCAGTTCTGCAGATAAGGTCCGGTATCGGTCTTCACCTGAGTGACCACGCCTTCGTCGCGCAAGGCCTTGAGGTTGGCAATCGCAACGGCTGCGGCCACCGGGTGCCCGGAGTAGGTCAGGCCATGGGCGAACACGCCGCCTTTTTCCACCAGTGCCTCGGCCATGCGCCGCGACAGAATCAGGCCGCCCATGGGGATGTAGCCGCTGGTCAGGCCCTTGGCGATGGACAGCGTGTCAGGCTCGAAACCGAGTGCCTGATGGGCGAACCATTCTCCGGTGCGCCCGAACCCGCCGATCACTTCGTCAGCGCACAGCAGCACGTCGTATTGGCGGCAGATGCGCTGGATTTCCGGCCAGTAGGTCTTTGGTGGAATGATCATCCCGCCGGCACCCTGAAACGGTTCGGCGACAAAAGCGGCGACCTTGTCGGCGCCCAGTTCGAGGATCTTGTCTTCCAGTTGCCGAGCCGCGCGCAGGCCGAATGCTTCGGGGCTCAGATCGCCTTCATGGGCGAACCAGTAAGGCTCGTCGATGTGCGCCACATCCGGGATGGTGCCGCCCATTTCGTGCATGAATTTCATGCCGCCCAGCGCCGTCGCGGCCAGGGTCGAGCCGTGGTAGCCGTTCCAGCGGCCGATCATGATTTTCTTCTCGGGCTTGCCCATCACTTGCCAGAATTTGCGCACGGTGCGGATCAGCACCTCGTTGGCCTCGGAGCCGGAGTTGGTGTAAATCGCATGGCTGTAGTGCGCCGGCAACAGGCTGAACAGCAACTCCGACAGCTCGATCACCGCCGGGTGAGTGGTGTGGAAGAACATGTTGTAGTACGGCAGCTGTTCCAACTGCGCGCTGGCGGCAGCCGCCAGGTCCTTGCGCCCATAGCCCAGGTTGGTGCACCACAGCCCCGACATGCCATCCAGGTAGCGCTTGCCGTCGTTATCCCATAGCGCCAGACGGTCGCCCCGGACCATGACCCGCGGACCTTCCTCGTTGAGTGCCTTCTGATCGACAAACGCATGAATGTGATGCGCGGCATCAGCGGCCTGGTAGTCAACGGTTGAGCGGATAGGATCGCGTTCGAGGGTCATTGCATGTCTCCGGGTGGGTAGCGCCGGGTGCCTGTGGGCAACGTCGGCGGGCGGTGAGGGCAGGTGCCTGGGTGGAATAAGTTTTGTCACCTAAAAATATTTTTGTAAAGAAAATATTTGTCGATAAAAAGATATCGCCGTAACCTCTCAGCACTCTCCACCCCACCCAAGAGGCCCCATGACTGGACTCAGAGAGCGGCAGAAGGAGCATCGCCGTCAGGTGATTGCCGAGGCCGCGTTGACCCTGTTCAAAGCCAATGGCTTCGGCGTCACCACCCTTGAGCAGATCGCCAATCAGGCGGGCGTTTCAGCGCCCACGGTGGTCAACTATTTCGGCGGCAAGCAGGAGATCCTGCTGGCGCTGCTCAAAGCACCCGACGAACAGGCCATGCGCGAGGCCCGGGCGAATCTCGATGAAAATTCCGACCCGCTGGAGGCCCTGTGCGAACTCGAAGGCCTGATGACCCGCTACCAGCTGCGCGCCATGCCGGCGTCGCTGTGGCGTGAACTGGCGCCGTTCTTGTTCACCGCAGAGCCGTCCCAGGCCTTTCAGCCCTGGAATGCCGCGGTGGTCGAAGAGGCCAAGGCGCTGCTGGTGCATTTTCAGAAACTGGGCAAAGTGCGTGAATCGGTCGATATCGACGTTGCGGCCACGCTGTTCAACCAGTACGCGAACCTTGCGTTCATTCGTCTGGCGACCGAAGCGGTGCCCGACCGCCAGGCGCATGCGGCGCATATGCGCAGTGTGCTGGGGTTGATGTGTGGGGGGATGTTGACGTCAGTGACGTAGCGCTGGTCCGTCCTGGCGTCGTTTCGCTGCATCAGCCAGCCATTCAACGCTGCGGCGCCCGCGCCAGGCCCGCCTCTAAAACCGGGCTCACTCCTGCAATGCCGATCAGGGACTAGACTCAATCACTTCCCGTGCGGGAAACAGCTCGTCTTCATGACCGGTCACCTCAACCATTGACTGTACGTCTCCAGGGTTCTGTGGCCGGCCAGCCGGTGGCGGGCTATCCATCGGGTCACCGCCAACAGTTTTCAGGTCTTTGATGCCCGTGCCGACGATGGCCTTCTTGACAGGAGGGTGGGTAAT
Organism: Pseudomonas sp. NPDC087358; assembly: GCF_044900785.1. Taxonomy (NCBI): domain Bacteria; kingdom Pseudomonadati; phylum Pseudomonadota; class Gammaproteobacteria; order Pseudomonadales; family Pseudomonadaceae; genus Pseudomonas; species Pseudomonas sp. NPDC087358. Next base: position 285,557 of record NZ_JBJDOA010000003.1, read on the forward strand.
GGACGAGGAGAAACTTAACCAGTTCATGGGCAAGCTGGTGTCCGACATGGGCGCCGCGGCGATGCTTGCCAACGTGATCCTCGGCGATGAGCTGGGGCTTTACAAAGCCATGGCTGACAGTCGGCCGGTCACCGCGCAAGCGCTCGCCAGCAGCACCGGCTGCAATGCGCGGCTGATCCGGGAGTGGCTCAGCGCTCACGTGGCATCGGGGTATATGGAGCATCACCAGGGTTTGTTCGTGCTGCCTGAAGAGCAGGCGCTGGCCCTGGCCATCGAGGATTCACCGGTCTACGTCGCAGGCGGCATGATGGTGGTGGCCTCGATGTTTCATGACAAGGACAAGCTGGTCGCAGCCATGCGCGGCGATGGCGGTCTGGCCTGGGGTGATCATCACCCTTGCATGTTCAGCGGGACCGAGCGCTTCTTTCGCCCTGGGTACAAAAGCTATCTGGTGGCGCAGTGGTTGCCAGCATTGCAAGGGGTGGTGGACAAGCTGGTAGCGGGGGCCAACGTGGCCGATGTCGGTTGTGGGCACGGCGCCGCGACCATCGTCATGGCCCAGGCATTCCCGGCCTCCCGGTTTGCAGGCTTTGACTATCACGCGCCGTCCATCGCCACTGCCATGGATCGCGCGCGGGAGGCCGGCGTCAGCGAACGTGTGCAGTTCGCGCAAGGCACCGCCAAGAATTACCCCGGCAAGGACTACGACCTGATCTGTTATTTCGACTGCCTGCACGACATGGGTGACCCGGTCGGCGCGGCGCAACATGCCTGGCAAACGCTACGCTCGGACGGCACGGTGTTGCTGGTGGAGCCATACGCCGACGACAGCCTGGATCAGAACATAACCCCGGTAGGGCGCTTGTTTTATGCGGCGTCGACGTTCATTTGCACGCCCAACTCGTTGTCCCAGGAAGTGGGCTTGGGGCTGGGCGCGCAGGCTGGCGAGGCGAGACTGCGCCAGGTGTTTATGGAGGCGGGGTTCAAACACTTTCGTCGCGCCGCACAAACCCCGTTCAACCTGATTCTGGAGGCGCGCAAGTAACGGCCAATGGGCAAGTGCAGGGCATAGGCTGCGGTCAGTGCCCTGCGGCCATGTCAGAGGTCGGTGAACGCGGTATTCCTTTCAATCGGCCGCTGCGGTTTGACGGAGCGGGCGCGTGGCCCTAGCTTTTTCCTGCTTTACGACGACAAAAATCATAATTTCGCTATCGGCCGTTCCTGCACAGAATGCGTCCACACCCGCCTTCGTGAAGGACACAGGTATGACAGCTGGAAACATAGAAATCGATACGCTCGTGGTAGGCGCAGGCCAGGCAGGCGTGGCCATGAGCGAGCATCTGAGCAAACTGGGCATCCCTCATCTGGTCCTGGAGCGCAGCCGCATCGCCGAGGCGTGGCGTAGCGGACGATGGGACTCGCTGGTCGCCAATGGTCCGGCCTGGCACGACCGGTTTCCAGGTCTTGCCTTCGACGACCTGAGCCCGGACGGTTTTGCTGGCAAAGAGCGGGTGGCCGATTATTTCGAGGCCTATGCGCGCAAGTTCAATGCCCCGGTGCGTACCGGCGTGGAAGTGCGCAAGGTCGAGCGCAATGTCGGGCGTCCGGGCTTTACGGTGCAAACCTCTGAAGGGGTGATCCACGCCAACCGCGTGGTCGCGGCCACTGGGCCGTTCCAGCGCCCGGTGATTCCGGCCATCGCGCCCAAGGATGAGCGCCTGACGCAGATCCACTCGGCGCAGTACCGCAATCCCCGGCAACTGCCTGAAGGCGCGGTGCTGGTGGTCGGGGCCGGGTCCTCCGGTACCCAGATCGCTGACGAACTGCAGCGCGCTGGCAGAGAGGTTTACCTGTCGGTCGGGCAGCACGATCGTCCGCCGCGGTCCTATCGCAACCGCGATTTCTGCTGGTGGCTGGGAGTGCTCGGCGAGTGGGATCAAGCCGCCATGAAGCCGGGTCGTGAACACGTGACCATTGCCGTCAGCGGCGCCCACGGCGGGCGTACCGTGGACTTTCGCGAGCTGGCGCAGCGCGGCATGAAGCTGGTGGGCGTGACCGGATCGTTCAACGACGGTGTGGTGAATTTTCAGCCGGACCTGGCGGATAACCTTGCTCGCGGTGACGAAAATTACCTCGCGGTGCTCGACGCGGCGGATGCCTACATCGAACGCAACGGTCTGGATCTGCCACCCGAGCCCGAAGCGCGGCGGGTGTTCCCCGACGCCGAATGCATCAGCCAGCCGATTGTGCAACTGGATCTGGCCGAGGCGGGGGTCACCACAATCGTCTGGGCCACCGGTTTTGCCAGCGATTACAGCTGGATGCAGGTCGATGCGTTCGACGCCAAGGGCAAGCCTGCGCACCAGCGCGGCGTGTCGACTGAGTCCGGTATCTACTTTCTGGGCCTGCCCTGGCAATCGCGGCGCGGCTCTTCGTTTATCTGGGGCGTCTGGCACGATGCCAAATACGTCGCCGACCACATCGCCATTCAGCGCAGCTATCTGGACTACCGCGATGCAGCGGATCGCCAGGCAGAGCAGGGCGTGTCGCCGGTCGCGACGGCGTTGGGCCAGTCTGCCGTCAGCGCGTGATATTCCATTCCGCGCTGACCCTACCTGGCGGCGCGGCCAGTGATTGATTTTCCAGGAGCCTGACATGGCGCAGCCAACCCACACCCGCATTCGCATGTTCAACACCAAAGAGACGTATCCGAATCAGTCGCTGGATAACGACTTGTGCCAGGCCGTGCGGGCCGGCAACACGGTCTATGTTCGCGGCCAGATCGGCACCGACTTCGACGGCAATCTGGTCGGCCTGGGCGACCCCCGTGCCCAGGCCGAACAGGCCATGAAAAACGTCAAGCAACTGCTCGAAGAAGCAGGTTCTGACCTGTCGCACATCGTCAAGACCACCACCTACATCATCGACCCACGCTACCGTGAGCCGGTCTACCAGGAGGTCGGCAAGTGGCTCAAGGGCGTGTTCCCGATCTCCACCGGGCTGGTGATTTCAGGCCTGGGCCAGCCGCAGTGGCTGATGGAGATCGATGTGATTGCGGTGGTGCCGGATGATTGGCAGGCGGGGCGGGCGTAATCAGGCGGGCGTTGATGCAGATACCGCGAGTGCCTGCATTCTGCTTTGCCGGGTCGGCGCAAGGCTGATCAGGTTCCAGCCATCTGTCATGTCCGCGGCTCGATCCATTTGTTGACGGTCGGTGCCTGCCACTGTTCAAGGGTATCGAGCAGGCGACAGGGGTCGGCGTCGAAGATCAGCATGTCGCTGTGCTCGGCTTTCATGAAGCCTTCGCTGACCGCGTGGTCGAGCAAGCTGCGCACTGGCGTGAAAAAACCGCCGATGTTCAGGCAAGCGACCGCTTTGCTGTGCTCACCCAGTTGCGTCAGGGTTGCGGCCTCGAACAGTTCTTCGAAGGTTCCAAGGCCTCCTGGCAAGGCAATGAACGCATCGGCGCAGTCACTCATGCGCCCCTTGCGGCTGCGCATGTCGACCGTCACTTCATGTCGAGTCAGTCGCGCATGCATATGCCCCATGTCGAACAGCCGCTGGGTAATGATGCCGACCACCTCACCACCCTCGGCCAGCACGGTGTCGGCCATCACGCCCATCAAGCCTTTGTCGCTACCGCCGTATACCAGGCGCAGACCGCGCTGGGCGATTTCCCTGGCCAATGCCTGGGCGCCTTCGACATACGCCGGATTGAAACCAAAGTTGGAACCGGAAAAAACCGCGATGCTTTGAAGGGCCATGGAGTTTCCTGACGGGTTGTTCGAGGGGAGCGGATCATGGGCCAGATCAATCCGGCGCTACAGGTCCAAGAAGGATCATCGTGACCGGGCCATGGCCGCGATGGTCGCTGTCACATCAACGCCAGGATACGTTGCCCCAGCTGCCTGGCAACGTCCGGGGACTGGATATTGGCGAACCCCAGCAGCAGCCCCGAATCGCCCTTGCGCTCGATGCTCCAGTCACTCAGCGCCTCGGCATGGATGCCCGCGCCAAGCAAGCGTGCGACCAGCGCGGTGTCAGACTGCTCCTGCGGCAGACGCAATATCAGGTGCATACCGCCCGGCTGCGAGTCGATGCATACACGCTCTCCCAACGCTTCCTTCAACCCTTTGACGGTATCCTCCCGGCGCTCGCCGTAGAGTTTGCGCATGCGCTGGATATGCCGCGCAAAGTGACCCTCGGTCAGGAAAGTGGCGACGATGGCCTGGGTCAGTTCCGGGCAGCCGCCGAGAAACATCTGGCCAATCTTCTCGAAACGCTCGACTTGCGCCGGTGGCACCACCAGATAACCGATGCGGATGCCCGGAAACAGCACCTTGCTGAATGTCCCGGCGTACAGCACACGACCCTGGCGATCCAGACTCTTGAGCGCTGGCAGCGGGCGGCTGATGTAGCGGTACTCGCCGTCGTAATCGTCTTCGATGATCCAGCTGTTCTGCTGCGCCGCCCAGTCCAGCAGGGCCAGGCGCCGCGGCAGCGAGAGTGACACGCTGAGCGGGCTTTGATGGGCCGGTGTCACGACAGCAGCGCGCGCGCCCAGCGGATCGTCCAGCGCGTGCGCGACGAGCAGGCCGTCGCTGTCAACTGGTACAGAAACCGCATGCATACCCAGATGGCCGAGTAACTGGCGGGTCGGCAGGTAGCCGGGGTCTTCGATAAATACCCGATCGCCTGGGGCGAGCAAGGCATGAGCGATCAATGTCAGGGTGTTGCGATAGCCGGTGGTCACGAACACCTGGGTGGGCGCGCAGTTGATGCCCCGGGCCACTTGCAGGTAAGTGGCGATTGCCGTGCGCAATGAGCCCAGGCCGTGTACCGATGGTTGCGCCATGTCCTGCATACGCATGGTGCGCACGCAGCGCGCGCCGATCTGCGCCCAGATTTTCCTCGGGAAGGCGTCAAGCGCTGGAAGCGCCATCTGAAAAGGCAGCACGGGCGACTTGTCCCTGATCGAGCAGTTGTCGCCCGCGTGTCTTGTACCTTCGAGCTCGGTGGCGCCCGGGCCAGGTCTAATGCCGTTGCTGATCACCGTGCCCGCCTGGCCGCGCGGCTGAAAGTAGCCCTCAGCGGTCAGCAGCGAATACGCGCTGTCGACCGTGCCCCTGGCGAGTCCCAGCTCTTTGGCCAGCGCCCTGGCTGCGGGGACGCGATCACCGGGTGCCAACGCCCCAGCATTGATCGCATCGCGAAATCGCCAGTAAATCTGCCGGTAGATTGGTTCAGAGGAGCCAGGATCAAGGGGTGAAAAACGCTGGGCGGGTGGGCTCATGGTTCTCTCATGTGCGTGATCAGGCCAGTCGCCAGGAAGCGAAATGCCGGGTCAGCGCCTCGGTTGCAAGGGTTCGGGCTTGAGCAAGCGTATCAGGTCCCATCGCGGTGCCTTCGACGGTGAAAAACGTCAGGTCGCGCAGGCCGATCATGTTCAAGACGGCTGTCAGGTACGGGGTCAGAAAATCCGGCTGACGTGCGCGTTCGCCGGAAAATCTGCCCCCCGAGGAGATCGCGATAAAGACTGGGCGATCGGCCAACAGCGCGCTTTTGCCCTGAGCTGCGATGTTGAATGTACGGCGCACACGCGCGACATGATCGATCCACGCCTTGAGCACCGAGGGTAGGCTGAAGTTGTGCATTGGGGTACCGATGACCAGGACGTCGGCTCGCTCCAGTTCACCGATGAGTTCTTCGCTGAGCGCTGCCGATCCGCTGCCGGACACGTCGGCGGTGGATTGCTGGGAGGTGGCATAGTTGCCATCGACGTGGGGCAGGCTGGCACCGCCAATGGCCCGTGTAACCACCCGCCCAGTGGGCTGGTCTTCGAGTAGCCGCTCTATGATGCAGCTGGCCAGTCGGGTGCTCTCGGAGACCTGCCCGCGGGAGCTGCAACTCACATGCAGAATATTCATATTTGACTCGCTCGACAGTGGCTTCGGGGGATTTGAAGCCCACTGTACGGGGCGTATGACCCACCCTGAAGAGCCAAGAACACGCCTGTGGACTGGACCATGATGTGCCACAACGTGGGCGGCTCGTCTTGCTCATGGACCAGATAACAAGCCGGGTCTTGGACCTTCTGCGCTGGACCAAGATCGCTGAGGATGGGTTCTCAAATTACCCCCTTCGAGGATTCGTCATGAGCAATCGCATCAACTACTCCGCCATTTCGCCTGACACGTACAAGGCGTTTGGCGGCGTTTATGTCTCGCTGCAACAGTGTGGGTTGCCCAAGCAACTGGTCGACCTGGTGTATCTGCGGGTATCGCAGATCAATGGCTGCGCGTTCTGTATCGACATGCATTCACGGGATCTGCTCAAGGGAGGCGTTGGTGTGGAGAAGTTGCTCCTGGTGCCGGTCTGGCACGACGCCGGCCAGCTGTTCAGCCCGCGTGAGCGCAGCGCCTTATCGTGGGCCGAGACTGTCACCCGTGTTGCCGAAACCGGCGTGGCGGACGCTGATTACCAGGCTGCACTTGCCGAATTCGGCGACAAGGGGCTCGCGGACCTGACTTATGCCATCGGCTTGATGAATGCCTTTAACCGTTTCGGCGTGGCGTTCCGCTCAGCGCCGGCCGCCTGCAAGGCCTGACTCTGGGGCATTGGCGCCGGATACGCTGGCCGTGTCGGGCGCCTGAGCACTTCTATCCGCAATCGCTCGCTCGGCTGCATGCCTGGCGAGCCACTGCAGGTCTGAAAACATGGCATGGTTACTACTGAGTCTGGCCGGGGTGCTGGAAATTGCGTTTGCGCTGGGGATGAAGGCCTCTGAGGGTTTCACACGCTTGACCCCGGCGCTGTTCACCGTCGCTACCGGCTTGTCGAGCGTCGTACTGCTTTCGCTTGCGCTGCGCACCCTGCCGGTAGGAACAGGTTATGCGGTCTGGACCGGCATCGGCGCGGCCGGCACTGCCATTCTGGGCATGGCCTTGTTGGGCGACAGCACAGCGCCGATGAGGATCGTCTGCATTCTATTGATCCTGGCAGGGGTCGTGGGTCTGAAGCTGGTTTCTGCAAGCTGAGGAAGTGAGATTGCCCCAGGGCTATCGCCACCAACTGACCCTCCCATTCGCCAGCAAGGCGCCTGAGGCCTGCGGCGAGAATCCTGATCTTCATACCGCCCGCATCTCGTAGCAGTCCGGCTTGCCGGCGGCGGCGATTTTGAGCGCGCTGCCGCCGGCAAGCCGGACTGCTACAGGGGTCTGGAATTGGATGCTGAAGCGAGCGCGGTTCTGCTTCTGGCCGCAGGGCGTGCCAGTCCAGCTTGCTGGGGACCACGATCAGGCGGTCCGCGGAGCTCCGGGCCGCCCTATCGTTATCACGCGGTCGTCCGAGAGATACACCATTTTCAAAGCGCGGGTCCGACGTTCATCGGCCAATATGCCGGCCATCACTGCGACTACGAGTTGTCCCTTGAAAATTGCAGTTCTTCCTTTGTAAGTGACAAGGTTGTAGGCACCGTAATAGCGGCCATCGCTGACTATGCCTTCAAGATTGCCGACTTCTCTCAGAGAACTTATTCGTTTGGATTCGCGGCTCAGCTTACGCATCGCAAAAAACCACATGCTTGATCCGCGCCCGCAATGGGCTCGCTTTCATTAAAACTTTGGAAAGTGAATTAATTTTTCATTCAGTTCGGTATGTCATAAAAAATATGACCGTCCGCTCCTTTGTTGTACCACTTGATGTGCGGCGTACCTCCGAAGCCGCCCTCGGGGCCGTCGGCGGCAGCCGGGGATATGCTGTCTTAGATTTTCAGTCAATAGCTAGAACCTTCCAGGTTTTCCTGTAAATAAAATATATGATCGTAGGTGCGAAATATACCCGTCGTTTTTGTCGATAGCTAACTTGTCAAGGCTGGGTAATGTAATGTTCTCGGATGCTCTCGTTTTTTATAAGTGCAAGGTGCTACAACTTTTTTGCTTTCCAGACTCGCGTTGCCGCAGTGAAAGAGACTCCGGTAAAGAGGCCGCTCAGCGACACTACCTTGTCCCACTCGTAAACCTTATTCGAGGTGAATATCTGCGTGCTGTCCTGGTTTGCGATTTCTATAAAATAGAGGCCTTTGTTGTAGTCTTTGATCCCGCCTATGCGGTCCTCATACCGCGCAGGACGAAATGATATTACGCAGTCATCCATTAGATAGCATTTTTTCTCGTAAATTGACGCATCGTGGGACCAAGGATTTCTCGTTGCGAGTTCTCGAGAGTTTACTACTTTATGAACCACGGTATACCACTGCGATGGGGCGTCGATATCACGAGATTTTTCATCGTCTGAGTCGGAAATGAGAACTATTTTTTCCATTTTCAGTAATCCAAATGTAAATTGTCGAATATGCCTTTTTCATTGTTCCATGCATTAACATGAGGGCCTGCGCCAAACTCCGGATGTCCTAATTCATCATCACGCCATCCGGAAGATTTGTCCTGATTTCTAACGCCGTTTTTTGCCTTTGATTTTTGCCAGCTACGAGGTCCTCCTCTGAAATCAGGCTTCCTTGGGGTGGCGGGACTTGAGCTCAGGTTGCCAGCAATCTCTGAAGTAGCCTGTCTCGCTGCACGACGATTGGGCAATTTGTATCGATTCTCGCCAGCCACGACACCGCCATTTCTTTTGATGATCGATTCCGCGTGCGCTTGGGCTGTGGCATCTCTGAAGCAGGGCTGCCATCCAAGCGGATCCACCCACCCAACCGGATTCACCGCGTACTGATATAAATTCAGCCCGCCCGCCAACCCGATCGGATCCGGTGTAGTAAACCGTCCTACATCCGGGTCGTAGAACCTAAAGGTGTAGTAGTGCAGTCCGGTCTCGCGATCAAGGTATTGGCCTTGAAATCTGAGGTTTTGTTCTTCGATGAAATGCGGTTTGCGGTGCTCCTCGAGGGTGTTGCCTCACACCTGGTAGCGTGCCTGCCAGACCGGTTGGCCGTCGGGGTCGGTGAGTTGTTCAGGCAGGCCGTTGAGGTCGTTGTGGTAGTAGCGGATGTGTTGAAAGTCGCCGCTGCCATCGACGCGGTCGTGGCTTCCGCTTGGCGCCAGGGCCGCGGTAGTTAGTTGGTATCATTAAAAAGTGTGTTTTTTCTGTGCAGCTATCTGTCATGAAAAATACGTACTGCACCTTTGAAATCCTAGACTTTCGAACTCAGCGGTGAATGCCCAATTTTCATTTGAAGAGGTTAAGCGTATGAGTTCATCTCTTTTTTCCAGAGTAATGGGTGCGTACGAGATATCTCGCCAGTTTTCTATGGAGAGTTTGGTGATGTTGCTGCCGATTAATGTTATCACGATAACATCGTAGTCTATTCCGTGTTTTCCCCACTTTGTTATTTCCTTCGAGGGTTTTTGCATTGTATGAAGATTCAGGCTGAATCTTCCGTCAACGTCGAGCCCGGCTTGGCCTATGAGCATTTTATCCGTGAGTCCTTCGGCAAATAGCTGATTTAAAAAGGTTTTGTTATCGATGATGTCAATTGGGTTCATTTTTCATAGAAGTCATAATGGTCGTGATTATTGAGGCGCAACCGGCCCCGGATTTTCTTATATGAGTGTTTTACCAAGGTTTAAGGTCGGACCTTGATTTGGTTTGGTGGTATTGGATTTTGTTTTGGTCCGCAAAATCCCTAATTTTTTTGCTTGTTTTTTTATCGAAAAAAATCAAGGTTTGTCCAGTGTCGGTGATGTAAGAGTGGCTAATAAAAAACGAGTAATTTTTTGTCAGAAGTTGTGTGATCAGCGATAGCTGGATTTCTTCATATTTTGAAACGCTCCATAGTTCTGATTCGCTGCGGGCGATTGTAACGTATTCTGATGGTTTGTATCTTTTTCTGAGTTTTTGATCTGCGCGTTTTTTTCTTTAAAGTTCTATGGTTTTCTCTAATTTCTTTAAGTTCGGTTGATCGTTAAAAAAATAAACTCCGTTGATTCTTGGGATTGGTGTGTCAATTAAAGTTTGTTGATCAGGATGCCAATATAGCGAGTGTCCGAATATCTTGCTCAGGAGCTCTATAGCTTTGGGTGTGTCGAATCCGTAAGGGCCATACCCGAACTCACTGACGTCGTATTGGTAGCAAATGCAGTACGTCTTAATTAGCTCAAATGGAGTCTTGAAAGCGTCTTCATATACCGATTCGAATTCTATAATTTGTTCCATAGTTAATCCTGCAGAATAGTAGATATACTGATTTTTGCCCTCCGCCAGTTGTCGCAGTTGCTTTCCATAGGAATAGTAGTTATAGGTGCCAGCTGGAGGCTATGAAAATGGGTCTGCTATGATTTTTATGGCCTTTTGACATAAATCAATATGTCCATTTCATTCTTTGGGTGAGGTACAGTGTCATCGAATAGGTCGAGCGCCCACGTGAATGAGCTATTGAAAATAGTTATATTTTGTAGGTCGGATATTTTCATCGATGAAAAATATTCCTTTAATTCGGCGCCGTTGCAGCAATATATGTAAGAATTTCTTTTGGCAAGATTTTTGCTTTGGTAATATTGCGGCATGAAGTAGATTTTCTTTTCATCTGATATGAACGTTTCATCTTTTAGATTGTGGAAGGGTTCTATATTTCTTTCATTGTGATATGCGCCAAACATGGGCCTAAGTGTGTTAAACCAGTAATATTTCTTCTGGCTAAATCGCATTTCCTTGACGTCAAATCTAGGTCTCTTCTTGATATTTCCTTTAATGAATTTGTAGATATAGCATTTCAGAACTCTAAATCCAGTTTCGTCGTCGATCAGTTTTCCTGGATAAGGCGTGAGCATTTGAGTTAGTCCTTGAAGAAAATATGACCAACATTTTCAGCACCGTCTCGCCACTTCAAATGCGGAAGATCATTTCCTACTCGCACCTCTCTGGCTTCCCATCCGCCTGGTAATGATCCGTGCTGAGGCTTATGAACTTCGTACCCTTTAGTGTATTTTTGTTTTTTGTGCGAATACATTTACGTGCGTCCATATTTCCGCGACTTTCCTTCAGCAGGGCTTTGGCATCTGCCGCACTCCCTACCCGTATATCACCTCGGCCTGCACTGCCAATGGCTGAGACCGCCTCTGCCCAATCTTTCGTTCCTGGTTTGGCAATCGGTAACTCGCTCGCCTTTCCGTGCTGCTTCCCGGTCAGTCGACACTTAGGGCTTAGACCCAAGGCATCTACATAGATAACCGGATTCACCGCGTACTGGTATAAATTCAGCCCGCCCGCCAACCCGATCGGATCCGGTGTGGTAAACCGTCCTACATCCGGGTCGTAGAACCTGAAGGTGTTGTAGTGCAGTCCGGTCTCGCGATCAAGGTATTGGCCTTGAAATCTGAGGTTTTGTTCTTCGATGAAATGCGGTTTGCGGTGCTCCTCGAGGGTGTTGCCCCACACTTGGTAGCTTGCCTGCCAGACCGGTTGGCCGTCGGGGTCGGTGAGTTGTTCAGGCAGGCCGTTGAGGTCGTTGTGGTAGTAGCGGATGTGTTGAAAGTCGCCGCTGCCATCGACGCGGGCGAGGGGTTCGTAGCCGTCGGCGTAGAGGTAAAGGCTGGTTTGTGAACCGCGCTGTTCCTGCAAGAGGCGCAGGCCGTCCCAGGTGAAGCGGGTTTCGCCGAGGAGTAAACCTTGCGCACTGTGTTCGGTTTTGCCGATGCGCCGTCCCAGTGGGTCGTAGGTCATGCGCACCACGTTGCCATTGGCGTTGTGCACTGCAATCAGGCGGCTTTCAGCGTCGTAGGCAAATTGCTGGGTGCCGTGGCGGGCGCTGCGTTTTTCGCTCATTCGGCCGAAGGCGTCGTAGCGGTAACGCTTGTCCCGGTAGGTCAGCAGTCGGTTATGGCGGACCCGCCCCGCCCCGGTTTGCGAGCTGTCCAGCAGGTTGGCGGCGGCGTCGTAGGTAAAGGTTTCGGGGTGGCCTTGTAGAGAGTCCTGGTTGGCGACGATGCGGGCGGTGGCATCGTAATGGAGCAGGGATCGCGCTTCACGTGAGCCGTTACGACTGAAGCGACTGATCAGGTTGTCGGACGGGTCGTAGTCGTACGCTTTGCTGCTTTGGGCCGGCAGGTGTGGCGGCTGCTGGGTAAGCCGGCGCGATCGTGTGTGCAGCCGGCCACTACGGTCGTACTGGCTGCGGGTGCTGATCTGGCCTTGGCTGCGCAGCACTTCGCGGTGCAATCGATCGCGTTCCAAATCGCTGATCACCTGGCCGTCGAGGTTGATCTGGTGCAGATGGCCGCTGCCGTAGTGCAGGCGGTTGAGCCGGCGGCCGTCGGGCAGTCGGGTCTGGATCAGATGGCCGAGTTCATCGTAGTGATGCTGCAAGGTGCCGCAGGCGGTCTGTTCGGCGGTCAGTTGGCCCAGGGCGTCATAGGTCAACCCGACGTTCTGTTGCTCGCCCTTGAGGTCCGTGAAAGCGACTTCGGTGAGTTGGTCGAGCGCGTCGTAGCGATATTCGGTGCGCCCGTCGGCGCTGGTCTTGGCGATGAGGCGGCCCATTGCATCGCGTTCGAGCGAATGCGCGATTGACTCTAAAGCTTGCTCAGGATCCTGCGGGGAGGGCAATTGCTCGACATGAACCGGATTACCCAGCACGTCATAGCCATAGCGCCGCTGGCTGCCATCCAGATCCTGCTGGGCGATGAGGCGGTCACCGGCATCCCAGGCAAAGCAATAGCTTTCGCCATTCTCGTTGGTCAGCGCCTGCAGCCGACCGTAGGCGTCGTAGCTGAACTGCACCTGCCGCTGATGCGCATCGAGGCGCTGTCGCACCTGGCCGCGTCGATCGTATTGGTAGGTCGTGGTGTAACCCGCCGGGTCGGTATAGCCCGTGAGCAAACCGCCCGCATCGCGCAGGTAACGTTCGATGCGACCATCGGGTAGCTGGTTTTGCAGCAGGCGACCCTGGACGTCGTGTTGATAAAGCGTGCGCTCGCCGAGGGCTCGGTGACGCTGTGCAGATGACCGCGCCGGTCGTAGCTGAATCGGGTCCGATAGCCTGAACAGTCGACGTGCTCGGTCAGCTGACCGGCGTCATTCCAGTGCTGTCTCCTGCTTTTGCCGGTGGCGTCGATAATCTCGATCACCTGCCCATGCTCGTCGTGCCGATAGCGGGTGACATGGCCCAAAGGGTCGAGGGCATGAGTGCGGTTGCCGCGAGGGTCGTAGCGGTATTGCCAGCTGTTGCCTGCCGCATCGGTCTCCACCCGTGGCAGCGACCAGTGCGCCAACCATAGCGTCGAATCCGTACGCCCCAACGGATCCTCGGTCGCGCTCAGATTGCCCGCCTCGTCGTAGCTGTACTGCCATCGCCCGCCTTGCGGATCGAGCGCGCCGAGCAGCTGGCGCTCCTCGTTCCAGGAGAACTGCCAGGTCTGACCCAGGTTGTCGGTGTATTCGGTAATCTGCTGCTGGGCGTTCCAGCGTCGCTGGCTGACGCGGTTCAGGCCATCGGTGATCTGGGTGCTGCGCGCATTCAGGTCGTAGTCGAAACGGTACTCTTCGCCGTCATCGGTCCAGTGGCGGACCACGCGCCATTCGCGGCCTTCGACCAGCGCCCAGTCGTAGAAACAGCGCAGGCCGGTGGGCAGTTGATGCTCGACCATGCGTTGATCACTGTCATAGACAAAACGTCGTTGCACCTGGCCCAGCGCATCGCGCACTTCGGTCAAGTCACCGCAGGCGTCGTAGGCATAGCTCGCCAGGACTTCGCGGGTCTCATCGGCAAACAGGCGCTCGATACGTTCTACCCGGCGCGGCCACGACAACGAATACGTCAGCACCACCCGCAGCCACTGGGAGGTGTCGCGCAGCTGAAGCAATCGCCCCTCGTCGTCGTAATCGAGGTAAATCCGGTTGTCGTTGCGGTCGCCCAGCTGCATCAGGCGCAGAGATGCCGGGTCGCCGGAAACCGGCTCGAATAGCCGATAAACCCCGTCCTCGCTCTCGATCAACAGCTGACCGTTGCCATGACGCTGCACCGCCAGCCCTTCGCCTGCGCTGAACAGCGCACTGCCCAACGGGATCGACCCCATGTCGATGCGTCGCGCCTGCTCGTCGGTGTAGATCAGCCGTTCGCCGCCCTCGGGATGAGGCTCGATAACCACGCAAACTTCATACGCTACGCTCCAGCCTGCGCCAAACAGGCCGTCGCGCCGTTCATCGCGGCTGTTGTAAAAGCGTTGCCAGTCGATGGGCAGGATGCCCGGCAGGAGGAAATCCAGCTCTGCAACGCCACCCAGGACCTTGGCGCCCGTTGCCGCGTGCACCGGGTTGGGCGAACCGGAAATCGCCCGGGTCAGAGCACCAGTCGCCTGACCGCTGACGTAGGCACTGGCGCCACCGACCAGCATGCAGGGCAGGTTGCTGACGAACTTGCCAGCACCGCCCTTGAGCAACATCAGCGCGGACACTGCCAACCCCACGCCCGGCGTCTTGCCGCTGCGAATCTCGCGCACCACCAGCTTGTCGCCGCCGATACGTACGTTGGGCGAGATCGAACCCGATGACACCACCGTTGCATCGCAGGTGCTGCGATCGCCACTGCGCACCGCCGGTTGGCCGTTGATGAATACCCGATCCGAGCCTTCGGCGATGTATTGCACCGGCATCGGCGCGTGTCGGCTACACGTCACCTGATCCATTTGCCTGGGCAAGGCAAACGGCGCAGGCGTCGCGACCGTGGGCCGCCACAGCTGGGAGAAAAAGCCCTTGGCCATGTCAAGGAAGGTGGATTCAGGAGCGGGCTGCTCGGGCACATCGCCAGGGGTAGCCGACATTGCACCCGCCGCACGCGCCGCCGGCAGGCCGTTGATGAAGACGTTGGAGGAGCCGCTGCTGATGTGCGCGTGTACGGTAGGCGCAAACACCGCGGTGGCCAGGCTTTCACAGAACTGACTGATGCCGGCATCAGCGCCGCTGAGACTCATGCCCGCACCTACCGCCACGCCTACCACGGCGCCCAGCACGCAGGCGCCAAGCCCGCCGGTGGCGACGGTAAGGCCGGCTGCGCCAATGACAGCAGCTCCCACGAGCCCGCCCACGATGACCCCGGCGGCGACTTCCAGTACGCCACCGAGGACATCGGCCATCATCGAGCTGTGGGCAAGGGCGTCACCCTGGCGGGCGGCCCAGAGGGCGTCAGACATTGCGTGTGATCCGCGCTGAGAAAGCGCTGGAATCTAAGGGCTTTGCGCAGTGCTGTCTGAGCGCGGAAACACAAAAAGCGCGGACTGCGCGCTTTTCAGAAGGGGACTACAGGGCGATGGCTGAAATTCCCATAAATGGGAAGGAGATATCTGATCAGAAGGCCTGATTAATGCGCAGCCCCGCCCTTGACCCCCGACGGCAAGGTTTTGGTCAGCATCACCGCCAGCATGCTGATGCCCAGCGCCAGGCCGACGAAATGAAAAGCGTCGTTATAAGCCATGATCGCGGCCTGCTGGTGGGCGATTTCGCTGAGTTTGCCCAGGGCGGCGGTCTCGTTGCCGAGCCGGTCGGTGAGCATCGCCATGCGCTCGGCAACTTGCGGGTTTGCCGGGGAAATGGATTCGCGCAAGTAGTCGAAATAGGTCTTGGTTCGTGCATCGAGCAGGGTGGCCAGCAGGGCGATGCCGATGGCGCCCCCCAGGTTGCGCAGGATGTTGAACAGGCTGGACGCCGAGCCTGCATCCTGTGGCTGGATGTAGGCGGTGGCAATCAGCGAGATGGTCACCATGATCAGCGGCTGGCCCAGGGCGCGGACGATCTGGATATGGTTGAACTGTGGCCCGGCGAAGTCCGGATTGAGCACGCCGGAGGCAAAGCTGGCGATGCCGAACAGGCCGAATCCGATGGTGCACAGCACTTTGGGCGGGATGATTTTCATCAGCTGCGGCACCAGCGGAATCAGAAACAGCTGCGGCACGCCCATCCACATGATGACCTCGCCGATCTGCTGGGCGTTGTAGCCCTGGATCTGTGCCAGGTACAGCGGCAGCAGGTAGATCGAGCCGTACAATCCCACGCCCATGCCGACGCTGGAAATGCTCGACAGGCCGAAATTTCGATTGCCCAGGATGCCCAGGTTGATCAACGGCTGGGGTTTGGAGAGCTGGATGATGACAAAGGTGATCAGGCTCACCAGGGCGATGCTGCCCAGGGTCACGATCAGGCTGGATTCGAGCCAGTCCTTGCGATGGCCTTCTTCGAGGAACACCTGCAGACAACCCAGGCCCACACCCAGCGTGACGATGCCTGCATAGTCGGTGCTCTTGAGCAGTTCCCAGTGCGGTGCCTTTTTCTCCAGGCCATACAGCAGCCCGCCGATCATCACCAGGCCCGGCGGAATGTTGATGTAGAAAATGTATTCCCAGCCGAAGTTTTCCGTCAGCCAGCCGCCCAGGGTAGGACCGATGGACGGCGCAAAGGTGGCGGTCATCGCAAACAGGGCCATGCCCTTGGCCCGATGATGCTCGGGCAGCTTGATCAAGGTCAGGGTGAACGCCAGCGGGATCAGCGCGCCGCCGGTGAAGCCCTGCATGGCGCGGAACACGATCATGCTTTCCAGGCTCCAGGCCATGGAACACAGCAGGGAGGAGACGAGAAACCCCAGCGACACCCAGACCGCCAGCCGCCGCGCCGAGAGCAACTGCACCAGCCAGGCGGTGAGCGGGATCATGATGATCTCGGCCACCAGATAGGAGGTGGAAATCCACGAGCCTTCTTCGAGGGTGGCCGACAGCGCGCCCTGAATGTCCTTGAGCGAGGAGTTGGTGATCTGGATGTCCAGCACCGCCATGAACGCGCCGAGCATCACGCTCATCACCGCGATCCAGTCGCGGCGGGTCGGTTCGCCGACCGGGCGGATCAGCTCGTCACCGGCCACTTTGAGGGTCGTTTGCCGGTTTGATGTTGATGGCCACGGTCACTGACATGCCCGGGCGGATCTTGCCGTGCAGCGGGTTGTCGGCGGCAAAGGTCAACTTGACCGGGATGCGCTGCACCACCTTGGTGAAGTTGCCGGTGGCGTTATCCGGTGGCAGCAGGCTGAACTGCGCGCCCGACGCGGCGAACAGGCTGTTGACCCGGCCCTGGATCGGCGTGCCGGGGAAGCTGTCGAAGGTCAGCTCGGCCCACTGGCCGATTTCCATGTGCTCGATCTGGGTTTCCTTGAAGTTGGCCTGCACCCAGATGTCCTCGTCGGGCACGATCGACAGCAAATAAGCCCCGGCCGTGACGTATTGGCCGTTGCGCGCGGCACGCTGGCCGACCAGGCCGCTGATAGGGGAGTGGATCTCGGTGCGCTGCAGGTTGATCTGCGCCTGAGCCAGGTCGGCATGGGCGGTGGCGATCTGCGCGTCCAGGCGTTTGAGTTCGGCGTTCAGGGCATTGACCTGCTGGCGTTGGCCCTGAGCATCGGCCTGTGCCTTGCTCACCTGCGAGCGCGCCACAGTACTGTCGGCCGTCATGGTGGTGACCTGGGCTTCGGAAACGAAGCCCGGTGTGCGCAGCTTTTGCAGGCGCGCCAGGTCCAGTTGCGTGCGCCCCAGGGTTGCCTGATTGGCCTGCACCTGCGCGTCGCTTGCGGCGATCAGGCTCGATTGCTGGGTCAGTTTGCTTTGCGCCTGCACCCGTTCGGCCTCGCGGGTGGCCAGGGTTGCCTGGGCGCGGTCGATCGCCAGGCGAAAGTCATCGGGCTCCAGCCGCACCAGCAACTGGCCCTTCTCGACGTGCTGGTTGTCTTGCACCAGGACTTCGTTGACCCGCGCAGCGAGCTGACTGGAGACGCGGGTGATCTCGCCCTGAACGTAGGCGTTGTCGGTGCTTTCGACAAACCGTCCCTTGAAGTACCACTGGGCGAAAAAGGCGAGGGCGATCAGCAGGACCACCACGAGAAAGATGAACAGGCGGCGTTTGAGTTGGGCAGGCATGGTCGTTCTGGATTATTAGAATGTAACGGAATTTATCAGCAAATGAAGTCTGGCATCCAGCCATCGTTGGATTAATGACTGGAAGTTATATTCGGGTATTCATTTGCGGCCCAGGCTCGAGGACTGGCTACGCTCAGTTACCGCCCAGGTGAATCTGCCGATGGATCCCGGTTGCATGCTGGAGCCGCGGGGCTTGGGCCTGTTAAGATTCGCCGCTTGTTCGACCTATTCGGAATTTTCCATGACCACCGTTCGCACCCGCATCGCGCCATCGCCCACCGGCGACCCCCACGTTGGCACGGCTTACATCGCACTCTTCAACTATTGCTTTGCCAAGCAGCATGGCGGCGAATTCATCCTGCGCATTGAAGACACCGACCAACTGCGCTCGACCCGCGAGTCCGAACAACAGATTTACGACGCCCTGCGCTGGCTCGGGATCGAGTGGAGCGAAGGCCCGGACGTCGGTGGTCCCCATGGCCCCTATCGTCAGAGCGAGCGCGGCGAAATCTACAAGAAGTACGCGCAGGAACTGGTCGATGCCGGTCACGCCTTTGCGTGCTTCTGCACCGCCGAAGAACTCGACCAGATGCGCGCCGAACAGATGGCCCGTGGCGAAACCCCGCGCTACGACGGTCGTGCCCTGCTGCTTTCCAGTGACGAAGTCGAACGTCGTCTGGCCGCCGGTGAACCCCATGTTATCCGCATGAAGGTGCCGAGCGAAGGCGTCTGTGTGGTGCCGGACATCCTGCGCGGCGAGGTCGAAATTCCCTGGGACCGCATGGACATGCAGGTCTTGATGAAGACCGACGGCCTACCGACCTACTTCCTGGCCAACGTCGTCGATGACCACCTGATGGGCATCACCCACGTGCTGCGCGGCGAAGAGTGGCTGCCGTCGGCGCCCAAGCTGATCCTGCTCTACGAGTACTTTGGCTGGGAAAAGCCGGCACTGTGCTACATGCCGCTGCTGCGTAACCCGGACAAGAGCAAGCTGTCCAAGCGCAAGAACCCGACCTCGGTGACGTTCTACGAGCGCATGGGCTTCATGCCTGAAGCGATGCTCAACTACCTGGGCCGCATGGGCTGGTCGATGCCGGACGAGCGCGAGAAGTTTTCGCTGCAGGAGATGGTCGAGCATTTCGACCTCAACCGCGTCTCCCTGGGTGGCCCGATCTTCGATATCGAGAAACTGTCCTGGCTCAACGGCCAGTGGCTGCGTGAATTGCCGGTCCAGGAGTTCGCCGCGCGTGTGCAGAAGTGGGCGTTCAACAGCGATTACATGATGAAGATCGCGCCCCACGTACAGGGCCGCGTCGAAACCTTCAGTCAGGTTGCGCCGCTGGGTGGTTTCTTCTTCGCAGGCGGCGTGACCCCGGACGCCAAGCTGTTCGAGCACAAGAAGCTTTCCCCGGAGCAAGTGCGCCAGGTCATGCAGCTGATCCTCTGGAAGCTTGAATCGCTGCGTCAGTGGGAAAAGGATCGGATCACCGGCTGCATCCAGGCGGTGGTCGAGCACCTGGAGCTGAAACTGCGCGACGCCATGCCGCTGATGTTCGCCGCCATCACAGGCCAGGCCAACTCGGTGTCGGTGACCGACGCGATGGAAATCCTTGGACCCGACCTGACCCGCTTCCGTCTGCGTCAGGCCCTGGACTTGCTGGGCGGTGTGTCGAAGAAAGAAAACAAAGAGTGGGAGAAGCTGCTCGGCGCCATCGGCTGAGTGACGTTCGGTCGTTGCGCGGCGCCAAGGCGCGCCGCGCGGTGGCCAGCAAGCGCCGGTTTTAGGGGGGAGGGCGGTAAGTGATTGTTATCCCGGAAAATTCTTTTGAATTTTGTTGAAAAAAAGTTTGACAGGTTTCCGGGTCGCACTTAATATGCGCCCCGTCCACACGGCAACACAGAAACACGGCGGCAACGCAGTGTGATGTGACAGTGTAATGTGGGGCTATAGCTCAGCTGGGAGAGCGCCTGCATGGCATGCAGGAGGTCAGCGGTTCGATCCCGCTTAGCTCCACCAATTTAGAAGCTTCAAGGCTGGCTGCACCGTCTTGAAGTTTGTACCGTAAATCGGAACCAGCACCGATCAGGTACACAAGGGTTACGTCCCCTTCGTCTAGTGGCCTAGGACACCGCCCTTTCACGGCGGTAACAGGGGTTCGAGTCCCCTAGGGGACGCCAGTTTTACCGAGTGAAGCCGCAAGGCAGATCTCCGCCGCGAGGCGATAAATCTGGGGCTATAGCTCAGCTGGGAGAGCGCCTGCATGGCATGCAGGAGGTCAGCGGTTCGATCCCGCTTAGCTCCACCAATTTTGCCAGGGTTCGTTGATGTTGTTAGCGACGAACCTTACTGAAGGTTTTGCGTACCCTTCGTCTAGTGGCCTAGGACACCGCCCTTTCACGGCGGTAACAGGGGTTCGAGTCCCCTAGGGGACGCCACGATTTCTCGCTCTGCGAGACCAAGGGTCATTCGATTATTGAATGGCCCTTTTGTTTTTCCGGGGTTTTATTTTCGCCCCCTTGCCTCCGGTCGTTCTGACCTCAACGTCCATCTGATATACCCCCTGTAGCGGTCCGGCTTGCCGGCGGTTGCGCTGTTGAGTTCGCCACCGCCGGCAATCCGTGCTGCTACAGAGAATGTTCCCCGCCCATCGTCGCCGCCCTTGCCATCCCACATGATGCGGATAATATTACCGTCATCATCCGGAGGCGGTCATGAACGACAAGAAAGCACAAACCCGCGAACGCATTCTCACCGCGGCGAGCGTGGCGTTGATCGCCCGTGGGCCGGTCGAGCCCAGCGTCAATGAGATCATGGGCGCCGCAGGGCTTACGGTAGGCGGTTTCTACGCCCATTTCGACAGCAAGGAAGCGCTCATGCTGGAGGCGTTCAACCAGTTGCTCAGCGAGCGCCGAGCGATGGTCGCCAGCATTGATGATCAACTGCCGGGTGATGAGCGTCGGGCCCTGCTCGCGGCTTTCTACCTGTCGCGCAGGCATCGTGATGCCGAGGACCATGCCTGCCCGTTGCCCACGGCGATTGGAGAGATGGCGCGTCTGTCGGATGATTTTCGCGGCGCCTTGTCCGAGCACATCGAATTGATGGTCGCGCAACTGGCCTCAAGCCCCGAAGAAACCGACAAGACCCTCGCCGACATCGCCCTGATGCTGGGCGGTCTGGCGCTGGCGCGTGCGCTGGGTCCCAACGAACTGTCGGACCGGGTGCTGCGTGCCGCCAAGTCGGCCATGCAGTGAGGCATTGCTGACAGATCCAGACCATGGCTCGACGCTTTTCGTTACACTGCTCGACCAATGAATCTTTCAGAGGCAGGAGCGCGCATGGTCTGGGATCTGGCAACGCCATTCGTCATTGATCTGCAGGTGGGCGAGGACGATATCGACGGTCTGGGCCACGCCAATAACGCGGTGTACGTCACCTGGCTTGAACGCTGCGCCTGGCGGCATTCACAAAGCCTGGGCCTGGACTTGACCGAATACCGACGTCTGGACCGGGCGATGGCGGTGGTTCGGCATGAGATTGACTACCTGGCCAGCGCCTATCAGGACGACGAACTGCAACTGGCGACCTGGATTGTCGATTGGGACCAGCGCTTGAAGATGACCCGGCGTTTCCAGCTCAAGCGACCCGCCGATGGGGTCACCCTGTTGCGTGCGCAAACCACCTTTGTCTGTATCGAGCTGTCCAGCGGCAAGCCCAAGCGCATGCCGGCCGAATTCATCGACGGCTATGCGCCGGCATTGAACGGCGTGATGTCCTGACGCCTGGCACGTCGGGCCCGTTCCCAATTGGCCAGTCACTGCGTAAACTGCCGGACTTTTTTCGAGTGTGACCCATGCAAATTGCTCTGGCGCCCATGGAGGGCCTGGTCGATGACATTCTGCGCGATGTGCTGACTCAGGTCGGTGGCATCGACTGGTGCGTGACCGAATTCATCCGGGTGACCGAGCGTCTGTTGCCTGAGCATTACTTCCACAAATTTGCCTCCGAGCTGCTCACCGGCTCGAAAACCCGGGCTGGGGTGCCCTTGCGCGTGCAATTGCTGGGCTCGGACCCTGTGTGCCTTGCGGAAAATGCCGCCTTGGCCGCCGAGCTGGGCGCGCCGGTGATCGACCTGAATTTCGGCTGCCCGGCCAAGACCGTCAACAAGTCGCGCGGTGGCGCGGTGCTGCTCAAGGAACCGGAGCTGCTGCATTCGATCCTGAGCCACGTTCGCCGTGCAGTGCCGGCGCACATCCCGGTGACTGCCAAGATGCGGCTGGGCTACGACAGTACCGAGCCTGCCCTGGATTGCGCGCGTGCACTGGAGGCGGGCGGCGCCGAGCACATCGTGGTCCACGCGCGCACCAAGGTCGATGGCTACAAGCCTCCTGCGCATTGGGAGTGGATTGGCAGGATTCAGGACGTGGTGAAGATCCCGATCATCGCCAATGGCGAGATATGGACCGTCGATGACTGGCGCCGCTGCCGGGAAATCTGCGGTGCCCGCGACATCATGATCGGTCGCGGTCTGGTGGCGCGGCCCGATCTTGGGCGGCAAATCGCTGCGGCTGAGGCCGGGCGTGAAGTCGTCGAAATGAGCTGGCAGGAACTGCAGCCGTTGCTGCGCCACTTCTGGCTGCAGGCGCTGGCCAAGATGACCCGCGTGCAGGCACCCGGCAGGCTCAAGCAGTGGGTGGTGTTGCTGACCAAAAGCTACCCCGAGGCCACCGTGCTGTTCGACGCCTTGCGCCGCGAGACCGATTGCGAGCGCATCAGCCTGATGCTCGGTGTCACGGCGGCGCAGGCGGCCTGAACAGCCCTATCGATGCTGCGTGACCGCCAGCAAGCCTGCGTCTACCCCAGGGTGGCGGGTATTCTGGCGCGCAGCAAGGCTTCGAAGCCGTCGGCGCTCAGCGGCTCACTGAACAGAAAACCTTGATAGAAGTGGCAATCGAGTTGCGCCAGGAAGTCCAGTTGCTCCTGCTTTTCCACGCCTTCGGCAATGATCGAAAGATTCAGGCTGGCGGCCATGGCGACGATGGCGCGGACGATTTCTGCATCGTTGGGATCGGTGGTGGCGTCGCGCACGAAGGACTGATCGATCTTCAGCGCATCGACCGGCAGGCGTTTGAGGTAGGTCAACGATGAATAGCCGGTGCCGAAATCATCCATGGCGAAGCTGATACCCAGCTGCTTGAGCTGGCGCATCTTGGCGATGGTGTCTTCGATGTTCTGAATGACGATGCCTTCGGTGATCTCCAGCTTGAGTACGCGATGAGGCAGATCGTACGTATGGAGACAACGTTCGACCCGCTCCACGAAGTCGCTCTGGCGAAACTGACGGGGGCTGATGTTCACGCAAAGACTGAAATCGCCAGCGTCGATCAGGCCTTTGCGCAGCAGACCGCCTCCGGTCTTGCAGGCCTCTTCGAGAATCCAGTTGCCCACTTCCAGGATCATTCCGCTTTCCTCCATGACCTGGATGAACTCGCTGGGCGGTAAATTGCCCAGGATGGGATGCCGCCAGCGCAGCAGGGCTTCGGCACCGATGATGCGATTGCCGCGCGTATCCACCTGTGGCTGGTAACTGAGGCTGAATTCGCCTCGCGCCAGGGCCTGGCGCAGGTCGTTCTCCAGGCGCAGGCGATCGCTGGCGGCTTTTTGCATGGTGCTGTGAAACATCTGCGTGGCGTTGCGTCCTGAGTCCTTGGCCCGGTACAGCGCGATATCTGCGCGCTTGAGCAGGTCGGCCGGGGTCGAGCCATGATCGGGAATCAGCGCCACGCCGATGCTGGGAGTGACTTGCAGCCGGTGGCCGTCGAGGAACATCGGTTCGGCGAGCAATTCGCGCAGGGTATCGGCCAGCTCGTGCACCTGGTCGATCACCTCTTCGTGCGAGCCCTCAAGGCCGCTGATCAGCACCACGAACTCATCACCGCCCAGGCGCGCGACGGTGTCCTCCAGACGCACGCTGGCTTCCAGGCGCGCGGTGACGATTTTCAGCACGCTATCGCCCACAGGGTGCCCGAGCGAATCATTGATGTGCTTGAAGTGGTCCAGGTCCAGAAACAACAGGGCGCCACGCAGGTTGTGCCGTTTGAGCAGGGCGATCTGCTGGCTGAGACGGTCCATCAGCAGCGCGCGATTGGGCAGGTTGGTCAGCGAGTCGTGGTAGGCCAGATGCTGGATCTGCGCCTGGGCATTCTTCAACTGGCTGATATCGCGGGCGGTGATCAGCAGGCACAGGGTGTCGTTGAGCATCAGTGGGTCGATGGACACGTCGACGGTGATGATATCGCCGCTTTTGTTGCGTCCCAGCAACTCGCGGTGACGGACCTTGCCTTGCTCTTCCATCTCCTGGATCAGGCGGGTGCGCTGGGTGATGTCGGCCATGATGACGAATTCGAACACGGTGCGTCCGATGACCTCGCTGGCGCTGTAACCGGTCAGGCGGCAGAACCCGTCGTTGACCTCCATGTAACGCCCGGTGGCCTTCTCGGTGATGATGATGGCGTCGGGGCTTGAGTGAAAAGCCCGGGCGAATTTCTCTTCGCTGGCCTTGAGCGCCGTTTCTGCTCGTTTCTGTTCGGTGATGTCCATCAGCGTGCCGGCCATGCGCAACGGCTTGCCGTCAGGATCCCGGTAGAGGCGGGCGCGGCTTTCGACATAGCGCACTGAACTGTCTGACAGGATGATCCGGTAGGTCAGGACATATTGACTGTCATCGCCCTCGCACAGGTTGCGGAAGGTCTGACGCATGGACTCACGTTCCTTGAGCGGAACACCGTGGAAATAGTTCTCGAACGGACCGTGGAATGGCAGCGCCTCCATGCCGTGCAACTGCGCCGCACGTGCCGATCCGTAGAGCATGCCGCTGGGGATGTGCCAATCCCAGGTGCCCAGCTGCGCAGAGTCGAGCGCCAGGTCCAGCCGCTCCTGACTTTCCTTGAGTGCCTGCTGGGCGCGCTTGTGTTCGGTGTTGTCGATAAAGGTGCTGAGCAGATAGAGGCCGTCGCTGAGCTCGATTCTCTGGGTGTAGAGCGTGCCGTCGTGAAGGCGTCCGTCACGCCCGCGCCATTGGCTCTCCAGGTGGGCCGGCTCCACGACTGCCAGGGTTCTTTCCAGCGCCAGGTGACGTTGCTGCGGATCCACCCAGAGCCCGATCTCCACGGTCGTGCGACCCACGCACTCGTCCAGCGGCCAGCCGAAGGTCGTTTCGAAATGGCAATTGGCGTTGCCGATCAGGCCATCTTCAAAACGGGTCAACAGGACGACATTGGGGCTGAGGTTGAACAGGGTCGTGAAATGCCTTTCCGACTCCTTGGCGGTCAGTGCAAGGCCAGTCAGTTGAAACAGTGGGCTGTCTGCGGTGATAGGCATATGAGCGCGAGCCTTGAAAGAGTAAGCCGGTATGTCGATCAGTGACGGCTCAGGCGACAGCGGCCTGGGCATCGAGCAACGCCATGAAGGCCCGGGCGGCATTCGACAGCGTACGTTCCGTGTGGACAATGTAGCCTAGCTGGCGGCGCAGCTGAATGCCTGGCAGCGGTATCCGCGCAACCTGCTCATCGAGCATGGTTCTGGGTAGCACACTCCATGCCAGCCCGATGGACACCATCATCTTGATGGTTTCCATATAGTTGGTGCTCATGGCGATGTTCGGCTTGATCCCCTGAGCCTCGCACAGGCCGCTGACGATGTGGTGGGTGAAAGTGTTGCCGCCGGGAAATACCGCCGGATAGCGGGCGATGTCGGCCAGGGTGACGTCGGCGGTGTTGGCCAGTGGATGCTCGGGGGCTGCGACGAAATCCAGCGGATCGTCCCACACGGGCACTGCCTTGATCAGGGAGTGGGGATCCGGCGCCAAGGTGATTACCGCCAGCTCCGCGCGCCCATGGAGAATTTCCTCATAGGCCACTTCCGAATCGAGGAACTGGATATCCAGCGCGACCTGCGGGTAGGTCCGGGTGAATGTTCTCAATAGCACCGGCAGGCGATGCAGGCCGATGTGGTGGCTGGTGGCCAGGCTCAGGCGCCCGGTCACCTCTCCCGTCAGATTGGTCAAAGCGCGGCGGGTGTCGTCCAGCACGTTGAGA
Source organism: Pseudomonas sp. NPDC087358 (assembly GCF_044900785.1). Taxonomy (NCBI): domain Bacteria; kingdom Pseudomonadati; phylum Pseudomonadota; class Gammaproteobacteria; order Pseudomonadales; family Pseudomonadaceae; genus Pseudomonas; species Pseudomonas sp. NPDC087358. The sequence goes on from NZ_JBJDOA010000003.1 coordinate 311,557, forward strand.
ATCTGGTAGGCGCGCGGCAGCAGTGCCCGCCCGGCCTCGGTCAGGCTGACTTCGCGCCCCAGGCGGTCGAACAGGCGTACATTGAGCTGTTGCTCCAGCCCCGCGATGCGCTTGCTGACGGCAGGCTGGGTCAGGTGCAGATGTTCCCCGGCCGCGGAAAAACTGCCGGTCTCGGCGATGGCGATAAAGGCATTGAGGTTGGCCAGATCCATCTCGAATTCCTATTGGTTATCCAAAGCATGAAAAATATGAATTTGAGTTATTTAAACATATTCCATAGCATCTCCCCCATAAGCCAAGGGTTATTGCAACTGCGGTGACCGCGGCGAAGAAATACGCTGACAGGGATGCCTGGACCAACCAGGCGCGCGACGACCAGCCCAGGGTTACATTTGGTGAAACCCTGGATTTGAACGGATCGGGCGCGTCTCTTAGCATCCCTTCCCACAAGCCAGGGGCCATTGCGGTGCGATGACCAGGGCATAGAAATACGCTGATGAGGAAACCGTCTGATGGCCGGCAAAACGCTCTACGACAAGCTCTGGGATTCGCATTTGGTCAAGCAGCGCGACGATGGTTCGGCGCTGCTTTATATCGATCGTCACATCATTCACGAAGTGACCTCGCCACAGGCATTCGAAGGCTTGCGCCTGGCGGGCCGCAAACCATGGCGGATCGACGCCAACGTCGCCACGGTTGACCACAACGTGCCGACCACCCCGGATCGCAAGGACGGCGTAGACGCCATTGTCGATCAGGTTTCGCGCCTGCAGGTCCAGACCCTGGATGACAACTGCGACGAATACGGCATCACTGAATTCAAGATGAACGACGTGCGTCAGGGCATCGTTCACGTGATCGGCCCGGAGCAGGGCGCGACTTTGCCGGGCATGACCGTGGTCTGCGGCGACTCCCACACCTCGACCCATGGCGCTTTTGGCGCCCTGGCTCACGGCATCGGCACCTCCGAGGTCGAGCACGTGCTCGCCACGCAGTGCCTGGTCGCCAAAAAAATGAAAAACATGCAGGTGAAGGTCGAAGGCAACCTGCCATTCGGCGTCACCGCCAAGGACATCGTCCTGGCGATCATCGGCAAGATCGGCACTGCCGGCGGCAACGGCCATGCCATCGAGTTCGCCGGTAGCGCGATTCGCGACCTCTCGGTCGAAGGGCGCATGACCATCTGCAACATGTCTATCGAGGCGGGCGCTCGCGTCGGTCTGGTGGCCACTGATGAAAAGACCGTGGCCTACGTCAAGGGTCGCCCGTTCTCGCCAAAAGGCGAGCAGTGGGACATGGCGGTAGAAGCCTGGAAAGAGCTGGTGTCCGATGACGACGCGGTGTTCGACACCGTGGTCGAGCTCGACGCCACCCAGATCAAACCGCAGGTCAGCTGGGGCACCTCGCCGGAAATGGTCCTGGCCGTCGATCAGAACGTGCCTGATCCGGCGCAGGAAGCCGATCTGGTCAAGCGTGGTTCCATCGAGCGTGCACTCAAGTACATGGGCCTGACGGCCAATCAGGCGATCACCGACATTCAGCTTGATCGCGTATTCATCGGTTCCTGCACCAACTCGCGGATCGAAGACCTGCGCGCAGCGGCGGATATCGCCAAGGGCCGCAAGGTGGCTTCGACCATCAAGCAGGCGATTGTCGTGCCCGGCTCGGGTCTGGTCAAAGCGCAGGCGGAACAGGAAGGTCTGGACAAGATCTTTCTCGAAGCCGGTTTCGAATGGCGTGAGCCCGGCTGCTCGATGTGCCTGGCGATGAACCCGGACCGCCTGGAGAGCGGCGAGCATTGCGCGTCTACCTCCAACCGCAACTTCGAAGGCCGGCAGGGTGCCGGTGGTCGGACTCACCTGGTGAGCCCGGCGATGGCGGCGGCAGCAGCGGTCAACGGCCGTTTCGTCGACGTTCGCACCATGAGCCAGCACTAAGGAGCCCCGCATGAAGCCTTTTACTCAACACACAGGTTTGGTCGCTCCGCTGGATCGTGCCAACGTCGACACCGACCAGATCATTCCAAAGCAGTTTCTCAAGTCGATCCGCCGCACCGGTTTCGGTCCCAACCTGTTCGACGAATGGCGTTACCTGGACGTGGGGCAGCCGTATCAGGACAATTCCAAACGCCCGCTGAACCCCGATTTCGTGCTCAACGCCGAGCGTTATCAAGGCGCCAGCGTGTTGCTGGCCCGCGAGAACTTCGGTTGCGGTTCGAGCCGCGAGCACGCGCCTTGGGCGCTGGAAGAATACGGTTTTCGCAGCATCATCGCGCCGAGCTACGCCGACATCTTCTTCAACAACAGCTTCAAGAACGGCCTGTTGCCGATCATCCTCAGCGAAAGCGACGTCGATGAGCTGTTCAAGGTGGTCGAGGCCAATCCGGGTTACCATTTAAATGTCGACCTGGCAACGCAGACCGTGACCCGCGAAGATGGCAAGGTCTACAGCTTCGAGATCGACGCGTTCCGCAAGCACTGCCTGCTCAATGGCCTGGATGACATCGGCCTGACCCTGATGGATGGCGAGGCCATCGCGAGCTTCGAAAGCAAGCATCGCGCGACCCAGCCGTGGCTTTTCCGTGATGCCTGATTGATGCACGACCTGTAGCAACCGGCTTGCTGGCGAACGCGTTGGATCAGTGACGTATGAGTTCCTGCGCCACCCGGTTTGCCAGCAAGCGGCTCCTGCAGGGGGCGTGAAGGCTTTTTTGATCGGCGCTCCTGTAGCGCCGATGCACATATTGAAACGAGGACGTTATGAGCAAGCAGATTCTGATTCTCCCAGGTGACGGCATCGGTCCGGAAATCATGACCGAAGCGGTCAAGGTCCTGGAACTGGCCAGCCAGAAGTATCAGCTGGGCTTCGAACTGAGCCACGACGTCATCGGTGGCGCGGCCATCGACAAGCACGGCGTGCCGCTGGCCGACGAAACCCTGGAACGTGCGCGTGCCGCCGACGCCGTGCTGCTGGGCGCGGTGGGTGGTCCCAAGTGGGACGCCATCGAGCGTGATATCCGTCCTGAGCGCGGTCTGCTGAAAATCCGTTCGCAACTGGGCCTGTTCGCCAACCTGCGTCCGGCGATCCTTTATCCGCAGCTGGCCGATGCTTCCAGCCTCAAGCCTGAGATCGTCGCGGGTCTGGACATCCTCATCGTGCGCGAACTGACCGGCGGTATCTACTTCGGCGCGCCACGTGGCACCCGTGAGCTGGAAAACGGCGAGCGTCAGTCTTACGATACCCTGCCGTACAGCGAGAGCGAGATTCGCCGTATTGCCCGTGTCGGTTTCGACATGGCGCGCGTACGCGGCAAGAAGCTGTGCTCGGTGGACAAGGCCAACGTGCTGGCGTCCAGCCAGCTGTGGCGCGAAGTGGTCGAGCAAGTGGCCAAGGACTACCCGGATGTCGAGCTGAGCCACATGTACGTGGACAACGCCGCCATGCAGCTGGTCCGCGCACCCAAGCAGTTCGACGTGATGGTCACCGACAACATGTTCGGCGACATCCTGTCCGACGAAGCGTCGATGCTCACAGGCTCCATCGGCATGCTGCCGTCAGCCTCGCTGGACGCCCACAACAAGGGCATGTACGAGCCTTGCCATGGTTCGGCGCCGGACATCGCCGGCAAAGGCGTTGCCAACCCGCTGGCGACCATCCTGTCGGTGTCGATGATGCTGCGTTACAGCTTCAATGAGCACGCGGCGGCCGAGGCCATCGAGAAGGCCGTGAGCCTGGTCCTGGATCAAGGCCTGCGCACCGGTGATATCTGGTCCGAGGGCAATGCCAGGGTCGGTACGCAGCAAATGGGTGACGCCGTAGTCGCCGCGCTGCGCAATCTGTAATATCTCGGGCCCACTGCCGCAGATCGAGTCCATGGCTCGCTGCGGGAAGAGGCCCCACTTTTAATTAAGGTGTAGTTGCGATGAAACGTGTAGGTCTGGTCGGTTGGCGCGGTATGGTCGGTTCCGTGCTCATGCAGCGCATGCTGGAAGAGCAGGATTTCGATCTCATTGAGCCGGTTTTTTTCACCACCTCCAACGTCGGTGGACAGGGTCCATCGGTGGGCAAGGACATTGCGCCGTTGAAGGATGCCTACAGCATCGACGAGCTCAAGACCCTGGACGTGGTACTGACCTGCCAGGGCGGCGACTACACCAACGAGGTGTTCCCCAAGCTGCGTGAAGCCGGCTGGCAGGGTTACTGGATCGATGCGGCATCGTCCCTGCGCATGCACGACGACGCGGTGATCATCCTCGATCCGGTCAACCGCAAGGTCATTGACCAGCAGCTCGATGCCGGTACCCGGAACTACATCGGCGGCAACTGCACGGTCAGCCTGATGCTGATGGGCCTGGGCGGGCTGTTCGAAGCCGGTCTGGTGGAGTGGATGAACGTCATGACCTATCAGGCGGCTTCCGGTGCCGGTGCGCAGAACATGCGTGAACTGATCAAGCAGATGGGCGCGATCAACGCGTCGGTCGCCGACGAGCTGGCCAACCCGGCCAGCGCGATCCTGGACATCGACCGCAAGGTCGCCGAGGCCATGCGCGGCGAAGGCTTCCCCACCGAAAACTTCGGTGTACCGCTGGCGGGCAGCCTGATCCCGTGGATCGACAAGGAACTGCCTAACGGCCAGAGCCGCGAAGAGTGGAAAGGCCAGGCCGAGACCAACAAGATTCTGGGTCGCTTCAAGAGCCCGATCCCGGTCGACGGCATCTGCGTGCGCATCGGCGCCATGCGCTGCCACAGCCAGGCGCTGACCATCAAGCTGAACAAGGATGTGCCGATTGCCGATATCGAAGGCATGATCAGCCAGCACAACCCTTGGGTGAAGCTGGTGCCCAACAGCCGTGAGGCCAGCATTCAGGAGCTGAGCCCGACGTCGGTGACCGGTACGTTGAACATTCCGGTGGGCCGTCTGCGCAAGCTGAACATGGGTTCGCAGTACCTGGGCGCGTTCACCGTAGGTGACCAGTTGCTGTGGGGCGCGGCAGAGCCGTTGCGTCGCATGCTGCGCATCCTGCTGGAGCGTTGATTCGAACGTCTTTGCTTTAAACAAAAAAACCGCCTCAAGGGGCGGTTTTTTTATGGGTCAAACAATGGCACGCCGTGGGCAGGTTCACCTCCCGCCGGCTCGTTCTCTGCAAAAGCGGGTATGCGGGCGCCTGTTGCGGGTCAAACCCGCTCCACTGGCAGATCATCCTTGCGTCGGCGAAACAGCGTGCCGCGCCTCCAGTGCTGGCCGAACCGGATGCCAGGGGCTTCGACGTAGCGGTAGCTGAGCATCGAGACCACGACCACCGCGACCACTACCAGCAGCAACAGCAGGTTGTCATTCAGCGCGGTGCCGGTGCTCAGATAACGCACCACCGTGCCTGCGGTATCGCCCGGCTTGTCGACGAGCAACGCATAGCCGCTGAATCTGGCCGCCAGCGTCAGCGCGGTTGCCAGGACGAAGATCACCGCGGCGTGGGTCAGGTAGATCGACAGCCACAGTCGGCCCAGCGCCGGAAACGCTCGCAGGGCCAGCAGGCGCGAGATGATCCCGGCCTCATGGGCGAAGATCAGGATAGCGATGCAGAACAACAGCCCCAGTTCGATTGTCAGCGGTGGCTCGCCCTCGGTCATGATCCAGTAGATCAACCCCAGAATGCCGACCTCCAATACGCTTGCGAGCACCGGCCCGGGTACTGAGTCACGCAGGCGCGCGTAAAGCCGATAGGTCAGGGTACCGGCAAAGAAGCACGAAGCGCCCCACAGCACGTTGCGCGGGACCGGCTCAAGGTCCTTGTACAACGCCATGAACGCCACCGCGCAGACCAGCGCAAACAACAGGCGAGCCAGACGGGGCAGGGTGAACATCAAGAGTGCGAAGAGCACGCAGAGGTAGAACTCCACGCTGATGAACCAGGACGGGTAGTTGAACGACAGCGCATTGAAACCCGGCCACCAGGCCTGTATCAGCAACAGGTTCGGCAGGATTTCAGCCGGTCCGCGGTCGCCGCTGAACGCCGGGTAATTGAGTGAAAGCCCGTATCGCTCGAGCACCAGCTTCAGGCATTCGAAGCCTATGAAGAACAGCAGTACCGCAGCGTGCAGCGGCAACACACGGCAGGTGCGGCTGATCATGAACTCGCCCAGTTGTTGCTGTGTGCTCAGACTGCCTACATACCGGCGGTAAAGCAAAAAGCCACTCAAGGCAAAGAAAAAGCCCACCAACTGGCTGGCATTCCGGAAAAAAGTCAGCTGCGTGATGCTGCGCTCAATGTGCGAGTGGTGGACGATCAGGGCCAATGCGCAGAGGCCGCGAAAGCTGTCGAGCACGAGGAATCGCTTCATCTTACGGGTCCTTTGTAGATGAGTATGGACGGGTGAGGGCAGTTGCAGCCTGGCAAGCGGGCGCAAACGAGCAAAAGGGCAAAGGTGTGACTTGAAAACCGCCGGAAAAACCACCTTCGACATCGATGGCTGACGGGCCGGGCAAACCCGATGGAGCGCGGCTTCTATGGCCGTTTGATCTGACCGGGTGACGGCCTCGGCAACGCTACCGCCGTCAAGCCAGGCTGCTGGAGAGGCTGGCGATGCGCGAGCAGACCGGACGGCTGCACAGGGTTACCCAACGCCGGTGGCGAAAGGCATGGCTGCGAGTATGCCCACAGACTCGCAGCGATGCCAGAGGCGAACGGCTGCATGACGGTGGTTTCGTCGCAAAACCTAAATTCCCACTATGTGGGACGACAAATTACATATTGAGATAATCGGCTTTCCGGGTTTATAGTTCGCCTCGCATTCACTCATCAATAACAATCAGGTGAAGCCATGCAGGCGCAATTGATCGCGCTCGACTGGGGCACCACGTCCCTTCGAGCGTATCGACTCGGTGAACAAGGCCGGGTCCTGGAACAACGCTCGCTCAGCGCGGGCATCATGCAGCTGCCTTCGACACCCCGCTCGATTGCCGGACAGCAGGTTTGCGACGGATTCGAACTGGCTTTTGACGAGGCCTGTGGCGATTGGCTCGACGCTCACCCGACCCTGCCGGTGATCGCCTGTGGCATGGTCGGCAGTGCTCAGGGCTGGCGCGAAGCGGTCTATCAGCAGACGCCGGCCAGCGTCTCGGCACTCAGTTCGGCGCTGGTCACGGTGCGCAGTCTGCGCGGGGTGAACGTGCATATCGTGCCCGGTGTGCTTCAGCGTTCTGAACTGCCCAACGTCATGCGCGGCGAAGAGACCCAAGTGCTCGGGATTCTCAGCGCGCTGCCGGCGACACCGGCCGGTCAGCCGCTGTTGATTGGTTTGCCCGGCAGTCATTCCAAATGGGTGAGGGCGGTCGACGGCTGCATCGTTCATTTCGACACGTTCATGACCGGCGAGGTCTTCGCCGCGCTTTGCACCCACACCATCCTCGGTCGCACCATGCAGCGCGGCGAAGATTTCGACGCGGTGGCATTCGATCGCGGTGTCGCGGTGGCGACCTCCGCGGCCGGTGCTGCCGGCCCCTTGTCGACCATCTTCAGCTGCCGAACGCTTGGCCTGACGGGCGCCCTGTCCGGTGCAGCGCAGCCCGATTACCTGTCCGGTCTGCTGATCGGCCACGAGATCGTCGCCCTGGTGCAATTGCTCAGTCAGCCCGATGCGACCTTGCCGGCGGTGATCCTGATCGGCAGCGGCCCGCTGCTGGAACGCTACCAGCGTGCGCTGAATGCCAATGGCTTTGCCCACGTAACCCTCGCCGAACAGGCGACCGAGCGCGGTCTGTGGCAGGTCGCGGTACAAGCCGGTCTGATTTCATCCACTTCTGCGGCCGCTGCCCGGCCCCTCCCTGTAGAGAACTGAGATGCTCAAACAAGCCCTTGCGCAAAATGGCCTGGTCGCGATCCTGCGCGGTCTGCGCCCCGAAGAAGCACCGGCCATCGGTGATGTCCTGTACCAGGCCGGTTTTCGGGTCATTGAAGTGCCGCTCAACTCCCCGCAACCGTACGACAGCATTCGTCTGCTGCGTCAGAGCCTGCCCGCCGATTGCCTGATCGGCGCTGGCACCGTCCTGACGCCGGAGCAAGTGCGGCTGGTCAAGGAAGCAGGCGGTCAGGTGATCGTCATGCCGCACAGCGATCCAGAGGTGCTGCGCGCAGCCAAGGCCGAAGGCCTGTTCCTCTCGCCCGGGGTTGCGACCCCGACAGAAGCCTTTGCCGCGCTGGCCATCGGCGCCGATGTGCTGAAGATGTTCCCGGCCGAGCAGATGGGCCCGGCGGTGGTCAAGGCGTGGCTGGCCGTGTTGCCCGCCGGCACGGTGCTGCTGCCTGTGGGAGGCATCACCCCGGACAACATGAAGGTGTTCCTCGACGCCGGTGTGCTGGGTTTCGGTCTGGGTTCGGGTCTGTTCAAGCCGGGCATGAGCGCCGACGACGTGGCCCAGCGTGCCCAGGCTTATGTGGCTGCCTGGAAGCAATACGCCTCGACCGACAAATAAGTGATTCACGCACTCGCTGCGTGATCTGACACGCGTCTTCGAATAAGAGAGAAAGAGATGAAAATCACCAAACTCACGACCTTCATCGTTCCACCGCGCTGGTGCTTCCTGAAAGTCGAGACCGATCAGGGTGTCACCGGTTGGGGCGAGCCTGTGGTCGAGGGCCGTGCGCACACGGTTGCAGCGGCGGTAGAGGAGTTGTCCGACTATCTGATCGGCAAGGACCCGCGCAATATCGAAGACATCTGGACGGTGCTCTATCGTGGCGGTTTCTACCGTGGCGGCGCCATCCACATGAGCGCATTGGCCGGTATCGACCAGGCGCTGTGGGACATCAAGGGCAAGGCACTGGGTGTGTCGGTCAGCGACCTGCTGGGCGGTCAGGTGCGCGACAAGATTCGTGTGTACTCCTGGATCGGCGGCGACCGTCCGGCCGACACCGCTCGCGCTGCCAAGGAAGCGGTTTCCCGTGGCTTCACGGCGGTGAAGATGAACGGCACCGAAGAGCTGCAATTTCTCGACACCTTCGACAAGGTCGATCTGGCATTGGCCAACGTCGCTGCCGTGCGTGATGCGGTCGGTCCGAACGTCGGCATCGGCGTCGATTTCCACGGTCGTGTGCACAAGCCGATGGCCAAAGTGCTGATGAAGGAACTGGACCCCTACAAGCTGATGTTCATCGAAGAGCCGGTGCTCAGCGAGAACTATGAAGCGTTGAAGGAACTGGCGCCACTGACCAGCACACCGATCGCCCTGGGTGAGCGTCTGTTTTCCCGATGGGACTTCAAGCGTGTGCTGAGCGAAGGCTACGTCGACATCATTCAGCCGGATGCGTCCCACGCCGGCGGCATCACCGAAACCCGCAAGATCGCCAACATGGCCGAAGCCTACGACGTCGCGTTGGCGCTGCATTGCCCCTTGGGCCCGATTGCCCTGGCGGCCTGCCTGCAGCTGGACGCGGTCTGTTACAACGCGTTCATCCAGGAGCAGAGCCTGGGTATTCACTACAACGAGAGCAACGACCTGCTCGACTACATCAAGAACCCGGACGTGTTCGACTACGACAAAGGCATGGTGAAAATCCCCAACGGGCCCGGTCTGGGCATCGAAATCAACGAGGAATACGTCAAGGAGCGCGCCGCCATCGGCCACCGCTGGCGCAACCCGATCTGGCGCCACGCCGACGGCAGTTTCGCCGAGTGGTGATCGAACAGTGAGTTAGATCGATGCTCGTTCCCACGCTATGCGTGGGAATGATCTGAGCGTTACCGTTCAAACACGCAAGCAAAAATCCAGACCTCAGATAAACATAAAAAGAGGCACTTCCCATGCGCACACAGACCTTGCCGCAGGCGCGGGCAATCGCCGCCACGCCAAGCCGCAAACGCTTTTTCATCATGGTCCTGCTGTTCATCACGGTGGTGATCAACTACCTGGACCGCAGCAACCTGTCGATCGCCGCGCCCGCGCTGACCAGCGAGCTGGGTATCGATCCGGTGCACGTCGGCCTGATTTTCTCTGCCTTCGGCTGGACCTACGCCGCCATGCAGCTGCCCGGTGGCTGGCTGGTGGACCGGGTGCCGCCGCGCATCCTCTACACCGTAGCCCTGGCGCTGTGGTCCATCGCCACCATCTTTCTGGGCTTCGTCGGCAGCTTCATCGGCCTGTTCATTCTGCGCATGGCCGTCGGCGCGCTGGAGGCGCCGGCTTACCCGATCAATAGCCGCGTGGTCACCGCCTGGTTCCCGGAAAAGGAGCGCGCCACCGCCGTCGGCTTCTACACCTCCGGGCAGTTCGTCGGTCTGGCTTTCCTGACCCCGGTGCTGGCCTGGCTGCAAACCCGCTATGGCTGGCACATGGTGTTCGTCGCCACCGGCGGTGTCGGCGTGCTCTGGGCGGCCATTTGGTACATGGTCTATCGCGAGCCGCGTGACTTCAAAGGCGTCAATCAGGGTGAAATCGACCTGATCCAGGCAGGTGGCGGGCTGGTGGATATCCAGACCGACACGGCAAAGGCCAAGAGCGGTTTCAGCTGGCAGGATCTGGGTATCGTGCTGACCAAGCGCAAACTGTGGGGCATCTACCTTGGCCAGTTCTGCCTGAACTCGACGCTGTGGTTCTTCCTCACCTGGTTCCCGACCTATCTGGTGAAGTACCGCGGCATGGACTTCATCAAGTCCGGGCTGTTGGCCTCGCTGCCGTTTCTGGCGGCCTTCGTCGGCGTGCTGTGCTCCGGATTTTTCTCCGACTGGCTGATTCGTCGCGGCCATACGGTGGGCTTTGCGCGCAAACTGCCGATCATCGCCGGGTTGTTGATCTCGACCTCGATCATCGGCGCCAACTATGTCGAATCGACCCCGCTGGTAATCGCATTTCTGGCGTTGGCGTTCTTCGGCAACGGCCTGGCGTCGATCACCTGGTCGCTGGTTTCGACCCTGGCCCCGGCGCGCTTGCTGGGGCTGACAGGCGGCACCTTCAACCTGATCGGCAACCTGGCGGCGATCGCCACGCCCATCGTCATCGGCTTCCTCGCCTCCGGTGAGTCGTTCGCCCCGGCCATCACCTACATCGCCGTGCTGGCGTTGCTCGGTGCGCTGTCTTACATCCTGCTGGTGGGCAAGGTCGAACGTATCGAGCTGGACGACGGCCGGTAACCATTGGCGTGGCGCAAAGCTGGCGACGATAATGCCGCCAGCTTTCTGACTGGATAAAGGCGTGATATGCAGGATTCTTCGGACACCGCAGATGTGACGGGCAAGGACACTGCGCCCACTGGCACACAAACCTTGCTGCGCGGCCTTGGGGTGGTGCAGGCGGTGGCCAGCGGCGCCCGTGATCTCAAGGAAATTGCCCGGCTGATCGGCACCACGCGCAGCACCACGCATCGACTCGCCAGTTGCCTGGTCGAAGAGCGCTATCTGCGTGTCCTGCCGCAGGTGGGGTATCTGCTGGGCCCGAAATTGATCGAGTTGGGGTTTCAGGCGCGTGAAGAATTGCCCCTGGCGATGTTGGCCCGGCCTTTTCTCGACGAGCTGTCGGCGCTGACCGGAGATACCGTGCACCTGGCGATTCGTGATGGCGACGACGTGTTGTATCTGCACAAGAATCCGGGTCGCAATGGCCCGGAAATGCGTTCACGCGTAGGTCATCGCATGCCGCTGGCGCGCACCGGGATCGGCAAGGCTTTGCTGCTGGACAGCCCGGAAAGCGAATGGCGGCGGCTGTATGACATCAGTGTGCCGCAGGGGTCGAGAAACCCGCTGTGGCCCGCCCATCAGGAGCAGACATGGGAGCAGGTCAGGGCGCGCATGCACGAGTACGTGCAAGGCGGGTATGCGTTCGACCTGGAAGACAACGAACCGTCGATTCGCTGCGTGGCAGCGCCAGTGCGTGATGCCGGCAAGCGCATCGTGGCCGGGATCAGCATTGCCAGCACGGTGCCCTACATGCCGCTGGAAAAAATGGCCGAGCTGGTGCCGGTGATCATGCAGGTGGCGGCGCGGCTGTCGGCGGAGTTGGGTGGGTAGAACCTGGGTTGAATCGCCACGAGCCCGTAGGAGTGAGCTTGCTCGCGATTGCGGTTGGCCAGTGACATATTTTTCGACTGACACAACGCCATCGCAAGCACGCTGACCCCTACAGCGATAGCATTTATCAGGCCTTGAGCGTCGCCATGTCGATCACGAAACGGTACTTCACGTCACCGGCAATCATGCGGCTGTAGGCTTGGTTGATGTTCTTGATGTCGAGCATTTCGATGTCGCAGGTGATGTCGTGCTCGGCACAGAAATCCAGCACTTCCTGGGTTTCGGCGATACCGCCTATCAAGGAGCCGGCCAGTACCCGACGTTTCATCACCAGATTGGCTGCATGCAGCGCCGGGTCAACCGGTTCGATCAGGCCTACCAGAATGTGCACGCCATCGAAGCGCAGGGTTTCCAGGTAGGGGTTCAGATCGTGCTGCACCGGAATGGTGTCCAGCAGGAAGTCGAAGCGACCGGCAGCGGCCTTCATCTGCTCGGCATCGGTGGACACGATCACGTGATCGGCACCCTGACGACGGGCTTCTTCGGCCTTGCTCGCCGAACGGGTGAACAGCGTCACCTCGGCACCCATGGCTTTGGCGAATTTGATGCCCATGTGACCCAGGCCACCCATGCCCAGGACCCCGACCTTGTCGCCGGCCTTGACGCCGTAGTGCTTGAGCGGCGAGTAGGTGGTGATGCCAGCGCACAGAATCGGCGCCGCTGCGGCAGGATCCAGCTTCTCGGGGATGCGCACCACGAAGTGCTCGCTGACCACGATGCTGTTGGAGTAGCCGCCCATGGTGTTGCTGCCGTCGATCCGGTCCGGCGTTGCATAGGTCAGCGTCGGACCTTCCAGGCAGTACTGCTCCAGATCCTGCGCGCAGGCCTCGCAGTGACGGCAGGAGTCGACCATGCAGCCAACACCGACCAGGTCGCCGACCTTGTGCTTGCTGACATTGGCGCCGACTTCAGTCACCTTGCCGACGATCTCGTGGCCGGGCATCAGCGGGTAGACGGCAATACCCCACTCGTTGCGCGCCTGATGGATGTCGGAGTGGCAAACGCCGCAGTAGAGAATTTCGATGGCCACGTCGTCCGGTCGTGGGCTGCGGCGGGTGAAGGTCATGGGGGCGAGGGGAGCCGTGGCCGACTGGGCGGCATAACCGATAGCTGTGTACATGTGAAACCTCGCATAAACGATGACGGGTGAGGCGGTGCATTGTCCGCAGCGAGGTCCGTGCCGGCCATGACCATTCCTCCGTGAGTCATGCCTAATCCTGCGAACCTGTGCCGTGGCGCGCACCTTCCGGCGGCGGATCTGCGATGATGGCAGTGTCTGATCCTCTGCCCGGTTGCCCATGTCTCTGACTTCTCACTCCGACGCCAACGCCACATTAGTGTCGTTGATCAAGCCACTGTCCCATCGTCCCGGTTTTCTCGACAGCCGCCTGCCCGGCGTGCAGACCATGTCGTGGAGCTACTACGTGGCCAGTTGCCCGCAGATCTATGAACCGAGCCTGATCATCCTGGCTCAGGGCAGCAAGCTGGCGCGCCTGGGCCCGCGGACTTTCGAATACGGCGCCGGACATTATCTGGTGCAGGCGTTATCGGTGCCTTTCATGTGCGAAACCTTCGCCACCGACCAGGCGCCGCTGTACGGCGTTTCGGTGGCAATCGACCGGATTGTCCTGGGCGAACTGGTCCAGGCCATGGCGTTGCCGGTTGATGCAACGGTCAAGGCGCAAACGCCGGAGTCCATGAACTCGGCCGAGCTGGATGCGCAGATGCGTGAAAGCGTGGAGCGGTTACTGCGCTGTCTGCACGACCCGATGGATTGCCAGGTCATGGGCCCGGCGCTGGTGCGCGAGGTCCTGTACGCCGCGTTGCGCGGGCCGCAGGCCGGGGTGCTGCGGGCGCTGGTCGAGCAACAGGGGCATTTCGCCCGGATCGGTTCGGCCTTGCAGCACCTGCGTGATCACTACAACGAAGCCTTGAGCGTGGACGAGTTGGCCCGCTGCGCCAACATGAGCGCGTCCACTTTTCATGAGCACTTCAAACGCAGCACGCTGCTGTCGCCGGTCCAGTACCTCAAGCGCCTGCGACTGCTCAAGGCGCAACAGATGCTGATCGGCGAAGGCATGGCGGTGGGGCAGGTGGCGCACCGGGTCGGCTACCAGAGCGCCTCGCAGTTCAGTCGCGAGTACAAGCGCTACTTCGATCGCAACCCGGGGGAAGAAGGTGCGCAGATGAGGATTTCGGCGTGATTGCAGGCACAAAAAAAGCGCCTGTTCGGGCGCTTTTTTCGAGCCTGGCCGACCATAACAGTCTGGCTTGCCGGCGGTAGCGGCTTCAATTGCGCTACCGCCGGCAAGCCGTGCTGCTACAGGTCCTGAGCTGCTACAGGTGCTGTGTAGTTACATATTCGGGTAAGTCGGCCCGCCGGCGCCTTCAGGGGTGACCCAGGTGATGTTCTGGGACGGGTCCTTGATGTCGCAGGTCTTGCAGTGCACGCAGTTCTGCGCGTTGATCTGGAAACGCTTGGCGCCGTCTTCCTGAGTCACCACCTCATACACGCCGGCCGGGCAGTAACGCTGTGCCGGCTCGTCGTACTTGGGCAGGTTGACGCTGATCGGGATGCTCGGGTCCTTGAGCTTCAGGTGGCAAGGCTGCTCTTCTTCGTGGTTGGTGCCCGAGATGAACACCGAACTCAACTTGTCGAAACTCAGTTTGCCATCAGGTTTGGGGTAGTCGATCCGCTTGGAGTCGGCGGCCAGCTTCATGCACGCGTAATCAGGCTTGTTGTCGTGCAGGGTGAACGGGATCTTGCCGCCGAACAGGTTCTGATCGATGAAGTTGAAGGCACCACCCAGGATCGGGCCGAACTTGTGGATCGCCGGGCCGAAGTTGCGGCTGGCGAACAGTTCTTCGTGCAACCAGCTGCCTTTGAACGCTTCAACGTAACTGTTCAGCGCATCGCCGCCTTCGCTGCCGGCCAACAGAGCATCGGCGATGGATTCTGCCGCGAGCATGCCGGACTTCATCGCCGTGTGGCTGCCCTTGATCTTGGCGAAGTTCAGGGTGCCCAGGTCGCAACCGATCAGCGCACCGCCCGGGAAGACCATTTTCGGCAGCGAGTTCAGACCGCCCTTGCAGATGGCGCGAGCGCCGTAGCTGATGCGCTTGCCGCCTTCCAGGTACTGCTTGAGGATCGGGTGATGCTTGAGGCGCTGGAACTCGTCGAACGGTGACAGGAACGGGTTGGCGTAGGACAGGTCGACGATAAGACCGACCACGACCTGGTTGTTTTCCAGGTGATAGAGGAAAGAGCCACCCGTGTTCTCGGTGCCCATCACGTCCAGAGGCCAGCCGGCGGTGTGTACGACCAGGCCTTGCTGATGCTTGGCCGGGTCGATTTCCCAGATTTCCTTCAGGCCGATGCCGTAATGCTGGGCGTCGGCATCGCTGTCCAGATTGAAGCGTTTGATCAACTGCTTGCCGATGTGGCCACGGCAGCCTTCGGCGAACAGCGTGTATTTGCCGCGCAGTTCCATGCCGGGGGTGTACAGGCCTTCCTTGGGGTTGCCCTCGCGGTCGACACCCAGATCGCCGGTGATGATCCCGCGGATCACGCCGTTCTCGTCGATCAGCGCTTCTTGAGCGGCGAACCCCGGGTAGATTTCCACGCCCAGGTTCTCGGCCTGCTGAGCCAGCCAGCGGCACAGGTTGCCCAGCGAGATGATGTAGTTGCCTTCGTTGTGCATGGTCTTGGGCACGAACGCGCCAGGCACCTTAGTAGCGGCGTCGCTGCTGGTCAGCACATAGATGTCGTCGCTTTTGACCGGCGTGTTCAGCGGGGCGCCAAGTTCTTTCCAGTCCGGGAACAGTTCGTTCAGGGCCCGCGGTTCGAATACCGCGCCCGAGAGGATGTGGGCACCGACTTCAGAGCCTTTTTCCACCACGCAGACGCTGATCTCCTGGCCTGCCTGGGCGGCCTTTTGTTTCAGACGGCATGCGGCGGACAGCCCGGCGGGGCCGGCTCCGACGATGACGACGTCGAATTCCATAAATTCGCGTTCCACTGGCTATCTCCTGCTCAAGGCTCAACGGTATTTTTTTATAGGTTGCTAAAACCGACACACGGAAAGGTTCTCGCCCGAGCGTCATCTGGAAGGGGCGCATTATATCTACACCACCTCACAGGTCCAATACAAACGTTTGTTTGAATTGGCTGAAACCCTGATAAAACATAGGGACGCGGCTTGTGACTGGCGTTTTTGTCGTATTGACCGCAATAGGCGTTGCGGTCAAGATACGGGCGGTTTTGCACTAGTCGTATGCTGACCGTTGCTAAACAGAACACCTCTAAAAGCGACGCAAGTGCCGTGCAACAAACCGGCTCGATCCCTCGCCAGGCCAGGCGGGGTGCAGTTTACACGCCCGGCCGTGGTATGGCTTGGATTGGCGGGAGCGCGCGGCTGTTTTTGCTGAATTCCCCGTTAGGCAACAACGAATACGTGGTTTTCAGAGGTGTTCTTTACACTGAGGTGTACCCATCGCCGGGTTAAGCCTGGCGACTTTCTTTTCACCGGAGAGTAACGAGGAATCCATGAAGGTTCTTGTAGCTGTCAAACGAGTGGTCGACTACAACGTCAAGGTTCGCGTCAAAGCGGACAACTCCGGCGTCGATCTCGCTAACGTCAAAATGTCGATGAACCCCTTCTGCGAAATCGCTGTGGAAGAAGCCGTACGCCTGAAGGAAAAGGGCGTTGCGACCGAGATCGTCGTCGTTTCCATTGGCCCGACCACGGCTCAGGAGCAACTGCGTACCGCTTTGGCACTGGGTGCCGACCGCGCCATCCTCGTCGAATCCGCTGAAGAGCTGACCTCCCTGGCCGTGGCCAAGCTGCTCAAGGCAGTTGTCGATAAAGAGCAGCCACAGCTGGTCATCCTCGGCAAGCAGGCGATCGACAGCGACAACAACCAGACCGGCCAGATGCTGGCAGCCTTGAGCGGTTACGCCCAAGGCACCTTCGCCTCCAAGGTCGAAGTCTCTGGCGACAGCGTCAACGTCACCCGCGAGATCGATGCCGGCGCGCAGACCGTTTCCTTGAAACTCCCTGCCATCGTCACCACCGACTTGCGCCTGAACGAGCCGCGCTACGCCTCGCTGCCCAACATCATGAAAGCCAAGAAGAAGCCGCTGGAAGTGCTGACGCCTGACGCTCTGGGTGTTTCCACCTCCTCGACCAACAAGACCCTCAAAGTCGAAGCGCCAGCTGCCCGCAGCGCAGGCATCAAGGTCAAGTCGGTTGCTGAACTGGTCGAGAAACTGAAAAACGAAGCGAAGGTGATCTGATGCCTATTCTCGTAATCGCTGAGCACGAAAACGGCGCGATCGCTCCCGCCACCCTGAACACCGTTGCCGCTGCGGCAAAGATCGGCGGTGACATCCACGTGCTGGTCGCAGGCCAGAACGTAGGCGCCGTAGGCGAAGCCGCTGCGAAAATCGCGGGCGTGGCCAAGGTCCTGGTTGCCGACAACGCTGCCTACGCACATCAACTGCCGGAAAACGTAGCGCCGCTGGTTGCTGAGCTGGCGGCGGGTTACAGCCACGTATTGGCGGCTGCCACCTCCAACGGCAAGAACATCCTGCCGCGGGTTGCCGCGCAACTGGACGTTGACCAGATCTCCGAGATCATCTCGGTCGAAAGCGCCGACACGTTCAAGCGTCCGATCTATGCCGGCAACGCAATTGCGACCGTGCAGTCCTCGGCTGCGGTCAAGGTCATCACCGTGCGTGCCACCGGCTTCGACGCCGTTGCCGCTGAAGGCGGTTCAGCTGCAGTTGAAGCTGTTGGCGCTGCCCATGATGCCGGCAAGTCGTCCTTTGTCAGCGAAGAGCTGGCCAAGTCCGACCGTCCTGAGCTGACCGCTGCCAAGATCGTCGTTTCCGGCGGCCGCGGCATGCAGAATGGCGACAACTTCAAGCACCTGTACGCCCTGGCCGACAAGCTCGGCGCTGCCGTCGGCGCTTCGCGCGCAGCGGTGGACGCAGGTTTCGTACCCAACGACATGCAGGTCGGTCAGACCGGTAAGATCGTTGCACCACAGCTGTACATCGCCGTCGGTATCTCCGGCGCGATCCAGCACCTGGCCGGCATGAAAGACTCCAAAGTGATCGTCGCGATCAACAAGGACGAAGAAGCGCCGATCTTCCAGGTGGCCGATTACGGTCTGGTGGCGGATCTGTTCGAAGCCATTCCAGAGTTGGAGAAGCTGGTCTAATCCAGTCCCCTGACTTATAAAGAGAACCCGTTCATTTCGGGCTGTCTGAAAGCGTGACCATCGTATCAATCGATGACTGACGCCTACGGCAGCCTGCAATGACCGGGTTTTTTATTGACCGAAAAAAGGATGTAGCCATGTCGGGGCCAAGGCTGATGTTGACATCGCTGGTAGCGGGCTTGCTGATGCTGCCTTCGCTGGCGGCCGTTGCGGCGGGCAAATGTGACCGGCTTGTGGTGACTGGCAGCCCGGACGCGCCGCCCTATCTGTGGCGCGACCCGCAGGATCCGAAGCATTTGATGGGCGCCAGCGCCGATCTGCTCAAAGAAGCGGCGACGCAGATGGGCGTCAAGATCGAGCTGCTGTTCGCCGGCAAGCGCAGTCAGGCGCTGGAAGAGGTACGCAGCGGGCGCATGGATATGCTCGCCGATACGCCGCTCAACGCCAGCGAACTTGAATCACTGGATTTCATTCATCCGCCGATCGCCCAGAACGAGATCATGGTCTGGACGCGCGTGGGACATGTCCAGCCTTTCAACGCGCTGGCCGACCTGCATGGCCACCCTGGTGCGATTTCCGAAAAAACCCGGGTCAGTACCGCGTTCGATAACGCAATCAAGGAACACTTGAGCGTCGAGAAGCAGCCGACCCTCACCCAGGCGTTTCAAAAATTGATGCTCGGTCAGGTCGAGTTCGTCCTGGCGGGCCGCTATGCAGGTATGGCGCTGGCGCAGACGCTGGGCATGGACAAGGATCTGCTCGTGCAACCCCTGCCGCTGGACAGGCCCGGACTGTACCTGGCGTTGTCGTTCAATTCGGCGTGCAACGATTCATGGTTGCGCGGACAGCTGGCAAAAAAAATGACAGAATTGGCAGCTTCCAGCCGCTCCAGCGAAGCCGTTACCCGCAATCTTGAGCTATGGAAGGCCCAGTTGCAGCAGCCGACCAGTGCCACACATCAGTAGGAATGTTTTTTGAGCTTTTTCTTCAGAACAAAACCCTTGCTCGCAACCCTGGCGATTGCCTCTCTGTTCGGTTGCGCGAATGATCCTGCCCCCAATGAGCAGCTGAAGCTGACCGAGCAGGCCGTTTCCCAGGCCATCGCCGTCGGTGCCGCCGATGACGAGCCTGACCTTGCCAATGCTCAATCGAAGCTGGCCCAGGCACGTGAGGATATGACTGACAAATCCTACAAGGATGCGCGGATGCAAGCCGAGCAGGCCGAGCTGGATGCACGCCTGGCCGAGGCCCGGGTGCTGACCCAGAAAAGCGAAGAGCAGCTGAACCAGGTAAATGTCCGTCTGGATCGCCTGCGCAAGCAACTGGGAGCGGCTCAATGAACGGTGTTCCACGTGTGATGAGTTTCTGCCTGCTTTTGGCAAGTGCGGGGCTGTATGGATGCGCCGGGCACCAGAACAGTGACAAGGCCCTGCAGAGCGCCAGTGCTGACTTCCAGAAGGTCAAGGGTGACACCAATGTGCTGCGCAGCGCGCCCAGGGATGTGATTCGTGCCGGTGAATTGCTGGCGCGCGCCGATCGACTGTCGAGCTACGTCGGCAGTGCCGATGACGTCAGCCACTACGCCTATCTGAGCAGCCGGTACAGCGCTATCGCCGCCGAACACAGTCAGTTGTTGCTCAACCAGGAAAAACTCGCACGGCTTGAACTCGAACGCCAGCGTCTGCAACTGGCCTTGCGCGAAGCCAAGTTGTCCGGCGCCCAGCAACAGGGCAAATGGGCGCAAGATCAGGTCATCAGTCTGTCGACACAGCAGAGTGAGCGCGGCCTGGTGATGACATTGGGTGACATGCTTTTCGATACCGGCCGGGCAGAGTTGAAAAGCTCGGCTAACCGCACGGTACTCAAGGTCGTTCAGTTCCTCCAGTTCAACCCCAAGCGTGTGGTGCGCATCGAGGGTTACACCGACAGCACCGGCGACAGTCAGGAAAACCTGCAGCTGTCTCGAGATCGTGCTCAGTCGGTAGCCGATGTGCTCGCGGATCTGGGTATTGAGGATGAACGCTTGCAAGTGGAAGGATACGGCGATCAATTTCCGGTTGACGTGAACAGCTCCGAGCGCGGTCGCGCTCAAAACCGGCGTGTGGAAATCGTCTTCTCCGATGAAAAAGGCCACCTGAGCGCGCCTCGCTGACAAGTACTGCTCAAAAAAGCCCGGGTTTGTCGAAAATCCGGGCTTTTTAGTCTCTGTCAGTCGGTATGTTGGCGGATACGCGGCATGAAATCTTTCGCCAGAATAACGTACCACTAGCCGATTGATAAACTGTCCCCGTACACTTGGCAACTGTGCCGGTGATCCGTGCTATTGATGGCCGTACTTTACGATTCAGGAAGGGTGTCGACGGACGCAAAATGACCAATCTTCTGCTGTACCAGCGTATCGCCCAGCAGTTGGCTGAGGACATTCGCCGGGGCGTCTATCAACCCGGCGAGCGCGTGCCCTCCGTGCGAAAGATGAGCTCGCAGCTCAATGTGAGCCACGCAACCGTGCTTCAGGCCTACGCCAACCTGGAAGATCAGGGGCTGATCCGGGCACGGCCGCAGTCGGGTTACTACGTTCACCAGACACCTGCCCTGACGGCGCCGACCCCCGACATCGCTCGGGTCGAGCGTCCGGGCCTGGTGACCCGAGCAAGCATCATTCAGCAAGTGCTGGTGGAGGCGCGTCGCGAAGGGGTGTTCGCCTTCGGCGCCGCCGTGCCCCATATCGACTATCTGCCACTGCGTGCGTTGCATCAGCAATTGGCCAAGGTCACCCGGTTCCAGAGTCCGCGCGCTTTCAACTACATGTTCAGCCCTGGCTTCGAGCCTCTACGCCGACAAGTGGCGATCCGCATGCGCGATGCCGGCGTTGTGGTCGATCCCTCGGAGGTGGTGATCACCCATGGTTGCGTCGATGCATTGCAGATGTCGTTGCGCGTGCTTACCAGCCCTGGGGACTTGATCGCGGCTGAGTCGCCCACTTATTACGGCTTGCTGCAGTTGGCCGATCTGCTGGGTCTGAAAGTTATCGAGATCCCCAGCGATCCTAACACCGGCATCAGCCTTGAAGCGTTGCAGCTGGCGGCCAATCAGTGGTCGATCAAGGCGCTGGTGATGACCTCGCGGCTGAGCAATCCGCTGGGCAGCACCATGCCCGAAGAGCGGCAGAAGCATCTGCTGCGCCTGGCTTCGGATTTCGACATTCAGGTCATCGAAGACGACATCTACGGCGAGCTGATGTACGAGCAGAACAAGACCAAGGCGCTGAAAGCCTTCGATCGTCTGGGGCGGGTGATTTATTGCTCGAGTTTCTCCAAGACCCTGTCGCCCGGGGTGCGCATCGGCTGGATGATTGCCGGCAAGTACCAGGCGGAAATTCAGCGTCTGCAAACCTTCAGCACCCATTCGGCCTGCAGCGTGACTCAGATGGGTGTGGCCTCCTACCTGGAGAACGGGGGTTATGACCGGCACCTGCGCTATATTCGTCAGGAGCACCGAAAAAATCTCAGCGCCTTTCAGTTGGCTGTGCAGCAGATGTTCCCGGAGGGCACGCAGATCAGCCGGCCGGCGGGAGGGTTCATTCTCTGGATCAGCCTGCCGGGCAGGGTCAATACCCAGGAGTTGCACGTGCGTGCGCTGGAGCAGGGTATCAGTATCGCGCCGGGGTTGATCTTCAGCAATACAGAGCAGTTCAACCACTGTATTCGTTTGAACTGTGGTCTGCCCTGGAATCGCGAAGCGGAGAGGGCATTGATGACCGTGGGCATGTTGGCCAAGCAGTTGTGTCAGGACGCCGGTCAAGCCTGGTGAACTCAGGCACTCAGGTGTTTTCAGATATTTCATGGGCTGGCTGACAAGGCATTCACTTGTCAGCGGCCATGCAAAGAGCCAGCATATTGGCTTGAGCCTTTTTACTGCCGTTTAGATTATGAACTCATTGCGTTGTATCGGTTTGCTGACAGTGGTGTTGCTGAGCGCTTGCGATGCTGACAAGCTGCCGGCGCCACCGCCTAAAGTTGCAGTCCAGGCGCCTGCCGCCGCTGCCCAAGGCAAGCAACTGCCTGCGCCTGTGATTGTGCCCGCTCAAAGCGCTGGCGTTGTCGCATCACCTGTGCACGAGCTGGCGCCCAATGTGCCGGTGGTCCCGGTGGTTGCAACCAGCAAGCCTGACAAGACCCAAACGCCGGTCAGCAAGAAGTCCCAGCTTGCTGGCAAGTCCTCTGCCGCTGAGCAAAAAGCCTCAGGTGGTAGTGGCAAATCGGCCAAGATCAAGGCAGATACTGCCCAGGATGCCAATCGCGCGCCGGTTGCCAGCAAGAGTAAATCCGCTGCCCAAGTGGTCAAAGACACGCGTCTTCCCAAGGCTGCCCTGGATTTGAGCCTGCCGCCGGATATGGTCAAACAGCTGACCCCGCCGCCGAATGTGATCACCGCTGCGCCGCAGCCCAAGTCCCCGGCTGCCGGGCCCAAGCCGCTATTGCCGAAGATGTTCCCGGACGCCACCAGCGATCCGGAATTCCAGCTGCAGGGCCGTTTGTTGAGTAATGAAATGCAGCTGCAATTGCGCAACGAGTCGCGCAAGGAAGTCGAAGGCGCGGCGCTGGATTTCAAATTCAAGCAATAACGCGTAAAGGCCGCTGGGTCATTCGGCCGTTTTCAAACGCGCGTTTAAGCGGTTAAGATCCCTTCGTCTCTCACTGCCTCCCAAGAGAATGTTTCCATGGAATGCCGTCCGGGTTGCGGCGCTTGCTGCATTGCGCCCTCCATCTCTTCACCGATTCCCGGTATGCCGCTGGGCAAGCCTGCGGGGCAGCGCTGCGTGCAGCTGTCGGTCGACATGCTGTGCCAGATCTTCGGCAAGGCGGAGCGGCCGGCGGTGTGCAGCCGGTTCACGGCTGACCCTGATGTTTGCGGCGCCAGTGCGCAGGAGGCGATTCGCTTGATCGGGTGGTGGGAGCAGGCCACGTCCATCGCTTGATAGTGGGGCATGTACCGAACATAAGTTAATGACACTGCATCTGAACTTCAGACAATAAGGAATAAGACAATGGGTTCGCTGTACCGGATTGCGTTTGGCGTAGGCATGACTGTACTGGTCGCCGCTACGGCTCAGGCTGAAGAGTGGAAAGTCGCCAAGAACGAGGATGGCATCAAGGTATCCCTCAGTGAGATCGCAGGCTCGCAGTACAAGGCTTACCAAGGTGTGACGACGATCAAGGCCAGTGTGGCCAAGCTGCGCGCCCTGCAGGAAGACGTCGCGGGCGCCTGTTCATGGGTTCACGAGTGCAAGTCGCAGAAGGTGCTCAAGCACGAAGGTGACAAGACCTGGACCTACACCCAGTTCAATACGCCATGGCCGGTGACCCCTCGTGATTCGGTGCTGGAAATCACCACGGTCGAGGGCGCCGACGGCAGCCTGACACGCAAACTGGAGGGGCAGCCCAAGTACATTCCCGAAGAAAAGGGCTTTGTGCGTGTAGCGCAGGTCGACGGGTTCTGGAAGTTGGTGCCCAAGGGTGCGAACGAAACCGAGGTAACCTATCAGGTACACACCGAGCCGGGTGGCAGCGTGCCGTCATGGCTGGCGAACAAGTTCGTTGTGGATGCGCCGTTCAACACGCTCAAAGCGTTGACGGAACGCGCCGAAAAATAACCGACCGACCCATACAGTTTGCGCAAGAATGAAAAAAGGCTGCCATTGGCAGCCTTTTTTCTATTTCACAGCAGTGCTTATTTGCGATCTGCTAATGGCACGATATCGCGAGACACTTCGCCGGTGTACAGCTGACGCGGACGGCCAATCTTGTACGGGCTGGAGAGCATTTCTTTCCAGTGCGAGATCCAGCCGACGGTACGCGCCAGAGCAAAGATCACGGTGAACATACTGGTCGGAATGCCGATCGCCTTGAGGATGATCCCCGAGTAGAAGTCGACGTTCGGGTACAGCGAGCGCTCGATGAAGTACGGATCGGTGAGCGCGATCTCTTCCAGGCGCATCGCCAGTTCCAGCTGCGGGTCGTTGGTGATGCCCAGTTCGCGCAGGACTTCGTCGCAGGTCTTCTTCATCACGGTAGCGCGTGGGTCGCGGTTCTTGTAGACGCGATGGCCGAAGCCCATGAGCTTGAACGGATCGTTCTTGTCCTTGGCCTTGGCGATGAACTTGTCGATGTTGGAGACATCGCCGATTTCATCGAGCATGGTCAGTACGGCTTCGTTGGCGCCGCCGTGGGCAGGGCCCCACAGTGCAGCGATGCCGGCGGCGATACAGGCGAACGGGTTGGCACCCGAGGAACCGGCCATGCGCACGGTGGAGGTCGAAGCGTTCTGCTCGTGGTCGGCATGGAGGATGAAGATCCGGTCCATGGCCTTGGCCAGCGTCGGGCTGATCGGTTTGATCTCGCACGGGGTGTTGAACATCATGTGCAGGAAGTTTTCCGCGTAACTGAGGTCGTTGCGCGGGTACATCATGGGTTGGCCCATGGAGTACTTGTAAACCATCGCGGCCAGGGTCGGCATCTTGGCGACCAGACGGATGGCCGAGATTTCGCGGTGCTGCGGGTTATTGATGTCCAGCGAGTCGTGGTAGAACGCCGAAAGAGCGCCAACAACGCCACACATGACGGCCATTGGGTGGGCATCACGACGGAAACCGTTGAAGAAGGTCTTCAGCTGCTCGTGCACCATGGTGTGATTCTTCACGGTGACGACGAATTGAGCTTTTTGTTCGGCAGTCGGCAGTTCGCCGTTGAGCAGCAGGTAGCAGGTTTCCAGGTAATCGGACTGCTCGGCCAGTTGCTCGATCGGATAGCCGCGATGCAACAGAATGCCGTTGTCACCGTCGATATAGGTGATCTTGGATTCGCATGAGGCGGTCGACATGAAGCCTGGGTCGAATGTGAAGCGTCCGGTGGCGGTCAGGCCGCGTACGTCGATTACATCGGGACCAACTGTGCCGGTCAGAATGGGCAGCTCGACGGGGGCAGCGCCCTCGATGATCAACTGCGCTTTTTTGTCAGCCATGTGGCCTCCTATTTATGCTTCAAATCATCAGACAGGCCCCCCACGCAGGGCCCGCACCACTATAGTGAGATAAATTCTAAAGTCAATTTGCCAAAAGTCTTGTGGCAGAAGGCTTTAAGGCTATGTTTTCCGCGAATTTCCCTGCCATTTACGCCTTTTATTCAGCTAAAGCAATCAGCCATTAGGGGAGGGTCTGTGCGTTGTCATTAGTGGGCTAACTGTCTATACTCGGCGTCCGACCGCCAGGGGCTTTCCGACCTGTTTTTCTGGGGGTCGTCACTTCCTGGGTAGTGGGTACCTGACCAGTGCACTTCCCAACAACTTGCCCTGATTGTTAGGGGCTCTTCAGTGTGAAAAAAGCCGTGAAAAGCCAACGACCTGTAAACCTAGACCTAAGGACCATCAAACTCCCCATCACCGGCGTAACGTCATTTCTTCATCGCGTCTCCGGCATCATTCTCTTCCTGGGCCTTGCCATCATGCTTTACGCATTGAGCAAGTCGCTGGGTTCCGAGGAAGGTTTTGCCGAGGTGAAGGCATGCTTGACCAGTCCGCTGGCCAAGATCGTTGTGTGGGGTCTCCTGTCCTCCTTGCTGTATCACCTGGTGGCCGGTATTCGCCACTTGATCATGGATGCGGGTATCGGTGAAACGCTGGAAGGCGGAAAGCTGGGCTCGAAAATCATCATCGCCGTTTCTCTGGTGCTGATTGTTCTGGCGGGAGTTTGGATATGGTAACCAGCGTTACGAACCTGTCACGTTCGGGCCTCTATGACTGGATGGCGCAACGCGTCTCCGCCGTAGTGCTCGCGGCTTATTTCATCTTCCTGATCGGATACGTGATCGCCCACCCTGGCATCGATTTCGCCACGTGGCACGGTCTGTTCTCCCATACCGCAATGCGCATCTTCAGCCTGTTGGCCTTCGTTGCCCTGGGCGCTCACGCCTGGGTCGGCATGTGGACCATCGCCACCGACTACCTGACGCCGATGGCGCTGGGCGGCTCGGCGACCGCTGTGCGTTTCCTGTTCCAGGCTGTGTGCGGCATTGCGATGTTCGCGTACTTCGTCTGGGGTGTGCAGATTCTTTGGGGTATCTGATTCATGGCTAAAATTAATACCATCTCATTCGACGCCATCATTATTGGTGGCGGCGGTGCGGGCATGCGCGCTGCGCTGCAGTTGGCTGAAGGCGGCCACAAGACCGCTGTAGTCACCAAGGTCTTCCCGACTCGCTCGCACACCGTTTCCGCACAGGGCGGCATTACCTGCGCCATCGCCTCGGCCGACCCGAACGATGACTGGCGCTGGCACATGTACGACACCGTCAAGGGCTCCGACTACATCGGCGACCAGGACGCAATCGAATACATGTGTCAGGAAGGCCCGGCTGCCGTTTACGAGCTGGACCACATGGGTATGCCGTTCTCGCGTACCGAGCAAGGCCGTATCTACCAGCGTCCGTTCGGTGGCCAGTCCAAGGACTTCGGCAAGGGCGGCCAGGCTGCGCGCACTTGCGCTGCGTCCGACCGTACCGGTCACGCACTGCTGCACACCCTGTATCAGGGCAACCTGAAGGCAGGTACCACGTTTCTCAACGAGTACTACGCAGTCGATCTGGTGAAGAACCAGGACGGCGCGTTCGTTGGCGTGATCGCGATCTGCATCGAAACCGGCGAAACCATGTACATCAAGGCCAAGGCCACTGTACTGGCGACTGGCGGTGCTGGCCGTATCTACGCATCCACCACCAACGCCCTGATCAATACCGGTGACGGCATCGGCATGGCGCTGCGTGCCGGTGTTCCGGTCCAGGACATCGAAATGTGGCAGTTCCACCCAACTGGCATCGCCGGCGCAGGTGTACTGGTCACCGAGGGTTGCCGTGGTGAAGGTGGCTACCTGATCAACAAGCATGGCGAGCGTTTCATGGAGCGTTATGCTCCGAACGCCAAGGACCTTGCAGGTCGTGACGTCGTTGCGCGTTCCATGGTCAAGGAAATCATTGCCGGTAACGGCTGTGGCCCTAATGGCGACCACGTGATGCTCAAGCTCGATCACCTTGGCGAGGAAGTGCTGCACAGCCGTCTGCCAGGGATCATGGAGCTTTCCAAGACTTTCGCACACGTCGATCCGGCCGTTGCGCCGATCCCGGTCGTTCCGACCTGCCACTACATGATGGGCGGCGTTGCCACCAACATTCACGGCCAGGCCATGACCATGGACGCCGACGGCAAGGACAGCATCATTCCTGGCCTGTTCGCGGTGGGCGAAGTGGCCTGCGTATCGGTCCACGGCGCCAACCGTCTGGGCGGCAATTCGCTGCTCGACCTGGTCGTATTCGGTCGTGCTGCCGGTCTGCACCTGGAGAAGGCGCTGTCCGACGGTATCGAATACGCCGACGCCAGCGACACTGACATCGATGTCGCACTGAGCCGTTTGAACTCGCTCAATGAGCGCACCGAAGGCGAAGACGTCGCCACGCTGCGCCGCGAGCTGCAAAACTGCATGCAGAACTACTTCGGCGTATTCCGCACTGGCGAATACATGCAGAAGGGCATTGCTCAGCTGGCTGACCTGCGTGGCCGTATCGCCAAGGTCAAGATCAACGACAAGTCCCAGGCCTTCAACACCGCGCGTATCGAAGCGCTGGAGTTGCAGAACCTGCTGGAAGTCGCCGAAGCGACTGCCGTTGCTGCTGAAGTGCGTAAAGAGTCCCGCGGCGCTCACGCCCGTGAAGACTTCGAAGATCGCGACGATGAAAACTGGCTGTGCCACACCCTGTACTACCCGGGTGAAAAGCGGGTTGCCAAACGTGCAGTCAACTTTGCGCCGAAGACCGTACCGGCGTTTGAACCGAAAATTCGGACTTACTAAGGGTGGCCGCTATGTTGAAAGTCGAAGTTTATCGTTACAACCCCGACAGTGATTCGGCACCCAAGACCCAGGTCTTCGATGTCGACACCGGCGGCAAGGACCTGATGGTGCTGGATGTACTGGCCCTGATCAAAGAGCAGGACGAAGGTTTCTCCTATCGTCGCTCCTGCCGTGAAGGCGTCTGCGGTTCCGACGGCATGAACATCAACGGCAAGAACGGCCTGGCCTGCATCACGCCGCTGTCTGCCGTGGTCAAGGGCAACAAGCTGGTGGTTCGTCCCCTGCCTGGTTTGCCGGTCATTCGTGACCTGGTCGTCGATATGAGCATCTTCTACAAGCAATACGAGAAGGTGAAACCATTCCTGCTGAACGATACGCCGGCTCCGGCCATCGAACGTCTGCAGTCGCCGGAAGAGCGTGAGAAGCTGGACGGTCTGTACGAGTGCATCCTGTGCGCTTGCTGCTCCACCAGCTGCCCATCGTTCTGGTGGAACCCTGACAAGTTCCTCGGCCCGGCGGCGCTGCTGCAAGCCTATCGCTTCCTGGCTGACAGCCGTGACACCAAGACTCAGGAGCGTCTGGCCTCGCTGGATGATCCGTTCAGTGTGTTCCGTTGCCGCGGGATCATGAACTGCGTGAACGTTTGCCCCAAGGGTCTGAACCCTACCAAGGCGATCGGTCACGTACGTGGCATGTTGCTCAAAAGCGGTATCTGAGTTCGCAGCACAGCAGCATCTGTAAATCTGTAAATGTTGTACCCGTAGACGCTGCGGCGCAGGCTTCAACCGGCGCCGTAGTTTTAACTTGAGCAGCAGTTTTATGGCTGCGGCTCTTATTTTGAAGAAATGAGAACCAGCAGGGGCATCCGGGCTGGTACCCGGGCTATCAGCGTGATCCTTAGTGACTCGATACAGTCGCTGCACATGGACTTTTCAAGTTTGCTTGGGTGTCGACGCCGGTGGTGTCCCCTAACCGAGGGTGACCAAGCATGCAAGAAAGCGTGATGCAGCGCATGTGGAACAGTGCCCACCTATCCGGTGGTAACGCTGCCTATGTGGAAGAGCTCTATGAGCTCTACCTGCACGACCCTAACGCTGTGCCAGAAGAGTGGCGCACCTACTTTCAGACGCTGCCGGCTGACGACAGCACTGCCAACGATGTATCGCACTCCACGGTTCGCGATCATTTCGTGTTGCTGGCGAAAAACCAGCGCCGCGCACAGCCGGTCTCCGCCGGTAGCGTGAGCAGCGAACACGAGAAGAAGCAAGTCGAAGTGCTGCGACTGATCCAGGCATTCCGTATGCGCGGCCATCAGGGTGCGCAACTCGATCCTCTGGGTTTGTGGAAGCGTACTGCGCCAGCTGACCTGTCGATCAACCATTACGGTTTGACCAACGCTGACCTCGATACCACCTTCCGTGCCGGCGACCTGTTCATCGGCAAGGAGGAGGCGAGCCTACGCGAAATCGTCGAAGCCTTGCAGAAGACATATTGCCGCACCATCGGCGCCGAGTTCACGCACATCGTCGACTCCAACCAGCGCAACTGGTTCATGCAGCGCCTCGAAAGCGTGCGTGGCCGTCCAGCTTACTCCGCCGACATTCAGAGCCATCTGCTCGAGCGCGTCACCGCGGCCGAGGGTCTGGAAAAGTACCTGGGTACCAAATACCCGGGCACCAAGCGTTTTGGTCTGGAAGGCGGTGAAAGCCTGATTCCGATGCTCGACGAACTGATCCAGCGTTCCGGTTCCTACGGCACCAAGGAAATCGTCATCGGCATGGCCCACCGCGGCCGTCTGAACGTTCTGGTCAACACCTTCGGCAAGAATCCGCGCGAGCTGTTCGACGAGTTCGAAGGCAAGAAGAAGGTCGAGCTGGGTTCCGGTGACGTCAAGTACCACCAGGGCTTCTCGTCCAACGTCATGACCACAGGTGGCGAAGTTCACCTGGCGATGGCATTCAACCCCTCTCACCTGGAGATCGTGTCTCCGGTGGTCGAGGGTTCGGTGCGCGCCCGTCAGGACCGTCGCAACGACACCACCGGCGAAAAAGTACTGCCGATTTCCATCCACGGTGATGCTGCTTTCGCAGGTCAGGGCGTGGTCCTGGAAACCTTCCAGATGTCGCAGACCCGCGGCTTCAAGACCGGCGGTACGATCCACATCGTCATCAACAACCAGGTCGGCTTCACCATCAGCAACCAGGAAGACTCGCGCTCCACCGAGTACGCGACCGACGTTGCCAAGATGATCCAGGCGCCGATTCTCCATGTGAATGGCGATGACCCTGAAGCCGTCCTGTTCGTGACCCAGCTGGCCATCGACTACCGCATGCAGTTCAAGCGTGACGTGGTGATCGATCTGGTCTGCTACCGTCGCCGTGGCCACAACGAGGCCGACGAGCCAAGTGGCACCCAGCCGTTGATGTACCAGCAGATCGCCAAGCAGCGCACTACCCGCGAGCTGTATGCCGAAGCACTGGCAACCGGCGGCATCCTCGGCGCCGAAGCGGCTCAGGCCAAGGTCGACGAGTATCGCAATGCGCTGGACAACGGCATGCACGTGGTCAAGAGCCTGGTCAAGGAGCCGAACAAGGAACTGTTCGTCGACTGGCGTCCTTACCTGGGCCACGCCTGGACTGCGCGCCACGACACCAGCTTCGACCTCAAGACCCTGCAGGAACTGTCGGCCAAGCTGATGGAACTGCCAGAAGGTTTCGTGGTTCAGCGTCAGGTCCAGAAGATCTACGAAGACCGCCAGAAGATGCAAGCCGGCGGCCTGCCGATCAACTGGGGTTACGCCGAGACCATGGCTTACGCCACCCTCGCGTTCGAAGGTCATCCGATCCGGATCACCGGCCAGGACGTGGGTCGCGGCACGTTCTCGCACCGCCACGCCGTGCTGCACAACCAGAAGGACGCGGCCACTTACGTGCCGCTGCAGAACCTGTACGCCGGTCAGCCACGCTTCGACCTGTATGACTCGTTCCTGTCCGAGGAAGCAGTGCTGGCATTCGAATACGGTTACTCGACCACTCAGCCAAACGCGCTGGTGATCTGGGAAGCCCAGTTCGGTGACTTCGCCAACGGTGCACAGGTCGTTATCGACCAGTTCATCACCAGCGGCGAGCATAAGTGGGGCCGTCTGTGCGGTCTGACCATGCTGTTGCCACACGGCTACGAAGGCCAGGGCCCCGAGCACTCCTCGGCGCGTCTTGAGCGTTACCTGCAACTGTGTGCCGAGCACAACATCCAGGTATGCATGCCGACCACTCCGGCTCAGATCTACCATCTGTTGCGCCGTCAGGTGATTCGTCCGCTGCGCAAGCCATTGATCGTGCTGACGCCAAAGTCGCTGTTGCGCCACAAACTGGCAATCTCGACCCTGGAAGATCTGGCCGAAGGCTCGTTCCAGACGGTGATCCCGGAAATCGACACCCTCGATGCCGCCAAGGTGACGCGTCTGGTCATGTGCAGTGGCAAGGTCTACTACGACCTGCTGGAAAAACGCCGTGCCGAAGGCCGCGAAGATATCGCCATCGTGCGTATCGAGCAGCTCTATCCGTTCCCGGAAGACGACCTGATGGAGGCGATCGCGCCTTACACCAGCCTGACCAACGTGGTCTGGTGTCAGGAAGAGCCGATGAACCAGGGCGCCTGGTACAGCAGTCAGCACCACTTGCGCCGCAGCATTGGCAATCACAACCGCAACCTCGTGCTCGAATACGCCGGTCGTGATGCTTCTGCAGCACCTGCTTGTGGCTACGCTTCGATGCACGCCGAACAGCAGGAAAAACTGCTGAAAGACGCGTTCACTGTTTAACGCCTTCGCGCATTAGAAACCGAATTAAGGAATTTCAGATAATGGCTATTGAGATCAAAGCCCCCTCTTTCCCGGAATCCGTTGCCGATGGCACCATTTCCAAGTGGCACAAACAGCCGGGTGAAGCGGTAAAACGTGACGAGCTGCTGGTCGACATCGAAACCGACAAAGTCGTACTCGAAGTCCTGGCCGAAGCTGACGGCGTTCTGGCATCGATTGTCAAAGGCGAGGGCGACACCGTCCTGTCCAACGAACTGATCGCAACCCTGGACGCAGGCGCCACTGCATCGGCCGCTCCGGCTGCCGCTGCGGCCCCTGCTTCCGCTCCAGCTGCTGCCGCGCCTGCCGCCGCCGCTGCCGGTGATGAAGACGCCATTGGCGCTCCGGCTGCGCGCAAGCTGGCTGAAGAAAACGGCATCAACCTGTCCAGCGTCAAAGGCACTGGCAAAGACGGTCGCGTCACCAAGGAAGACGTGGTTGCCGCGATCGAAGCGAAGAAATCCGCTCCGGCCACTGCCCCTGCACCGGCTGCCAAGCCAGCTGCTGCCGCCGCCGCTCCAGTGTTCGCTGCCGGCGACCGCACCGAGAAGCGCGTACCGATGACTCGTGTACGTGCCACCGTTGCCAAGCGTCTGGTTGAAGCCCAGTCGAACATGGCGATGCTGACCACCTTCAACGAAGTCGACATGACCGAAGTCATGGCCCTGCGTTCGAAGTACAAGGACCTGTTCGAGAAGTCCCACAATGGCGTGCGCCTGGGCTTCATGTCGTTCTTCGTCAAGGCTGCCACCGAGGCGCTGAAGCGCTTCCCGGCCGTCAATGCTTCGATCGACGGTTCCGACATCGTTTACCACGGTTATGCGGACGTCGGCGTTGCCGTTTCCAGTGATCGCGGTCTGGTGGTACCGGTCCTGCGTAACGCAGAACACATGAGCCTGGCTGAAATCGAAGGCGGCATCGCGGCTTTCGGCAAGAAGGCTCGTGACGGCAAGCTG
Organism: Pseudomonas sp. NPDC087358; assembly: GCF_044900785.1. Classification (NCBI taxonomy): domain Bacteria; kingdom Pseudomonadati; phylum Pseudomonadota; class Gammaproteobacteria; order Pseudomonadales; family Pseudomonadaceae; genus Pseudomonas; species Pseudomonas sp. NPDC087358. Next base: position 344,549 of record NZ_JBJDOA010000003.1, read on the forward strand.
TCCATCGACGAGATGACCGGTGGTACCTTCACCATCACCAACGGTGGTACTTTCGGTTCGATGATGTCGACCCCGATCGTCAACCCGCCACAAGCGGCCATCCTGGGCATGCACAACATTCTGCAGCGTCCCATGGCGATCAACGGGCAGGTTGTCATCCGTCCAATGATGTACCTGGCGCTGTCCTACGATCACCGCCTGATCGACGGTAAAGAAGCCGTGACCTTCCTGGTAACCATCAAGAACCTGCTGGAAGACCCGGCGCGTCTGTTGCTGGATATCTGATTCAAGGCAGCTGCAAGCCACAAGCGCCAAGCTGCAAGTAAAAGCAGCCTGGCGCTCGTGCTTGGGTCGTCGCAACATCCTAATGAGCAGGCTGCAACTCGTCTGTAGAGCATCACGGATCAGCTTGCAGCTTGTGGCTTGAAGCTCGCAGCTAAAGAGGAACTCTTTTTTATGTCCCAGAAATTCGACGTGGTAGTGATTGGCGCAGGCCCTGGCGGTTATGTTGCCGCCATCAAGGCTGCGCAACTTGGTCTCAAGACTGCCTGCATCGAGAAGTATCAGGATAAAGAGGGCAAACTGGCTCTCGGCGGTACCTGCCTGAACGTGGGTTGCATCCCGTCCAAGGCGCTGCTGGACAGCTCCTGGAAGTTCTACGAAGCCAAGAACCAGTTCAATGTTCACGGTATCTCGGTATCCGACGTGAAAATGGACGTGGCGGCGATGGTTGGCCGCAAGTCGCAGATCGTCAAGGGTCTGACCGGTGGCGTTGCCAGCCTGTTCAAGGCCAATGGCGTCACCTCCTTGCAGGGTCACGGCAAACTGCTGGCCGGCAAGAAAGTCGAGCTGACCAAGCCTGACGGCACCACCGAAGTCATCGAAGCCGACAACATCATCCTGGCTTCCGGTTCGCGTCCGATCGACATTCCACCGGCTCCGGTCGACCAGAACGTGATCGTCGACTCCACCGGCGCCCTGGAATTCCAGAGCGTGCCTGAGCGTCTGGGCGTGATCGGCGCTGGCGTCATCGGCCTGGAACTGGGTTCGGTATGGTCGCGTCTGGGTTCCAAGGTCACCGTTCTCGAAGCACTGGAGAAGTTTCTGCCAGCGGCTGACGAAGCGGTTGCCAAGGAAGCACAGAAGACCTTCACCAAGCAGGGCCTGGACATCAAGCTGGGCGCTCGCGTTACCGGTTCGAAAGTCAACGGCAATGAAGTGGTGGTCAACTACACCGACAAGGACGGCGAGCAGAACATCACGTTCGACCGCCTGATCGTCGCAGTGGGCCGTCGCCCGGTGACCACCGATCTGCTGGCCTCCGACAGCGGTGTGGACATCGACGAGCGCGGTTTCGTTTTCGTCAACGACCAGTGCGAGACCAGCGTTCCGGGTGTCTTCGCGATCGGTGACGTGGTCCGTGGTCTGATGCTGGCACACAAAGCGTCCGAAGAAGGCATCATGGTCGTCGAGCGCATCAAGGGTCACAAGACCCAGATGAACTACGACCTGATCCCGTCGGTTATCTACACTCACCCGGAAATCGCGTGGGTCGGTAAAACCGAGCAGACCTTGAAGGCCGAAGGCGTAGAGGTTAACGTCGGCAGCTTCCCGTTCGCGGCCAGCGGCCGTGCAATGGCGGCAAACGACACTGGCGGTTTCGTCAAGGTCATCGCTGATGCCAAGACTGACCGTGTACTGGGTGTACACGTCATCGGTCCAGGCGCAGCAGAACTGGTACAGCAAGGCGCAATCGGTATGGAGTTCGGCACCAGTGCCGAAGACATCGGCATGATGGTCTTCTCCCACCCGACCCTGTCCGAAGCCTTGCACGAAGCTGCTCTTGCTGTGAATGGCGGTGCCATCCACATCCAGAACAAGAAAAAACGCTAAGAAAAAAACCACGACGGACCGCCCGTCGTAAGTCCTGTTCGCAAGGCTTACCGCGGAAGGTCCGTTGGACTCGAACTCCCGGCCGATTTCCAGCACGTGCCCAGGCACAGCTGGCAGCCTTTCGGGAGAAGCGGTCACAGGTGGTGCGGCACGCTTAGACGAGCAGCACCGAATGCGCAGTACCTAACGAAGACGGTAATAAGCATGAATCTTCACGAGTATCAGGGTAAGCAGCTGTTCGCTGAATACGGCCTGCCAGTATCCAAAGGCTACGCAGTCGACACCCCGGAAGCAGCAGCAGAAGCCTGCGACAAGATCGGCGGAACCGAGTGGGTCGTCAAAGCCCAGGTTCACGCAGGTGGTCGCGGTAAAGCGGGCGGCGTCAAGCTGGTTCGCAGCAAAGAAGACGCAGCTGCGTTCGCGCAACAGTGGTTGGGCAAGCGTCTGGTCACTTACCAGACTGATGCCAACGGTCAGCCAGTCACCAAGATCCTGGTTGAATCCTGCACTGACATCGCCAAAGAGCTGTACCTGGGCGCTGTAGTCGATCGTTCGAGCCGTCGTATCGTGTTCATGGCCTCCACCGAAGGTGGCGTGGACATCGAGAAAATCGCTCACGACACTCCTGAGAAGATTCTCAAGGCCACCATCGATCCACTGGTTGGCGCTCAGCCATTCCAGGGTCGTGACCTGGCATTCCAGCTGGGTCTGGAAGGCAAGCAGGTTGCTCAGTTCGCCAAGATCTTCACCGGTCTTGCCAAGCTGTTCCAGGACCACGATCTGGCCCTGCTGGAAGTGAACCCGCTGGTGATCAAGGCTGACGGCGATCTGCACTGCCTGGACGCCAAGATCAACATCGACGCCAACGCCATGTACCGTCAGCCAAAGCTGAAGGCTTTCCACGACCCATCGCAAGATGACCCACGTGAAGCCCACGCTGCCAAGTTCGAACTGAACTACGTGGCACTGGAAGGCAACATCGGCTGCATGGTCAACGGTGCTGGCCTGGCCATGGGTACCATGGACATCGTCAACCTGCACGGCGGCAAGCCAGCCAACTTCCTCGACGTAGGCGGTGGTGCTACCAAGGAACGCGTAACTGAAGCGTTCAAGATCATCCTGTCCGACAGCAATGTCGCAGCAGTACTGGTCAACATCTTCGGCGGCATCGTTCGTTGCGACATGATTGCCGAAGGCATCATTGGCGCTGTGAAAGAAGTCGGCGTGAAAATCCCGGTTGTTGTTCGCCTGGAAGGTAACAACGCTGAGCTGGGCGCTAAAGTACTGGCAGAAAGCGGCTTGAACATCATCGCAGCTACCAGCCTGACCGACGCTGCTCAACAAGTCGTCAAAGCTGCGGAGGGCAAATAATGAGCGTCCTGATCAATAAAGACACCAAAGTTATCTGCCAGGGCTTCACCGGCTCGCAAGGTACTTTCCACTCCGAGCAAGCCATTGCCTACGGCACCAAAATGGTTGGCGGCGTGACCCCAGGCAAAGGTGGCACCACTCACCTGAACCTGCCTGTGTTCAACACCGTGCGTGAAGCAGTAGAGCAGACCGGCGCAACCGCTTCGGTCATCTACGTTCCGGCTCCTTTCTGCAAAGACTCGATCCTGGAAGCTGCATTCGCCGGCATCCAGCTGATCGTCTGCATCACCGAAGGCATTCCTACCCTGGACATGCTGGACGCGAAAGTAAAATGCGACGAGCTGGGCGTTGTCCTGATCGGCCCTAACTGCCCAGGCGTGATCACGCCGGGCGAGTGCAAGATCGGCATCATGCCAGGTCACATTCACTTGCCAGGTAAAGTCGGTATCGTGTCGCGTTCCGGCACCCTGACTTACGAAGCTGTGAAGCAGACCACTGACGCCGGTTTCGGTCAGTCGACTTGCGTCGGTATCGGCGGTGACCCGATCCCGGGTTCGAGCTTCATCGACATCCTGAAGCTGTTCCAGGAAGACCCGAAGACCGAAGCGATCGTCATGATCGGTGAGATCGGCGGTTCGGCTGAAGAAGAAGCGGCTGCCTACATCAAGGCAAACGTGACCAAGCCAGTCGTTTCCTACATCGCTGGTGTGACTGCCCCTGCGGGCAAGCGCATGGGCCATGCGGGCGCGATCATCTCCGGCGGCAAAGGCACTGCAGACGAGAAATTCGCTGCACTGCAAGACGCAGGCGTGAAAACCGTGCGTTCGCTGGCAGACATCGGCAAAGCCCTGGCTGAGCTGACTGGTTGGGAAGTGAAGAAGGCTTAATCGCCGTCTGACCACTGCCTGATCGACAAAAGCCACCTTCGGGTGGCTTTTGTGTTTTCGGGGTTTGAGTTTTTTGCTGATGGGCAGGGGAGGCCACGATGGTGGGTCTGGACTGCTACAGGGTGAGGTTTGCCCTGTCGACAAGTGCCAACAATGATGAAGCGTGGCTGGATTTTGTAGGACATTTCCGAAATGCGACAGGAACGTGCGTTCAACGGTCGCACCGCCCTGTATCGGTGCGTGAAATAGGGTAGGCTACCCGCCATTTTGCGCAGTCGACCCCCACAAGGAGCCACTGCGCGTAACGGGCCTGTTCTAAAAGGACGGGCAGCATTTCCCTCACCCTCAGGGAAATCCTCTTCTTAATCCCGATTTGGCAGTGTGGTTTCTTTGATGAAAGTGTTGAAAGGTCAGGACATCCTGGCGCTTGGTTTCATGACGTTCGCGTTATTCGTCGGTGCTGGAAATATCATCTTCCCCCCTATCGTCGGCCTGCAGGCCGGTCCACATGTGTGGATGGCAGCGCTTGGCTTCCTGGTCACGGCCGTGGGTCTTCCGGTGGTGACCGTCATCGCGCTGGCCAAGGTTGGCGGGGCCATGGATGCGCTGAGCAACCCGATCGGCAAAGTGGCAGGAACGATCCTTGCGGCGGTGTGCTACCTGTCGGTGGGCCCGCTGTTCGCGACTCCACGCACCGCCACCGTCTCGTTCGAAGTCGGCCTGGCGCCGATTACCGGCGAGAGCCCTCTGGCGTTGTTTCTGTACAGCCTGGTCTATTTCCTCCTCGTGTTCTGGGTGTCCCTGTATCCAGGCCGCCTGCTGGATACCGTCGGACGCTTCCTGGCACCGTTGAAGATCATCGCCCTGGCCGTACTGGGTATCGCGGCGTTCGCCTTGCCGGCCGGTGATGTCGGCAGCGCGCAGCCTGCCTATGTTGCCGCGCCATTCTCCCAGGGCTTCATCAACGGCTATCTGACCATGGACACCCTCGGCGCGCTGGTATTCGGGATCGTCATCGTCAACGCGATTCGATCGCGGGGTGTGGAGTCACCACGGCTGATTACCCGTTACGCCATTATCGCTGGCTTGATTGCAGGGGTTGGCCTGGCGCTGGTGTACATCAGTCTGTTCCGTCTGGGCTCGGGCAGCCATGCCGTGGCAGCTGGCGCGGCCAATGGTGCTGCGGTTCTCCACGCGTACGTGCAGCACACCTTTGGCACCTTGGGCAGCGGATTCCTGGCCGTGCTGATTTCCCTTGCCTGCCTGGTGACCGCGGTCGGTCTGACCTGCGCCTGCGCTGAATACTTCAGTCGTCTGCTGCCACTGTCCTACAAGACGCTGGTGATCCTGCTGGCAGCTTTCTCCCTGCTGATCTCGAACCTTGGGCTGACGAAGCTGATCCAGTTCTCCATCCCTGTGCTCACGGCCATCTACCCGCCGTGCATCGCGCTGGTCGCACTGAGTTTCTGCAAGGACTTCTGGCGTGCGCAGGGGCGTGTCGTGGCGCCGGTGATGGCAGTGTCGTTTCTGTTCGGCGTCATCGATGCCGTCAAAGGCTCGGGCCTTGGACAATACCTGCCGGACGCCTGGGCTCACTTGCCGCTGAGCGACCAGGGTCTGGCCTGGTTGATACCGTCACTGATCACCCTGTTCGCGGCGTTCGTGGTTGACCGTCTATTGGGCAAGCGCAGCCAAGCGCTGGCCTGAGGGGAGGAGGGGCGGGGCTGTCGCTAACGCATGACGCGTTCGACTTCTGATGAATAAAACAAAGCCCGCTGCGTGCGGGCTTTGTTTGTTCTGAAACTTTGGAACTTACTGCTTAGTTGGCGCGGGTGCCTGGGTGTTGGCCTCTTTAGCGCGCTCTTGCGCGGCTTCGGCGTTCTTCTGGGCAGCTTCCTGGCTCTCTTTGGCAGCGTCGTTTACTTTATCTTGAGCCTTTTGCATCGACTCTTGGGACTGCTGGGCAGCCTTGTTGGCATCTTGCTGTTTATCCTCGGATTTTTTATCGCAGGCAGCGAGACCCAAAGTGGCAGAAAGCATGAGGGCAATGGCTAAAGTCTTACGCATGGGGTATTTCTCCTTATTGAACATCTACGTGCCTTCGAGCGCAGCGCTGCAAAGTTAGTTCCATGTTTAATGGCGATAAATCACCCACTGTTTCATAGCGATTATTCACCGGCAGGGTCTTGTTGCTGATTAAACGTTTTTGCAGGAGTGGCGCGTGCCGCTTCGACCGGTATGCGCTTGATCGACAGCAAGAATGATCACTGACCTTGTGCAGGCTCTTGAAATCCTCGCCCCAGCCCCCACCTTGATGACAACCCGCCGTCCAGTCCCGCAACCGGGGTATCTGGCCGGCTACCCCTATTTGTGTGGACTGATTGGAGTTTGATGACCATGAGTGTGGAAACTCAAAAGGAAACCCTGGGCTTCCAGACCGAGGTGAAGCAGCTGCTGCACCTCATGATCCATTCGCTGTACTCGAACAAGGAGATTTTCCTTCGCGAGCTGATTTCCAACGCCTCCGACGCGGTAGACAAACTGCGCTTCGAAGCGCTGTCCAAGCCTGAGCTGCTCGAGGGCGGCGCCGAGCTCAAGATCCGTGTCAGCTTCGACAAGGACGCCCGTACCGTCACTCTCGAAGACAATGGCATCGGCATGAGCCGTGAAGACGTGATCACCCACCTGGGCACGATCGCCAAATCCGGCACTGCCGACTTCATGAAAAACCTCACCGGCGATCAGAAGAAGGATTCGCACCTGATCGGCCAGTTCGGTGTCGGTTTCTATTCGGCATTCATCGTCGCCGATCAGGTTGAAGTCTTCAGCCGTCGCGCAGGTCTGCCAGCCAGCGAGGGTGTGCACTGGTCCTCCAAGGGCGAAGGCGAGTTTGAAGTTGCCACGCTGGACAAGCCTGATCGCGGCACCCGCATCGTCCTGCATCTGAAGAAGGACGAAGATGAGTTCGCCGATGGCTACCGCCTGCGCAACATCATCAAGAAGTACTCCGATCACATTGCCTTGCCGATCGAGCTGCCTAAAGAGCAGGTCGCGGTCGAGGGCGAGCCGGCGCCGGTGCAGGAATGGGAAACCGTCAACCGCGCCAGCGCCCTGTGGACCCGTCCTCGCACCGAGGTCACGGACGCCGAGTATCAAGAGTTCTACAAGCACATCGCTCATGATTTCGAAAACCCGCTGAGCTGGAGCCATAACAAGGTCGAAGGCAAGCTGGAATACAGCTCGCTGTTGTACGTCCCGGCCCGTGCCCCGTTCGACCTGTATCAGCGTGAAGCCCCGCGTGGCTTGAAGCTGTATGTGCAGCGTGTGTTTGTCATGGATCAGGCCGAGTCGTTCCTGCCGTTGTACTTGCGTTTCGTCAAAGGCGTAGTCGACTCCAACGACCTGTCGCTGAACGTATCGCGTGAAATCCTGCAGAAAGATCCGATCATCGACTCGATGAAGTCTGCGCTGACCAAGCGCGTGTTGGACATGCTGGAGAAACTGGCGAAGAACCAGCCGGAAGAATACAAAGGCTTCTGGAAGAACTTTGGCCAGGTCCTCAAGGAAGGTCCGGCCGAAGACTTCGCCAACAAGGAGAAGATCGCCGGTCTGTTGCGCTTCGCCTCGACCGTTGAAGACGGTGGCGAGCAGAGCGTTTCGCTGACCCAATACCTGGCGCGCGCCAAGGAAGGTCAGGACAAGATCTACTACCTGACCGGCGAAAGCTACGCGCAGGTCAAGAACAGCCCGCACCTGGAAGTCTTCCGCAAGAAAGGCATCGAAGTGCTGCTGCTGACCGACCGCATCGACGAGTGGCTGATGAGCTACCTCAGCGACTTCGACGCCAAGGGCTTCGTTGATGTGGCCCGTGGCGATCTGGATCTGGGCAAACTTGATTCCGAAGAGGACAAGAAAGCCCAGGAAGAAGTCGCCAAGGACAAGGAAGGTTTGATCGAACGGCTGAAAACCGCGCTGGGCGATGCCGTCAGCGAAGTGCGTGTTTCCCACCGTCTGACCGATTCACCAGCGATTCTGGCCATCGGTGAGCAGGATCTGGGTCTGCAGATGCGTCAGATTCTGGAAGCCAGCGGTCAGAAGGTCCCGGACTCCAAGCCGATCTTCGAATTCAACCCTGCCCATCCCTTGATCGACAAGCTGGATAACGAGCAGAGCGAAGAGCGTTTCGGCGATCTGTCGCACATCCTGTTCGACCAGGCGGCGCTGGCAGCCGGCGACAGCTTGAAGGATCCGGCCGCTTACGTGCGCCGTTTGAACAAGTTGTTGGTAGAGCTCTCGGTTTAACATTGGTGTGAAGACAAAACCCGCTGCGGCGGGTTTTGTCATTTGATCCCTCATCATTCTCAACAGCAGGAGTCAGCAATGAGCAACTTTACTGTGCAGTCCGTGGTGTATCAGATCGACGGTCAGAGCTACGAGAGCCGACTGGTGTTCAACGAAGGCGCCAAGGCCGCGCCGGGGCTGGTCATGGCACCCAACTGGATGGGCATCAGTGAAGACGCCGAACAGATTGCCAGGGATGTGGCTGCAAAGGGCTATGTGGTACTGCTGGCTGACTTGTACGGCCAGAACGTGCGGCCCAGCAACGGTGATGAAGCGGCGGCTGCGATGATGCCGTTGAAGAACGATCGTGGCTTGCTGAACAAGCGCATGACCGCGGCCCTGGAGCAACTGACCGGGCAAACCCTGGCGGCGGTGGACAAAGCGAGCCTGGCGGCGTTTGGTTTCTGCTTCGGCGGTTGCTGTGCATTGGAGCTGGCGCGTACCGGCGCAGCGCTGAAAGCGGCGGTATCGTTCCACGGTACGCTGGATACCACCAGCCCCGCCGACGCCAACAACATCAAGGGCAAGGTCTTGGTGCTGCACGGCGCATCCGATCCGTTGGTGCCCAAGGAACAATTGCCGGCGTTCGAAGCTGAAATGAACGCAGCCAACGTCGATTGGCAACTGCTGAGCTACGGTGGCGCATTCCATTCCTTCACCGAACCGCACGCCAATAACCCGGGTGTGCAGATGTACAACCCGATCGTCTCCAGGCGCGCCTTCACCGCCATGCATAACCTGCTGGACGAGGTTTTCGCAGGTTGATCAGCGGCATCCGCCAATGACCGTTGATCTGAATCAATGATTGCCCTGTAGCAGTGCGGCTTGCCGGCGGTAGAGGTGTGACGCCGCCGCCGGCAAGCCGTGCTGCTACAGACCGCGCTGAGCTCAAGACGGATGTCGTCTGCTGGCCGGCAACTCGATCCTTTCCACTTCCCCCGGCACCGTAGGCCAATCCCCGGCCGCCCACCTGGCCCTGGCCCTATCGATCAAGGCCGGATCGCTGGCGACGAAATTCCAGTTCATTCTGCGCGGACCGTCCAGCGGCGCCCCACCGATCAGCACGACATGGGACTCGCTTTCGGCACACAGCGTCGGCTCGGTCCCCGCTTCCAGTATCACCAGACTGCGCGGCGCCAAGGGTTCGCCATCAAGCAGCACCTCGCCTTCGATCACGTACAACGCCCGCTGCTCATGCTCGGCGGGGACCAGCAGCGTGGTGGCGGTTTGCATCTTCACTTCGGCGTACAGGGTCGGGGACAGCACCGGCACCGGTGACTCAAGGCAAAAGCCTTTGCCGGCAATCATGCGGATGCTGATGCCCATGCTGTCACTCAGAGGCAGGGCAGCAGCGGGGTGATGGCTGTAATGACCTTCACCCTGCTCGTGGGCCTTGGGCGATGCCAGCCAGACCTGCAGGCCGTGCAGGCGAGAACCACTGTCGTGCAGCGCCTGCGGGGTGCGTTCGATGTGGGCGATCGCGCTACCGGCGGTCATCCAGCTGACTTCGCCGGGCATGACCAGCTGCTCGCTGCCCAGGCTGTCCTTGTGCTGGATCTGGCCTTCGAACAGATACGTCAGGGTCGAGAGACCGATGTGCGGGTGTTGGCGGATGTCCATGCCGCTACCGGCTGCGTACGCGGTTTCCAGCATGTGATCAAAGAACACGAAAGGCCCGACGCTACGGCATTGGGCTGAGGGCAGGGGACGCAGAATCGGCTGGCCTTCAACGTCTTCAGCGCGGGGTTTGATGGTCAGCATGTCATGGCTCTCGATGGACTTGGCGACAGAATATCGATCATAGACCCCTGCGTCTGGATCGTCTGTGCTGCCTGTTCCGTTCAGATGACGGGTTCGGTGCATCAATCGAGGAACCGTCCTACAGAATCCACATGACTCAGCCGATACCTGTGGCGACAACCAGCTGCATTTTGAAGCAGGATTTTTTTGGGAAGGGACCCGCTATGACCGTCAGAAACATGAATATCGCACCCCGGGCCGGACTCGGTTTCGGCGTGCTGGCCTTGCTGGTGTTCGGTCTGGGGGCCTTTGCTCTGTTGCAGATGTCCAGCATGCGCAAGCAGTCGGACCTGGTGGAGAGCAAGTGGCTGCCCAGCGTCATGGAGCTCGGCACGCTGGGGCAGGACCTCATGCGAATCAGGACCCTGACCTTGCGCCTGATGCTCAACCGTGACCCAGGCGCCTTGCAGGAAAACTACGCCAAGCTCGACGGGCTCAGGGAGGGGCTGCAAACCGCCGAGAAACACTACGGCTCACTGATCGAGGTGCCTGAAGAGCGCTCCTTGTACGAGACCTTCGTCACGGCCAAGCAGGCCTACTTTCAGCGGCAAACCCGGGTCATGGAATTATCCCGACACAATCAGCTCGAGGACGCGCTGCAGGTCATTAACGGGGAGATGAATCAGTACGCCGACCGCATGACTCAGTCGCTCAACGAGCTGACGGCATTGAACAAGCGAGGCGCCAGCGACGCAACCGATCAGGCGCAGAAGGTCTTTGGCAGCGCCTGGAGCTGGGTGGTGGGGATGATGCTGCTCACGGCGGTGATCACTCTACTGCTGGCCTGGGGTTTGACCCGCAGCATCGTCCAGCCGTTGGCACAAGCCCTGGGCATTGCCCAGGTGATAGCCGCCGGTGATCTGACCGCCGATATCGTCATCAAGGGGCGCGACGAGCCTGCCCGTCTGCTGGAGGCGCTCAAGGCCATGCAGCTGAGTCTGCGGCGCACGATTCTGCGGATTTCCGACTCATCCAGTCAGTTGGCCTCGGCGTCGGAGGAACTGAGCATGGTGACTGAAGACTCCACGCGAGGCCTGCATCAACAGAGCCTGGAAATCGATCAGGCCGCTACTGCCGTGAATCAGATGACCGCGGCGGTAGAAGAGGTCGCGCGCAATGCCGTGGCGACTTCGCAGGCGTCGGGCGAATCGGACCGCATTGCGCAACGCGGGCGTCAGCAAGTGCAGGACACAGTCGTATCGATCAATCACTTGGCGCAGGACGTCACTCAAGCTGGCGATCAGGTCGAAACACTGGCGCAGAAGGTCTATGGCATCAGCAAGGTGCTGGATGTGATTCGCTCAGTGGCCGAGCAGACCAACCTGCTGGCGCTCAACGCGGCCATCGAGGCGGCACGGGCGGGTGAGGCTGGCCGCGGTTTCGCCGTGGTCGCCGATGAGGTCAGGGCCCTGGCTCACCGCACTGAGTCATCGACTCAGGAGATCGAGCTGCTGGTGCGGGATATCCGTCAGGGTACCGATCAGGCGGTGGCTGCGATGCAAGGCAGCAACGGCCGTGCGCGCTCGACGCTGGAGCTGGCGCAATCGGCTGGCGTGGCGCTGGACGAGATCGCCGCAGCGATCACCTTGATTACCGAGCGCAATATCGTCATCGCCAGCGCCTCTGAAGAGCAGGCGCAGGTGGCGCGGGAGGTTGATCGCAATATCACCAACATCCGCGATCTGGCGTTGCAGAGCTCGGCCGGCGCCAATCAGACCAGTGCCGCCAGCCAGGACCTGTCGCGCCTGGCAACGGACTTGAATGCCATGGTGGCGGGGTTTTCGGTGTAGTCCTTGAGCCCACGGTCTGTAGGCGTGAGCTTGCTCGTGATTGCCATGGTCCAATGCCGCGTTGACTGGACAGACGCTATTGCGAACAAGCTCACTCCTGCAAAGGCGAGATGTCCAAGCAATAAAAAAGGCGCCTCGAAGGGCGCCTTTTCTTGTGCTGCGACCGCTCGGTTACTTGCCGGTCCAGCGCTTCATCACCAGAGTGGCGTTGGTGCCGCCGAAGCCGAAGCTGTTGCTCATCACGGTATTGATGGTGACGTCTTCGCGTGTCTTGGTCAGGATCGGCATGTCAGCGACGGCCGGGTCCAGCTCGTCGATGTTGGCCGAACCTGCCATGAAGTTGCCTTCCATCATCAGCATGCAGTAGATCGCCTCATGAACGCCTGCGGCGCCCAGTGAGTGACCCGACAGGCTCTTGGTGGAGCTGATGGCCGGCGCGTTTTTACCGAACACTTCACGCACGCCTTCCATTTCCTTGACGTCGCCGACTGGAGTGGAAGTGCCGTGGGTGTTCAGGTAGTCGATCGGCGTATCAACGGTGGAAAGCGCCTGCTGCATGCAGCGGATGGCGCCTTCACCGCTCGGTGCGACCATGTCGTAGCCATCGGACGTCGCGCCGTAGCCCACCAGTTCAGCGTAGATTTTCGCGCCGCGTGCCAGAGCGTGTTCCAGCTCTTCGACCACGACCATGCCGCCGCCACCGGCGATGACGAAACCGTCACGGTCGGCATCATAGGCGCGCGAAGATTTTTCAGGCGTGTCGTTGCGCTTGCTCGACAGCGCGCCCATGGCGTCGAACAGGAACGACTGGCTCCAGTGTTCTTCTTCACCACCACCGGCGAAAACGATGTCCTGCTTGCCCATCTGGATCTGTTCCATGGCGGTACCGATGCAGTGAGCACTGGTGGCGCAGGCAGACGCGATGGAGTAGTTCAGGCCTTTGATCTTGAATGGCGTCGCCAGGCAAGCCGAGACAGTGCTGCTCATGGTGCGGGTCACGCGGTACGGACCGACACGCTTGACGCCTTTCTCGCGCAGGATGTCCAGCGCTTCCATCTGGTTCAGGGTCGATGCACCACCGGAGCCTGCGACCAGGCCGGTGCGCGGGTTGGACACCTGCTCTTCGGTCAGGCCGGAGTCGGCGACGGCATCTTTCATCGCCAGATAGGCGTAGGCCGCAGCATGACCGACAAAGCGATAGATCTTGCGATCGATCAGCTCTTCGAGATTGAGGTCGATGGAGCCGGAAACCTGGCTGCGCAGACCCATTTCGGCATATTCCGGATTGAAACGGATGCCAGGGCGGCTTGCACGCAGGTTGGCGGAAACGGTGTCTTTGTCATTGCCCAAGCAGGAAACAATGCCCAGACCAGTGATAACGACGCGGCGCATGCGAATACCCTTAGAAATTGTCAGTGGAGGTGAACACGCCGACCCGAAGGCCTTCGGCGGTGTAGATTTCGCGACCGTCCACGGTCACCGAACCGTCGGCAATGGCCAGGTTCAGCTTGCCTTTGAGGACGCGCTTGATTTGGATGTTGTAAGTGACCTTTTTGGCGGTAGGCAAGACCTGGCCGAAGAATTTCACTTCGCCCGAACCCAGCGCACGGCCCCGGCCCGGCAGACCTTGCCAGCCCAGGAAAAAGCCGACCAGTTGCCACATGGCATCGAGGCCCAGGCAGCCCGGCATCACCGGATCGCCTTCGAAGTGACAGCCGAAGAACCACAGGTCCGGACTGATATCCAGTTCGGCGACCAATTCACCTTTGCCGTACTTGCCGCCTTCTTCGCTGATGTGGGTGATGCGGTCGATCATCAGCATGTTAGGGGCGGGCAGTTGTGCGTTACCTTGGCCGAACAGCTCGCCGCGGCTGCAGCGCAGCAGATCTTCCCGGGTAAAGGCGTTTTGTTTGGTCATGCGAGCTCCTCGATAATCCTGTGCGGCAGGGTGTGACAAGTACTTACCCAATCTGACCAGCGGGTAATCCCTCTGCTGGCAGCCTACTCATAGACTATTGCGTTGTAATGAAAGTCACAGCACGGGTGAAATGAATGTACACCTGTGCACTGAAATTTTCCGTCCACGCGTCGGCGCGGTTCGATCACGGCATACAAGACTGCCGCAATTTATCATTTATCGCCAGTCGCAGATGGCTTAAAGGTCAGCCAGCGTTGTAAAACCTGCTGTAAATCAGTGCGTTTGAACGGTTTGGCCAGGTAATCATTCATGCCCGCCTGCAGGCACAGGTCGCGGTCACCGTGTCGCGCATTGGCCGTCAGGGCAATTATAGGCAGTGTCTGCAACCCCGGAAGCTGGCGAATCCTGCGGGTCGCTTCATAACCGTCCATCACCGGCAGGCGGCAGTCCATGAGGATCAGAGCGAACGTCTCCTTGCCGGCCATGCTCACCGCCTGGGCACCGTCGCCCGCCACGCTGACCTGCAACCCCAGGCTGCGCAGCATGGCTTCGACCACCGTGCGGTTGACCGGGTTGTCCTCGACCAGCAGCACGCAACCATCACGCTCTTGTGGCGCATCCCCTGTCGCACCCGGTTGCGGCGCGGGGTCTTCCTGCTGGACCAGGCACAGCGGAATCTGCAGCTCGAACACCGACCCCAGGCCCTCGCTGCTCTGCGCATGCAGCGAGCCGCCCATGCGTTGCGCCAGGTTGCGGGCGATGGGCAGCCCCAGCCCGGTGCCGCCATAACGCCGGGAAATGGAGTTGTCCGCTTGCTGGAAAGCATCGAACATCGACTCCAGCAACTGCGGCGAAATGCCGATACCGCTGTCACGCACCGCGCAGGTGAACATAATCTGTTGCGCATCCTGCCGTTGCCATGCCGTTTCCACGCGGACACTGCCGAACTCGGTGAACTTCAAGGCATTGCCGATCAAATTGACCAGAATCTGGCGGATGCGCGTCGGATCGCCCTTGACCCGCAACAGATCGAGCCCCGGCGGCAGATCAAGCTCCAGCGCCAGCCCGCGTTGCTGCGCATTGTGGGCAAAGGCCTGGACCGAGGTGGCAATCAGGTCTGCCAGGTTGAACGCAATGTTCTCAAGCTCCAGGGCATCGCGCTCAAAGCGTGAGAAATCGAGTATGTCGTTGATCACCCTGAGCAGGTGTTCCGTGGACTCGGTGGCCAGCGCAGCATATTCGGCCTGCTCCTCGGTCATCCTGGTAGTTTCCATCAACTGCAGCATGCCCAACACGCCGTTCATGGGGGTGCGCAGCTCATGGCTCATCATCGCCAGGAACTCCGATTTGGCGCTGTTGGCGCGTTCGGCTTCCTCCTGGGTCCTGATCAGTTCGTCCATGGCCTTTTTCTGCTCGCGGCTGGCCTTTTCCAGACCCTGGGCCAGGTTATTGATGTGCCTGGCCAGATCGCCCAGTTCCGCGTCGTCGGCCACCGGCAACGGCACGCTATAGTCGCCGTGCTGAATGGCCTTGACCGCGTCGCTCATGGCGCTGATCGGCTGGGACAGGCTCAGCGATAATCGCCGGGCCAGGATGTAGGTGAACAGCAAGGCGAACAGGGCGAGGATGCCGGCCTTGAGCAGGATTTCCTGCTCGCGCAGATTGAAGGCCTCACTGGACATGCCCACCAGCACGCGTCCCAGATAACCTTCAAAGGGCACGTTGGCATTATCGTCCGCGTCATCGAACCGGGCGCCCCGGGGTTTGACCTGTTGCAGGCGGATAGGCGCCTGGAAAATCTCCATCTGGCGCTGATGGGCGTTTTCTGCGGCTTGCTCGACATGCACCAGCACTTTGCCAGTGCTGTCCTGAACCTCCAGAAAACGCACATGCGGAGTGTTCATGGTGGCCCGCATCAGGCCTTGCAACACCTCGTTGTTGCCGACGATCACGCCATATTCCGACGCTGGAGCCAGCTGGTTGGCGATCAACTGGCCAGTATGGTTGAGCTCCTGACGCAGATCCTGAATGCGCACCACGGTAAAAAAACTGATCAACAACAGGGTCAGCAGCAGCGCCGGGCCCAGGCTGAGGATCTGCGTCCGGGTGCTGATATTCCAGCCACGTTGTGGCGTCATGGGCCAATTACCGTTGTCATGGGTCGCTCATTCGCCATCGTGTCCGGATACCGAGGAAAACGGATTTTTCATCGCTCTGCTGTTGTCGGCAAGCGTCTGACGATAGCTCATCGGCGACGCTGCGGAATTTTCAACCTGGGCGCGCATCTTAACCGAGCTGTAGGTAATTTCCTCGTGAAGAGTAGGGCTTGAGCTAGATGCATCTACCGTTGTGTTTTGCCGCTGGTGGCAAGCACGGCGCTCCGTATAATGCTGCCATCGCCAGATTCGATGGCTCAAGATGGATTGTGTTATGACCCAACAGCAACCGATCGCAGTCCTGGGTGGCGGCAGCTTCGGGACGGCCGTGGCCAACCTGTTGGCCGAGAACGGCCACCGGGTCCGGCAATGGATGCGTGATCCCGAGCAGGCCCAGGCCATTCGCGTCAATCGCGAGAGCCCGCGCTACCTCAAGGGCATCAAGGTGCTCGAAGGGGTGGAGCCGGTGACTGATCTGCAGAGCACCCTGAGCGACTGCCAGCTGGTGTTCGTGGCGCTTCCGTCCAGTGCCCTGCGCAGCGTGCTGACGCCGCATGTCGAACTGCTGACCGGCAAACTGCTGGTGAGTCTGACCAAGGGCATTGAAGCGCAGACCTTCAAGCTGATGAGCGAAATTCTCCAGGATATTGCCCCCAACGCGCGCATCGGCGTGCTGTCAGGTCCTAACCTGGCCCGGGAAATCGCCGAACACGCGTTGACCGCCACCGTCGTCGCCAGTGAAGACGAGGACCTCTGCCAGCAGGTCCAGACCGCCCTGCACGGGCGCACCTTCCGGGTGTATGCCAGCGCCGACCGGTTTGGCGTGGAGTTGGGCGGGGCGCTGAAAAACGTCTATGCGATCATTTCCGGCATGGCCGTCGCGCTGGGCATGGGCGAGAACACCAAAAGCATGCTGATCACGCGCGCGTTGGCCGAGATGACGCGGTTTGCGGTCAGTCAGGGCGCCAACCCGATGACCTTCCTCGGCCTTGCCGGGGTCGGTGATCTGATCGTGACCTGCTCCTCGCCCAAAAGCCGCAACTATCAGGTCGGTTTTGCCCTGGGCCAGGGGCTTAGCCTGGATGAAGCAGTGACCCGCCTGGGCGAGGTCGCCGAAGGGGTCAACACGCTCAAGGTGCTTAAGGTCAAGGCGCAGGAATTGGGCGTATATATGCCGCTGGTCGCAGGGTTGCATGCGATTCTCTTCGAGGGGCGCACGCTGGAGCAGGTCATCGAGCTGTTGATGCGTGCAGAACCCAAGACCGACGTCGACTTCATTTCAACCAGTGGTTTCAACTGATCTCATTGCACCCTTGTTTTCGCCTCCAGTGGAGAAGCTCTTGAACGAGTCCAAACTCAAGCAACATGAATCGATCCTGCTGCGCATCCTGTGGATGGTGGTGTTCGTGGTGGTCTGGCAGGTCGCCGAACTGGTGCTGGCCATCGTGGTGCTGGTACAGCTGGCTTACCGCCTGTTCTATGGTGCGCCGAGCCTGAGCCTGATGTCATTTGGCGACAGCCTCAGCCAGTTCCTGGCCCAGATCGGCCGGTTCGGCACCTTCCACACCGACCAGAAGCCCTGGCCGTTCGCCGACTGGCCTGCGCCGCGCGCACCCGAGGGTGAGGCACCGCACACCGTTCCTGCTGCCGAGCACCCTGTGCGCGACGAGGAACCGAAGCTATGAAAGTGTGGATCCTGCGCCATGGCGAGGCGCAGTCTCGGGCTCGCACGGATGCCGAGCGGGAATTGACCGCGAACGGTCGCCAGGAAGTGCTTGCCAGCGCCGCGATGCTGTTGGGCCGCCCCTTGCGCTGGATCATTGCAAGCCCGTACGTGCGCGCTCAGCAGACCGCCGAGCTGGTGCGTCAGGCGCTGGGCTTCGCCGATTCGGTGGTGACGGTGCCCTGGTTGACCCCGGACAGCGACCCGCGCAAGGCGCTGGCTAACCTAGATCTCTACGCCTCGGACAACGTCCTGCTGGTCAGTCATCAGCCCCTGGTCGGATCGTTGATCGGCTTGGCGGTGCATGGCAACCTGCAGCAGGCCGAACCGATGCACACTGCCAGCCTCGCCGAGCTTGAGGCCGATTTTCCGCTGGCCGGCGCGATGGAGCTGATGGGCGTGCGACACCCGGGGTGACGCGATCTCACCGAATGAATCGCTGTCGCCAGCATTTGTAGCCGCCCGGCCGGGCAGCATTCCGTTGCCGGCGGTGGCGCACTGAAATCGCTACCGCCGGCAAGCCGTGCTGCTACATGAGCCAGCGTTCAACCTGAACAGCACAATTTTCCATGCAGGAATGCCTCCTCAATAACAAGGAAAGTCCATGACTCTATGGCGTGAAACCCCCAACCTCGATGCCCTCAATGCCATGCAGAAGAACACCATTGGCGAGGTGCTGGACATTCGTTTCGAAGCGGCGGACGACCGATCGCTGACCGCCAGCATGGTGGTCGACCACCGCACGCATCAGCCCTACGGACTGCTACACGGCGGCGCCTCGGTGGTGCTCGCGGAAACCGTGGGCTCCACGGCCAGTTACCTGATCATCGACACCAGCAAGTACTTCTGCGTGGGGCTGGAGATCAACGCCAACCACCTGCGTGGCTTGCGCAGCGGTCGGGTCACGGCGGTCGCGCACCCGGTGCATATCGGCCGTACTACCCACGTCTGGGACATCCGCCTGACCAGCGACGAAGGCAAGGCCAGCTGCATCTCGCGGCTGACCATCGCGGTGGTGCCCCACGGCGAGCAGCCACCAGGGCGTTGAGTGGCGACAGGCGAGAAGCGAGCGATGACCGGAGTGTCATCCCCGATGGCAGTTCCGGTCATTGCCGCTTGGGTCAGCCGATGCGCACAATTGCTGCCTGTTCAGGATTTGCGGATGTGCCGGCATGACTCAATCTGTGTTTTTCGCTCACGCCAATGGCTTTCCTTCTGCCACCTACGGCAAATTGTTTGCAGCCCTTGGGTCTGACTTTCAGGTCACCCACCTGGAACAACACGCCCATGATCCGCGTTTTCCGGTGACCGACAACTGGCCGAATCTGGTCGACGAGCTGATTCATCATTTGCGTGAGCAGCCTGAGCCGGTCTGGGGTGTCGGGCATTCGCTGGGCGGCGTGCTGCATTACCACGCGGCCTTGCGTCACCCCGAGTTGTACCGGGGCGTGGTCATGCTTGATTCGCCAGTGCTGACGCGTTTCGACCAATGGATGATCCGCGCCGCCAAGCGCTTCGGTTTCATCGACCGTATCACCCCGGCCGGGCGCACGTTGGGGCGTCGCGAGGTATTCAGCGATCTGGCCGCTGCGCGGCATTATTTCTCAGGCAAGCATCTGTTCCGGCGCTTCGACCCGGAATGCTTCGAAGCCTATCTGCTGCATGGTTTGCAGGCCGACGGCGAGCAGCTCAGACTGCGTTTCGATCCCGCCACCGAGATCAGTATCTACCGCAGCGTGCCGCACACCAGTCCCGGTATGGCGCGGCATCTGCGGGTGCCGCTGGCGATGGTGCGCGGGCGACACAGCGACGTGGTGCGGCGACATCACGCGATATCGGTAAAAAGCATGCGCGAAGGCGAGTATCTTTCAGTCCCGGGCGGGCACATGTTTCCGCTGGAACATCCAGAGGATACGGCGCGCATGCTCAAGAACCTGTTTTCCCGCTGGGCCGCTCGCAGCGGCAGCGCCGAAGATACACCAGGCCGTCAGCGTGTCAGCGCATGAGTTGTTCGGTCGAGGAAGTGCGTCTGAGCCTGCCGCATATCGAGCTGGCGGCCCATCTGTTCGGGCCGCAGGACGGCTTGCCGGTGATCGCCCTGCACGGGTGGCTGGATAACGCCAACAGCTTCGCCCGACTGGCCCCCAGGCTTGGTGGCTTGCGCATTCTGGCACTGGACATGGCCGGGCATGGTCACTCCGATCATCGCCCTGCGGGCGCCGGTTATGGCCTGCCGGACTATGCCCATGATGTGTTGCAAGTGGCCGAACAAATGGGATGGGACAGATTTTCCCTGCTCGGGCATTCATTGGGGGCGATTGTTTCGGTGATCATCGCCGGTGCCGTGCCTGAACGTATTAACCGCCTGGCCTTGATCGACGGTCTGATTCCTCCCCTTGGCGAAGCTGATGCCGCCGCCGAGCGGATGGGCGCGGCGCTGCAAGCGCAAATGACGCAGTCAAGTAAACGCAAACCGGTTTACCCGGACATGGACCGTGCCGTCCAGGCGCGCATGAAAGGGGTGGTGGCGGTCAGTCGCGATGCCGCCGAACTGCTGGCGCAGCGCGGTCTGATGCCGGTCCCCGGTGGTTATACCTGGCGCAGCGACAGCCGTCTTACCCTGGCGTCGCCGATGCGTCTGACGCGCGCGCAGGCGTTGTCTTTCGTTAACGCCATCCGCTGTCCTGCGCAATTGATCGTGGCGGAACAGGGCATGCTGGCGCAGAACAAGGAGTTGCTGGCGACGCTGCCGTTCGAGGTCACGGTACTGCCCGGCGGTCATCATCTGCATCTGAACGACGAGGCCGGCGCGAGCTCTGTTGCAGACTGTTTCAATCGCTTCTTCGCCGTTCCTTGACTTGCGCTGCGCAACTGTCGAGGCTGGGCGGGTTGAAACAGGAGACTGCATGATGGACCACCGCTCAAGCCACACGAACAGCCCTTCGCTTATGCCGCACACTGCTGCGGCATTTGTTTGCCCACCGATTTTCACCCGATGAGCGCACCTATGCGGTTCCCACGTGCCCTCGCGCTGTTGCTATGCCTGACCGGATACGCTGGCATCAGCCAGGCGGATGACATCGCCGGCAGTCAGGATCTGGCCAGACTGCCGCGCCCGGCTGACGCGGAAATCGTCGATTACCGGCCAGCCGCCGAAGTCGAACGCATCTACCCGATGGGCTCGATCCGCAAGATCAGTGGCCAGTTGCGTTTCGATGGCCAGGTCTCGGCCCGGGGTAACGCCACCTCGGTGACCTATCAGTTGCAGCCCGAACGCTCCGCCGATGAAGCGTTCACTGCCGCACGCCAGGCGCTGCAAAAGCAGGGCGCTCAGTTGTTGTTCTGGTGCCAGGCGCGCGATTGTGGCGAAAGCAGCCTGTGGGCCAACGAGGTATTCGGCAACTCCAGGTTGTACGGCGCTGACAACGGGCAAGCCTATCTGTTGTTGCGCCTTGCCGCGCCAGACAACGACACCCTGGTCGCCATGTACAGCATCACCCGTGGTAATCGCCGTGCTTACCTGCATGTCGAACAGCTGCAGGCCGGTGCACCGTTGGGTGAATTGCTGCCGACATCGGCCACGCTGCTGCGCGAGCTCAAGAGTACCGGCGAGCTTGAACTGCAAATGCTCGACGGCGCGCCCGCCGAACCTTGGATCACCCTGCTGTCGCGCGGGTTGAATCTCGACAGCACCCTTCGCGTCAGCCTGTCCGGCGCCCAGGCCCAGGCCTGGCGAGAGGCGCTGGTCAACAAGGGAGTTCGTGCGGCGCGACTGGAGTCCGGCAGCAAGCAAACCCAGGGGCTGGACATCGAACTGATCCGTTGAGGCGCGTTCTGTTAGTGGAGCGTCAACCGGGCCGGACGGGCGCCGACGCACAACGTCGTGCCCAAGGCATTCGAACTCTTTTCTGCGGACTGACCCATGCTCAATAACGATCGCCTGTTGGTGCAGATTCTGCTGCTGGCGCTGCTCGGTGCCTGTCTCTGGGTAATGGCGCCGTTCTGGTCGGCGCTGTTCTGGGGCGCGGTGCTGGCGTTTGCCAGCTGGCCGTTGATGCGTCTGCTCACGCGTGCCCTCAACGGCCGCGAGTCATTGGCTGCAGCGATCCTGACGCTGGGCTGGATGCTGCTGGTCGCCGCGCCGCTGGTATGGCTGGGTTTCAACCTGGCCGACCACGTGCGTGACGCCACGGCCTTCGTCAAGGATGTGCAGGTCGACGGCCTGCCGGACCCGCCCACCTGGCTTGTGAGCATTCCGTTGATCGGCGAACGGCTGGTGGGTTACTGGACCACCATCGACCAGCAGGGCGCGGCGCTGCTGGCCAGTCTCAAGCCGTATCTGGGGCAGGTCGGCAACTGGCTGCTGGCGCGCAGTGCGCAGATAGGCGGCGGCATCCTCGAACTGACCCTGAGTATCGTTTTCGTATTCTTCTTCTATCGTGATGGCCCGCGGCTGGCGGCATTCGTGCTCAGCCTGCTGGAGCGCCTGATTGGCGACCGCGCCCAGTATTACGTCGATCTGGTGGCCGGCACCGTGCAGCGGGTCGTCAACGGCGTGATCGGCACGGCGGCGGCGCAGGCCGTATTGGCATTGATCGGTTTCCTGATCGCCGGGGTGCCGGGTGCGCTGGTGCTGGGGATTGGTACTTTCCTGTTGAGCCTGGTGCCCATGGGGCCGCCACTGATCTGGATTCCGGCCACGGCGTGGCTGGCGTGGAAGGGCGAATACGGGATGGCGATTTTCCTCGGCCTGTGGGGGACGTTCATCGTCAGTGGCGTCGATAACGTACTCAAGCCTTACCTGATCAGCCGTGGCGGCAACCTGCCGTTGGTCATCGTTCTGCTGGGGGTGTTCGGTGGTCTGCTGGCGTTCGGCTTCATCGGGCTTTTCATCGGTCCGACCCTGCTGGCGGTGGCCTACAGCCTGCTGCTGGATTGGGTCGCCGACAGCCGCAATCGCAAGTTGCCCGGATAGCGATTGCGCAAGGGTCAAAACCGCCGCTGAGCCAGGCTTCAGCGGCGTTTTTGTTTTAGGCCGAAGTGCTCAGATACTTGCCTGTGGTCGAACTGCTGTTGAGGTTATAGCGATCGCTCAGTGCCGCGACCATGCGGTTCAGGGCCTGGCTGGCCTGAGCCGTAGTGTTCTGCTGCTGACTGCTGCTGTCAGGCTTGAGCGCGGCACTGAGCTCGTCGGTGCTGACGCCGCCGCTGCTGTCGGCATCCAGCGCGCTGAACAGCGAGTTGATCGCGTCGGTGCTGCTGGTCGAGCTGGTGCTGCTGGTGCTGCTGGTGCTCGAACTGCTGCCCTGCAGGGCGCTGGTCAGTTCGCTGGCGGTGATGCTGCCATCGCCGTCGCTGTCCAGGCTGCTGAACAGGTCAGTTGCGTCCTGTGCCGGAGGCGGTGGCGGCGGCTGTTGGGTCTGCAGGCTGGCGGTCAGTTCTTCCAGGCTGACGGTGCCATCCTGATTGGTGTCCAGCGCGTCGAAGACCTGACTGCTGTCGGCGCTGCTGTCCGAGGTGCTCAACGCCGCAGTCATCTCATCGCTGCTGACGCTGCCGTCGCCATCGGTGTCCAGCGCACTGAGCAGATCCTGGGCGTCATCGGCCGCCGAGCCGGCGTCCATCTGCATCGGTGGCGGCGGGGGCGGCGTCAGTGCCGCCAGTTCATCGGCACTCAGGCTGTCATCGTCGTCACTGTCCAGATCAGTGAATGCCTTGCTCAGGCTCACCGTGATGCCATCTTTTGAATCGGACGACAGCGCTGAACTCAGCTCATCCTTGTCAATGCTGCCGTCGCCGTTGCTGTCGAGTTTCTTCAGCAACTCGTCGGCGAATTTCTTGCTGTTGCTGGTGGCGCTGGTGGCGCTGGTGGCGCTGGTTGAAGTGCTGTAACTGGAATAACTGCTGCTGCCGCTGATGCCTGTAACCATCGGACTGACTCCCCATCAGATGAATAAAACCGGGCCGGTGCTCCGGCTTATGCAGCGTCGAGGGTGCGCGTGTCGTGGGTATGTGGGGTTTGTAACGGCGGGCTTACGCGCAGGGGCAGGGTGATCCCTGCGTCACAGCTCAGCTTTCCGGCGGGGGTGATGGTGAGGGTGTGACCGCCGGCAAGCCGGGGGCTACGGGGCAGAGGGTCAGTTGCGCGGCAAATCCATCACTGCCGTCAGCCCACCGCCCGGCGTCTCTTCCAGGCGCAGATCGCCACCCATGCGCCGCGCCGCCTCGCGGGCGATGGTCATGCCGATGCCCACGCCGCCGGAGTTGCGATTGCGAGAACCTTCGATGCGGTAAAACGGTTCGAACACCGCTTCGCGCAGATTTTGCGCAATGCCCGGACCATGATCGATCACCCGGACCTGAAGCCGGTCACTGGCGTCTTCGATCTGCACCCTGGCGTGTCCGGCGTAACGCAAGGCATTGTCGATCAGGTTGTTCAGGCAGGAGCGCAGCGCCATCGGTTGCGACTTGAGCGGCTTGCACGTGCCACTGGCCTGCACGTCGTCGCCGTTGTCCTGGGCGTTTTCGGTCAATGACTCGATCAGCGCCTGCACGTCGAAATACTGCAGCACCTCACTGGTGCGCTGTTCGTTGAGGTAGGTGAGGGTAGCGTCAAGCATGCCGATCATGTCATTCAGATCCTGGCTCATCTGCGCATGCAGCTTGGGCTCTTCGATCTGTTCGACACGCAGTTTCAGGCGCGCCAGCGGGGTGCGCAGGTCGTGCGAAACGGCGGCAAGCATGCGACCGCGCTGTTGCACCTGATCGCGAATGCGTTCCTGCATGAGGTTGAAGGTCAGCGCGGCCTGGCGCGCTTCCCGCGGGCCATTGGCGGCCAGCGGCGGGCTGTCGAGGTTTTCGCTCAGGCGCTCGGCGGCTTCGCTCAAGCGCTGGATCGGTCGGCTCAATGCCCTTGCACCGAACCAGGCGGCGATGACCAGGCTGAACAACTGAAACAGCAGCGGAATCAGTGGAATCCCCAGCATTGGCGGGCGTCCGGGCGGGGGAGGCGGCGGGCGCAGTGCATCCATGGCAAGGGCCGACAGCGTGCCGTCTTTGTCAGCAGGCGGTTGAGCGGCCTCCCAGCGCGCCTCTTGCGTTGGCGGGGGCGGCATTTTCGGGCCGTAATAATGAAACCAGGCGAACGCCAGCAGATGCGCCAGGACGATCGCCAGCAGCGCGCCACCGAACAGTCGGGCGAACAGAGTGTCGGCTGAGCGGATCAACCAATGTCCTTGGCGTCGAACATGTACCCTTCGCCGCGTACGGTCTTGATCAGTTGCGGGGACTTGGGATCGTCACCCAGTTTCTGCCGCAGGCGCGAGACCAGCAGATCGATGCTGCGGTCGAAGGCTTCGATGGAGCGCCCGCGCGCGGCGTCGAGCAGTTGTTCGCGGTTGAGCACCCGACGTGGGCGTTCGAGAAATACCCGCAACAGGCGGAATTCGGCGTTGGACAGCGGCACCACAAGGCCGTCGGGTGCTGTCAGCTGACGCAGCACGCTGTTCAGGCGCCAGTTGTCGAAGCGCAGGGTGGTGCGCTCTTCGGTGCGGTCGTCGCGGACCCGGCGCAGGATGGTCTGGATACGCGCCACCAGTTCGCGCGGCTCGAACGGCTTGGCCATGTAATCGTCGGCGCCCAGTTCCAGGCCGATGATGCGGTCGGTGGGCTCACAGCGGGCGGTCAGCATCAGGATCGGGATATCTGACGAGCTGCGCAGCCAGCGGCACAGTGACAGGCCGTCTTCGCCAGGCAACATCAGGTCCAGCACCACCACGTCGAAGGTCTCTTCGGCCAGCGCCTGACGCATGGCATTGCCATCGGTGACGCCGGTGCTTTGGATGTTGAATCGCGCCAGGTAATCGCACAGCAGTTCACGGATCGGCACGTCGTCATCGACGATCAGCGCGCGGGTGTTCCAGCGCCGCTCTTCGGCCTGTGCGTTGGCGGTGTTGCTGTCAGGGGTTGTTTGCATGTTGCTGCCGCCATGTGATGCCGCCGGTGTGGGCCGCGAATGAGTAACGACGCTGCCATGCTACTTCGCTGGCGAGCGGGGCGGAAGGGTGACCGGGGCAGGTGTCGGTGGATTGTCCTGAATGTATCAGGAAATGTACAAGTGGTGGACGAGGTTGGGTGGGAGGCCTGGCATCGTAATGGGGGGGAATCGGCATTGGGAGTTTGCGCGGTTTTTGGTTCTGCCTGAGGGCAGAAGGGTTTCGCCTTCGGCGAGTGACTTGAAAAAGCCCCAAGTCACCAGGGGCCTTTGCGCCTGGTTGGGCTCCTCCTTCGTCGGAGTACCTTCACGCAGGCGTCGCTCCGTGGGCCCGCGCCGAACGGACATCCATGTCCTGACGGCGCTCTCGCGGCATCCATGCCGCTCGACCCACTACGCGCCGCCTGCGTTCAGCCTGCACCCAAGTCGCGATGTGTGGTGTCTGGACTGTCGCGATAGAAAGGCAAAAACAAAAGCAAAAGAAAAAGCAGGCGTGCACAGGGCCTCAAAAGCATGCATGGCTGTCTGATCGTTCCCACGCTCCGCGTGGGAATGCGGTATATCGGCAGCGGGGTTTGGCGCGGGTTTTTGGTTCTGCCTGAGGGCAGAAAGCGTTTCGCCTTCGGCGAGTGACTTGGAAAAGCCCCAAGTCACCAAGGGCCTTTGCTCCTGGTTGGGCTCCTCCTTCGTCGGAGTTCCCTCACTCCGGCGACGCTCCGTGGGCCCGCGCCGAACGGACATCCATGTCCTGACGGCGCTCTCGCGGCATCCATGCCGCTCGACCCACTACGCGCCGCCTGCCTTCAGCCTGCACCCAAGTCGCGATGTGTGGTGTCTGGACTGTCGCGTTAGAAAGGCGAAAGCAAAAGCGAAAGCGAAGGCAAAAGCAAAAGCAAAAGCAAAAGCAAAGGCGGGCGTGCACACGGCGTCTAAGGCACGCATGGCTGTCTGATTGTCCCCACGCTCCGCGTGGGGATGCCGGTGGGACGCTCTGCGTCCATTGACGCGGAGCGTCGATTACTGCGTTACCACGCGGAGCGTGGGAACGATCAAATGCCAAAAAATTTCGATTTCGTGACATGCCGAGATGGGGTGAACGCCACAAAGTGCGACTTTGGAAGGCCGAGCGCAGGTATTGCGTAGGGGGCAGCGCGACATGGATGTCGCGCTAGCCGCCCCCCGCCATGGATGGCGGATGGCGGCGTGCCCCCGGAGCAATGCCTGCGCGAGGGAACCCCGACGCAGGAGGGGCCGTACAGGGAGCCAGGACCCTTGGTTACTTGGGGTCTTTTCAAGTAACTCGCCGAAGGCGAAACAGTTTGGCCGTTAGGACAAATTCTAGGCGAGCCAGCCGACATATCGGATACGCGCAGAGAACCCAGCGCCCTCACCATAAACCCACTATTCGGGAATGCCGCGGGGACGCTCTGCGCCCATTGACGCGGAGCGTCGATTACTGCGTTACCACGCGGAGCGTGGGAACGATCAAAAGCAAAAGCAGGCGTGCACAGGGCCTCAAAAGCATGCATGGCTGTCTGATCGTCCCCACGCTCCGCGTGGGGATGCCGGGGGGGACGCTCTGCGTCCATTGACGCGGAGCGTCGATTACTGCGTTACCACGCGGAGCGTGGGAACGATCAAATGCCAAAAAATTGCGATTTCGTGACATGCCGAGATGGGGTGAACGCCACAAATTGCGACTTTGGAAGGCCGAGCGCAGGTATTGCGTAGGGGGCAGCGCGACATGGATGTCGCGCTAGCCGCCCCCCGCCATGGATGGCGGATGGCGGCGTGCCCCCGGAGCAATGCCGGCGCGAGGGAACCCCGACGCAGGAGGGGCCGCACAGGGAGTCAGGACCCTTGGTTACTTGGGGTCTTT
The DNA here is from genome assembly GCF_044900785.1 of Pseudomonas sp. NPDC087358. NCBI lineage: Bacteria > Pseudomonadati > Pseudomonadota > Gammaproteobacteria > Pseudomonadales > Pseudomonadaceae > Pseudomonas > Pseudomonas sp. NPDC087358. Next base: position 372,300 of record NZ_JBJDOA010000003.1, read on the forward strand.
TCAAGTAACTCGCCGAAGGCGAAACCCTCTGCCTCAGGCAGAACCTAGGCCACCGCAAAAAAATGCAGATGAGCACAAACCCCAGCGCCCCACCATTACCCCATTCTTTACACCCAGCGCCCCCCACCAAACCGGCACTTTTTACATTTTCTTTATGGCCGGTACAGCCCTCCGATCTCGTTCCTTTACACCCCGCCTCACGACAATGGCTGCACACGGCAATCGCCGTATGACGGAGAGTTTTTCATGAGCGTTCTGGATGGGGTGTCTCTGCTGTTGGCCGCAGGGTTGTTCGTGTACTTGCTGGTCGCGCTGCTGCGCGCTGGTCGGGTCGAGGAGTGACGGCCATGCACAGCTACGACTATCTGCTGATTCTGGCCTTTTTCGCGCTGGTGCTGTTGCCCGCGCCCTGGTTGGGCCGCTTCTACTACCGCGTCATGGAAGGCGAGCGCACGTTCCTGACCCCGGTAATGGGCCCGGTTGAACGTATCTGCTACCGCCTGGGCGGTGTCGATCCCAAGGTCGAGCAAAACTGGAAGACCTACACCCTGGCCCTGCTGGCGTTCAACCTGGCCGGCTTCATCGCGCTGTTCGCGATCCTGCTGTTTCAGGGTGCCTTGCCGCTCAACCCGCAAGGCTTGCCGGGGATGGAGTGGTCGTTGGCGTTCAACACCGCGATGAGTTTCGTCACCAATACCAACTGGCAGAGTTACAGCGGCGAGGCGTCGTTGAGCTACCTGAGCCAGATGGCAGGTCTGACCGTGCAGAACTTCGTCAGCGCCGCCACCGGTATCGCCGTGCTGGTTGCCTTCTGCCGAGGCATCAGTCGGCGCTCGACGCAGCATCTGGGTAACTTCTGGGCCGACATGACCCGCGCCACGCTCTACGGGTTGTTGCCACTGTGCATCGTCCTGGCGTTGTTTCTGGTCTGGCAGGGTGTACCTCAGACCTTCGCCCACTACGTGGATGCCGTCTCCTTGCAAGGCGTCGATCAGACCCTTCCCCTGGGTCCGGCCGCCAGCCAGATCGCGATCAAGCAATTGGGCACCAACGGTGGCGGCTTCTTCGGCGTCAACTCGGCACATCCGTTCGAGAACCCGACGGCCTGGAGCAACCTGTTCGAGCTGGTCTCGATCATCCTGATTCCAGTCGCACTGGTGTTCACGTTCGGTCATTACGTCAAGGACATGCGCCAGAGCCGCGCCATTATCGCCTGCATGCTGGTGCTGTTCCTGGTGGGTGGCGCCACCGCGCTGTGGGCTGAATACCAGCCCAACCCGGCGCTGAACATTGCGTCAGTCGAACAGACCGCGCCGATGGAAGGCAAGGAAACCCGCTTCGGCACCACGGCAACAGTGCTATGGGCCACAACCACCACGGCTGCGTCCAACGGCTCGGTCAACGGCATGCATGACAGCCTCAACCCGCTGACCGGCATGGTCGCGCTGGCCAACATGATGGTCGGTGAGGTGATTTTCGGCGGGGTCGGCGCGGGGCTCTACGGCATGTTGCTCAACGTGCTGATCGCGGTGTTCCTCGCCGGTCTGATGATTGGTCGCACCCCCGAATACCTGGGCAAGAAGCTGCAAGCCCGGGAAGTCAAACTGCTGGTGGCGACGCTGATCGTGATGCCGGTGGGCGTGCTGGTGTTCGGCGCTCTGGCGGCGTCGCTGCCCGGCCCTGCCGGTGCGGTCAGCAATCCCGGCCCACACGGCTTCAGCCAGCTGCTCTACAGCTACACCTCGGCCACCGCCAACAACGGCTCGGCGTTCGGCGGTTTCAGTGCCAACACGCTGTTTCACAACCTGATGCTCAGCCTGTCGATGTTCATTGGTCGCTTCGGCTACATCCTGCCGGTGCTGGCGTTGGCGGGCAGCCTGGCAGCGAAAAAAACCACGCCACAAGGCCTGGACAGCTTCCCCACCCATGGCCCGCTGTTCGTCACCCTGCTGACCGTGACCATCTTGCTGGTGGGCGGCCTGACGTTCCTCCCGACCCTGGCGTTGGGCCCGATTGCCGAACACTTGAGCCTGGGCTTCTGAGGACCTGAATCATGAACATGCATGCACCTGTAACAAAGCACCCTGCGGCGAAAACCCAGGAACAGCCGACGCTTGCCCGGCAGCCCCGGACCGGCTTGGCCGCCTTGTGGCGCCCGGCGCTGGTTCAGGCCTTCGTCAAGCTTGACCCACGCCAGCTGCAACGCGCACCGGTGATGCTGGTGGTGGAACTGACCGCTATCCTGACCACGGTCCTGTGCCTGATTCCGGACCCGGCGGTGCCGACCCTGGTCGCCGTGCAGATTGCCGTCTGGCTGTGGTTCACCGTGCTCTTCGCCAACTTCGCCGAGGCCCTGGCCGAAGGGCGCGGCAAAGCTCGGGCTGACAGCCTCAAGGCCGGCACTGAAGGTTTGAAGGCGCGACAGGTGAACGCCAGCGGCGGTTTTCTGATGGTCAACGCCAGCACCCTGCGCAGAGGCGATGTGGTGCGGGTCGAAGCCGGGGAGTTGATCCCAGGCGACGGTGAGGTCATCGAAGGCATCGCAGCGGTCAACGAAGCGGCCATCACCGGCGAGTCCGCGCCGGTGATTCGCGAATCCGGCGGCGATCGCTCGGCGGTCACCGGCAATACCCGACTGGTGTCCGACTGGCTGCTGGTGCGCATCAGTGCCAACCCGGGGGAATCGACCCTGGACCGCATGATCGCCCTGGTCGAAGGCGCCAAACGGCAGAAGACTCCCAACGAAGTCGCGCTGGATATTCTGCTGATCGGCCTGACTCTGATCTTCCTCTTGGTGGTCGTGACCTTGCAGCCGTTCGCCCATTTTGCCGGCGGTAACCTGCCGCTGGTGTTTCTGGTGGCGCTGCTGGTGACCCTGATTCCGACCACTATCGGTGGGCTGCTGTCGGCCATCGGTATCGCCGGGATGGATCGACTGGTACGCCTGAACGTCATCGCCAAATCCGGTCGCGCGGTGGAAGCGGCAGGCGATGTGCATGTGCTGCTGCTGGACAAGACCGGGACTATCACCTTCGGCAATCGCCGTTGCGCGGCGGTGTATGCCGCACCCGGCATCAGCGGCAAGGCGTTGAGCGAGGGCACCTTGCTGGCTTCACTGGCCGATGACACTGCCGAAGGCAAATCCATCGTCGAATACCTGCGCGCACTGCATCCGATGACCGAGCCGGCCCCGAGCCAGCTGACAGCGGTGCCGTTCAGTGCCCAGACCCGCCTGTCCGGTGTGGACCATGACGGCCATGTTTACCGCAAGGGCGCGGTGGATTCGCTGCTGGCATTCCTTGGCCGCGACCGCAGCGACCTGCCGCCGAGCCTGTCGCGGGAAATCGACAAGATCGCCAAGACCGGCGGCACGCCGTTGCTGGTGTCCGTCGACGGCACGCTGTTGGGCGCGATTCATCTCAAGGATGTGGTCAAGCCGGGGATTCGTGAACGCTTCGAGGAGCTGCGCAAGCTGGGCATTCGCACGGTCATGGTCACCGGTGACAACCCGTTGACCGCGGCGGCCATTGCTGCCGAAGCCGGGGTCGACGATGTGCTCGCCGAAGCCACCCCGGAGAAAAAACTGGAGCGCATTCGCCAGGAACAGAACGACGGGCGTCTGGTGGCCATGTGTGGTGACGGCGCCAACGATGCGCCGGCCCTGGCGCAGGCTGACGTGGGCATGGCGATGAACGACGGCACCCAAGCGGCGCGGGAAGCGGCCAACATGGTCGATCTGGACAGCGACCCGACCAAGCTGCTGGATGTGGTGCAGATCGGCAAGCAATTGCTGGTCACCCGAGGAGCCCTGACCACCTTCTCGATTGCCAACGATGTGGCCAAATACTTTGCGATTCTGCCGGCCCTGTTTGCAGCGATCTATCCGCAACTGGGCGTGCTCAACATCATGCACCTGGCCAGCCCGCAGAGCGCCATTCTCTCGGCGATTGTCTTCAACGCCTTGATCATCGTCGTGTTGATTCCGCTGGCCCTTCGTGGCGTGCGGGTACAAGCCGCCAGTGCCGCGCACCTGCTGCGACGCAATCTGCTGATCTACGGCCTGGGCGGGATTGTCGTGCCGTTTCTCGGCATCAAGGCAATCGACCTGCTACTGACCGCGTTGCACCTGGTGTAACCCTTGCTGCGATCCGCGCCGCCCAATGGCACGCGCTTCGCAGCCTCTGAATTGATTGAGGATCGAATGATGTCCACTCTATTGCGTCCCGCCGTGAGCCTGATCGTGCTGATGACCCTGATCACCGGGGTGGCTTATCCGCTGGTGGTAACGGCGGTCGCGCAGGTCGCCTTCCCGGACCAGGCCAACGGCAGCCTGGTGTATGACGATCAGGAAAAGGTCCGCGGATCGGAGTTGATCGCGCAGAATTTTACCGGCGAGCAGTGGTTTCATCCACGTCCGTCCGCCGCTGCCTACGCCACCGTCGCCAGCGGCGCGAGCAACTTGTCGCCCAGCAACCCGGCGCTGGCGACGCGGATCGGCGAGGAGGCTGGCAAAGAGCAGGTCGATGATCAGGGACCTGTACCGCTGAACCTGCTGACCACCTCCGCCAGCGGCCTGGACCCGCACCTGTCACCGGCTGCGGCTCAATATCAGGTGGCACGCATCGCCGCAGCGCGTAATCTGCCGCGCGAGACCGTGCAACGTCTGGTCCTGGCCAACACTTACAGCCCGCTGATCGGGGCGCCGGTGGTGAACGTGCTGGCGTTGAATCAGAGCCTGGATCGGTTACCGTCTGGCAAGTCGGTGAATTGACCTGACGCGAGCTTGCGATTGCCCCGACTGAGACCGCTGTCTGTAGGAGTGAGCGTGCTCGCGATACGCTATCTGCCGCGCGGGAGGTCCTGTCGATGTGCCGGCCACCGCGAGCATGCTCACCCCTACAGGTTCTGGTGCTGGCACTGAGTTTTTTGCTGCGGCGGACCGATGCAGGCACAAACAGTCATCAATTTTCAGGACAACCATCGTGAACACACACAGCCGCGCCGACGCCTTGCTGGTCAACCTGCCCCGTGACGACCGAGGGCGGTTGAAGGTGTTTCTGGGCGCCGCTCCCGGCGTGGGCAAGACCTACGCCATGCTCCAGGCAGCCCACGCCCGGATGCGCCAAGGCGTATCGCTGCTCGCCGGGGTGGTGGAGACGCATGGCCGCGCGGAAACCGAAGCCTTGCTCGGCGGTTTGCCGCAACAGCCCATGCTGCGCACCGAATACCGTGGGGTGATGCTCGAAGAGATGGATCTGGACGGGCTGCTGCTGGCCAGACCGAAACTGGTGCTGGTCGACGAGCTCGCTCACAGCAACGCGCCCGGCAGTCGTCACGCCAAGCGCTGGCAGGATATTCAGGAGTTGCTGTCGGCGGGGATCGACGTCTACACCACGGTCAACGTCCAGCATCTGGAAAGCCTCAACGATCAGGTGCGCGGCATCACCGGCGTGCAGGTGCGCGAGACCCTGCCCGACTGGGTCTTGCAGGAGGCGTTCGAACTGGTGCTGATCGACCTGCCGCCGCGCGAGCTGCTGGAACGCCTGTGCGACGGCAAGGTGTACGTACCGGAGCAGGCGAGGGCGGCCATCGATGCCTTCTTTACCCAGACCAACCTCACGGCGCTGCGCGAGCTGGCGATGCAGACCGCCGCAGCCCAGGTGGATAACGATCTGGCGCTGGGCTATCGGCAGCTGGGCCAGGCCGCGCCGGCCGTGCGCGGTCGCCTGCTGGTCGGCATCGACGGTGACGCCCAGGCCGAGCGACTGGTGCGCCATGCCAGTCGGGTGGCGCAACGCAGGCACCTGCCGTGGAGTCTGGTGCACGTCGACAACGGCCGTTTTTTCGATGAACTGGCACGTACGCGCCTGCAGAACGCTCAGCAACTGGCCGAGCGACTGGGCGGCGAAGTGGTGGTGCTGCGAGCGCCTGAGGTGGCCAGAACGCTGATTCAGCATGCCAGCGAACGCCGCGCCAGCCTGGTGCTGGTGGGGCAGTCGCGGCCTTCTTTGCGCCGCCGTTTATTCGGCGGCGGGCTGGCGGCGCGGCTGTTGCGCAACGTTCATGGCCTGGAAATCAATGTGCTCGACAGCGAAGCACGCGCCGACCAACCGCGTTCCACCACGCCGCGAAGGTGGGCCTGGTTCGACTATCTGCTGGCGCTGCTGGCGACCGTCGGTGCCAGCGCCCTGGCGTGGGCGGTGTCCAGCGTGCTGGCGCTGCCGAACATCTCCCTGGTGTTCCTCGCCGCCGTATTGCTGGTGGCCGTGCGCAGCAGCGTGTGGCCGGCGATGGTCTGCTCGGTGCTGTCGTTTCTGGCCTATGACTTTCTGTTCATTCCGCCGAATTTCTCCCTGAGCATCCAGCGCGAGGAAGACGTGCTGACCCTGTTGTTCTTCCTGATGATGGCAGCGCTTACCGGCAATCTTGCCGCTCGCCAGCGTCGGCAATTGCAGGCCCTGCGCGACACCCAGGAAGAAACCAGCGAATTGCTCGATCTGTCCAGGCGCCTGACCGCGGCCACCGATCGTCAGGCGGTGCTCAGCGCCGCCGACCACCATCTGGCGGGCTGGAGCGAGCTGCAGGTGTGCGTTCTGGATAACGACGGGGAGCAAGGCTGGAAGGTGGAAGTCGGCGCTGCACTGGAATTCTCCGAGTTCGAACGGGCGGCGGCCGACTGGGCCTGGCAGCAGGGTCAGCCGGCCGGCAAGGGCACCGGTACGCTGCCTTCGGGCAGTTGGTGGTGGCTGCCGTTGTGGGTCGACGATGCGCCGCTGGCGTTGCTCGGCGTCAGGCCGCGAGAGGGTCAGAGTTTCAGCCCTCAGCGTCGACGTCTGCTGATGGCCTTGAGTCAACCGCTGGCGCAAGCGCTGGCCCGGGCGCGGCTGGCCGAGGACCTGGAAGCCGCCCGTCTGCACGGCGAAACCGAGCAATTGCGCAGCGCGCTGCTGGCTTCGGTCTCCCACGACCTGCGCACCCCCCTGACCGCCATGCGCGGCAGTATCGACAGTCTGCTGGCGCTGGGCGAGGCGATCGCGCTGGAGGACCGCCGCGAGCTGCTGGAGGGCACCCGCGATGAGGCCGAGCGTCTGGACCGCTACATTCAGAACCTGCTGGACATGACGCGGCTGGGGCATGGTGCACTGAAGCTGGCGCGCGACTGGGTCTCGCCCGGCGACATTGTCGGCAGTACCCTGGGCCGTCTGCGTGCTGTGCTGGCGCCGTTGCAGGTCAGTACCGAGCTGCCAGCCGAGCTGCCATTGTTGTACGTGCACGCTGCGCTGATCGAGCAGGCGCTGATCAATGTGGTGGAAAATGCCGCACGCTTCTCGCCGGTCCACGGTCGCCTGCAAGTGGCGGTTCGGGTCGAAGCCGATCAGCTGGTTTTCGCCGTCAGCGATGAAGGCCCCGGCATTCCCGAAGCCGAGCGGGCGAAGATTTTCGACATGTTCTACACCGCCGCACGGGGTGATCGCGGCGGGCAGGGCACCGGGCTTGGCCTGGCGATCTGTCAGGGCATGGTCGGCGCCCACGGCGGACGCATCACGGTCACCGATGGCATTGATGGCCGGGGTACGTGCATCAGTCTGCACCTGCCGTTGCAGGCCCAGCCTGAGATCGAAATGGAGCAGGCGCTGTGACAGGCCGGTGGGTTACGCTGACGTTTTGCTATCGAAGATTCTTTGCCATGACAGGACTCCCATGAGCCAGGCGGCGACCATTCTGGTGATCGATGATGAGCCGCAGATCCGCAAGTTTCTGCGCATCAGTCTCGTCTCCCAGGGCTACAAAGTACTGGAAGCCGGCACTGGCGCCGAGGGCCTTAGCCAGGCGGCATTGAACAAGCCGGACCTGCTGGTGCTCGACCTCGGCCTGCCGGACATGGACGGCCAGGACGTCTTGAGTCAGTTCCGGGAATGGTCGGCGGTGCCGGTGCTGGTGTTGTCGGTACGTGCCAGCGAGGGGGAGAAGGTGCAGGCGCTCGACTCCGGGGCCAACGACTATGTGACCAAACCGTTTGGCATCCAGGAGTTCCTGGCACGCATTCGTGCGCTGTTGCGCCAGGCACCGGACAGCGGTCAGGCGGCATCAGCGTTGGTGATCGGCCCGCTGACGGTGGACCTGGCCTATCGACGGGTGCTGCTGGACGGCCTCGAAGTGGCCCTGACCCGCAAGGAGTACGCGGTGCTGGCGCAGCTGGCGCGCTATCCGGGGCGGGTGATTACCCAGCAGCAGCTGCTCAAGGACATCTGGGGCCCGACCCATGTAGAAGATACCCATTACCTGCGCATCGTCGTCGGCCACCTGCGCCAGAAGCTGGCCGATGACCCGGCGGCTCCGCGGTTTATCGTGACCGAGGCCGGGGTAGGGTATCGGTTGGTGGAGGGATGATCCGCCTGCTTATCAACAGGCGGTGAATCGGTGAGATGACCGCGCCGTGGTCTTGGTTTCTGCCCGCAGGGCGTGGGAGCTCGGCTTGCCAGCGATCTGCCGGGCACCGGCAGTAGAGGCTGCAAACCAAATTTTCCAGTGGCGCCGAGTCGCCCTGTTCTACTGCCGGTGCCCGGCAGATCGCCTGCAAGCATGGCTCCCACGGCCTTCGGCCAGAATCACAAGCAGACAGCGATCTGCAGCTAACTTGTGCTCCAGTGTCTGGAGGGTGAATGCTGGAACGCTTGCTCAATGCTCGCGCTCATACCGATCCAGCGTATCGCGGGCAATTTCCCGACCCAGGGCGATCAGCTCCGGCGCCTTGTAGAACTCGAAAAACCGGCAGACGCGCTTGGGCACGTTGATCAGGATATCCGGCGGGTAACCGGCAATCTTGTACTGCGCCAACGACGTCTGCATGACCTCGAAACTCTGGTTGATCAGGTCCAGCAACGAGGCGGGGCCGACGTTATCGACAATGATCGAACCACTGGCGGACTTCGGCGCACCTGCAGCCTGCGGCGCTGCGGCCGGTTGCTGGCCTTGTGGGTCGGCCGATTCGACGCCATTGCCCAGCCATGGGTTGGGAATCGTCGCGGCGGTCGCCTTGAGGCTGTCTTGCTCCAGACGCAAGACATCATCACCTGCCACATCCAGCTTGCGCCGAAAGGGCAGGTGCGAACCGATGGAGCTGATCAGACTGTCGAAGCGTTTTTTCACCGCCGGTGGACGTTCGATTACCGGCAGCTGGTAATGCGTCTGGTTGGTCGAGTTGAGGTTGACCGCCACGATCAAATCGCAATGGCTGGACACCACCGGCACGATCGGCAACGGATTGAGAAGCCCGCCATCGACCAGCATGCGATTGCCTTGAATGACTGGCGTGAACAGGCTGGGGATCGCCGCCGAGGCGCGCATCGCGGCATGCAGATCACCCTCCTGAAACCAGATCTCCTGCTGGTTGGTCAGGTCGGTGGCCACCGCGGTGTAGGGGATGCGCAAGTCCTCGATATTCACCTCGCCGACGATCTCGCGGATCTGCCCGAAGACTTTCTCCCCGCGAATCGCCCCCAAACGAAAACTCACGTCCACCAGGCGCAGCACGTCCAGGTAATCCAGGCTCTCGATCCAGGCCCGGTATTGCGGCAATTTGCCCGCTGCGTAAATTCCGCCCACCACCGCCCCCATCGAACAGCCGGCGATGCAGGCAATGTCATAACCGCGCCGCTCCAGCTCTTCGATCACGCCGATATGCGCATACCCCCGGGCGCCCCCTGAACCCAACACCAGCGCTATTCTTTTTTTCATCTACAGGCTCCCCGTTGCAATGGTTTTACCCTACGCGCAAGGCTGCCTTTAATCATCTGGAGTTTGTATAACCCTTGCGACATAAAACGGATACTCTGCGACGTCCGGGCATGGCACTTTTACATCGCCGCACCGTCAAAGCCGCATCGTCGATTTCCATTGTGAGGTAACACTGAATGAAAGCCTGGATCTGCCTGCCTTTGCTTGCCCTGGTTCTTACAGGCTGCGCCGGTAAAACCGCCTACCGCGACAGCTGCGCCACCAATCTGGACGCCGCCTGGCATGAGCTGGACCTGGCCAAGGCCGAAGGTTTTGCCGGCACGGTCAGTTACTCCAAAGCCCTTTCCCTGCTGACCGGCGCCAAGACCCAGCAGCAATTCGAAGCGTTTGAAGGCTGTTCCGAGAAAGCCGACAAAGCCCGTTTCTATATCCGCGAATCCCGCGCCGGGCGTTGAAAAACCTGCTTTGACACAGACCTGTAGCAACCCGGCTGCCGGCGGTAGCGATTCAACGAACGTTACCGCCGGCAAACGGACCGCCGCCCGGCCGGACTGCTACGCAGCCTTCGCTGCACTCACCTGCGCAACAAATCCTCCTCGATCCCGCGATTCGCTCTGGCGAAAAGGCCTACGCTGACCTTAAAGTGGCTGCACCTCTGGCATTTCCTGCAGTCCTATTAGCCATGAGCAGTCGCCTGGGGAGGCTTTCCAATGGGCAGAAAACTCGATGCGTGTCTAAACGCGATCAACGAAGTGGTGCTGGGCAAGGAACCGCAGGTGCGTCTGGCCATGACCTGTCTGTTGGGCGGCGGCCATCTGCTGATCGAAGACTTGCCCGGCATGGGCAAGACCACGCTCAGCCATACCCTTGCGCGGGTACTGGGGTTGAGCTTTCAGCGGATTCAGTTCACCTCCGATCTGTTGCCAGGGGACATTCTGGGCACCTCGGTGTTTGATCGAGAGACCGGGCAGTTCACCTTTCATCCCGGGCCGATTTTCGCCGAACTGGTGCTGGCCGACGAAATCAACCGCGCCACGCCAAAAAGCCAGAGCGCTCTGCTCGAGGCCATGGAAGAGGGGCAGGTCACCATCGAAGGTGCAACCCGCCTGCTGCCTGATCCGTTTTTCGTCATCGCCACACAGAATCCGTTCAGTCAGGGCGGCACCTTTGCCTTGCCCGAGTCGCAGCTGGATCGTTTTCTGATGCGGCTGTCGTTGGGATATCCGGCGCGCTCTGCGGAGAAGGCGCTGCTGCTGGGCGAATCACGCCGTGAATTATTGCCGCGTATCGAGCCGCTGATCGACCACAGCCAGCTGGCCGCGCTGCAGCAAGAGGCGCGCGCCGTGCGGGCCAGCGATGCGCTGGTGGATTATGTGTTGCGCCTGGTGGACGCCACTCGCAGTCAGCCGCAGTTCGCCTATGGCCTGTCGCCAAGAGCCAGCCTTGCGATCCTGTCGGCGGCGCGCGCCTGGGCCTTGCTGGTTGGCCGCGACTACGTCATACCTGAGGACGTCCAGGCAATCCTGCCTGCGGTGATCGGCCATCGTCTGCGCGAGCGCAGCGACCCGACCGGGCACGGTGGCGGGGCGTTGGTTCAATGGTTGTTGCGTGAGGTGCCGGTGCTTTGATCGAACAGTTCAAACCGGTCTGGCAGCGTTGGGTGGGGCGTCGCATTCCCCCCGCGTCACGGATCGAGCTGGATCACCGTCGAATCTTCATACTGCCGACCCGCGTCGGCGGCACTTATGCACTCGTGCTGTTTCTGCTGCTGCTGGTGTCGATCAACTATCAAAACAGCCTGGCGTACGGCCTGACCTTTCTCATGCTGTCGGTCGGCATCCTCGCCATTCTCCATACGTACCGCAACTTCAGCGGCCTGATCCTCAGCGCCGGCAATGCGCGCTCGGTGTTCGTCGGCGAGCCGGTGCAATTGCGTCTGCGTCTGGAGAGCACCGCAAGCGGCCATCAGGCCATCGCATTGGGCTGGGACAGCGAACAACTGGAAACCACGGACGTCGATCCCGAGCGTCTGGTAGAACTGGCGCTAACGTTGCCGGCCGTCAACCGGGGGTGGCTGCGGGCGCCGCGTCTGCGGGTCGAGAGCGTGTTCCCGCTGGGCATCTTCCGCGCCTGGAGCTGGCTGGATCTGGAGCAGACGGTGCTGATCTACCCACGGCCGGTGCCTGGCAGCATGCCGCTGTTGCAGGGCGTGCAGCCTCATGCCGAGGACGACGGCCAGGCAACGCGGGGGCAGGGCGTCGACGATTATCAGGGCTTGCGCCTGTGGCAACCCGGTGACTCGTTGCGGCGCATGCACTGGAAAGCCTGGTCCAGAGGGCAGGGGCTGATGGTCAAGGAATTCACCGACCTCAGCGGGCATGATCTGTGTCTGGATTTCATGGCGCTGGGGGGCGACATCGAGGAGCGGCTGTCGCGTTTGTGTTACTGGGTACTGGAGCTGTCCCAGCGCCAGCAACCGTTTGCCCTGCGTCTGCCGGGGTTTCTTTCGGCAGTCGACACTGGCGACGCGCATCGCGAAGCCTGCCTGCGGCAGTTGGCGTTGTACGGAGTGCGGGCATGAGCTTGAGGTCGTCATGACGTCGGCCAATCTGGCGCAACCGATACCGCGGGTCAGCCTCAATTGGCTGCTGATCGCTCAGGCCCTGGTTATCGTGCCCTTCGCCTTGCACGTCCCGGTTTCGCTGATCGTTTTGTGGCTGGTCTGTACCTTCTGGCGGATCCAGATCTTTCGCATGCGCGTACGCATGCCCGGCACCTGGATCAAGTCGGGCCTGCTGGTGGGCACGGCGGGCGGGATCTTCCTCGCCCGGGGCAGTCTGGTGGGGCTGGATGCGGGCGCGGCGCTGCTGATCGCCGCCTTCATCCTGAAGATGCTGGAGATGCAGACCCGCCGCGATGCGCTGGTGTTGATCTTCCTGGGCTTCTTCTGCGTCGCCGTCGGCTATCTGTTCGAGGACGCGCTGTTGTGGGGGCTGTTTACCCTGCTGCCCATCGCGACGTTGCTGGCGGCGCTGATCGGCCTGCAGCAGTCGGGCCTGTCCGGCAAGCCCGCCGGCACCTTGAGGCTGTCGGCCAAGTTGCTGTTGCAGGCCGTGCCATTGATGCTGCTGTTGTTTCTGTTTTTTCCGCGCCTCGACCCGCTGTGGTCATTGCCGCAGCCGAGCAACAAGGCGTTGACCGGGTTATCGGACAGCATGGCGCCGGGGGACATTGCCGAGTTGAGCAAGTCTGCGGCGCTGGTGTTTCGGGCAAGCTTCGAGGGCCCGATCCCGCCGCGCAATCAGCAGTACTGGCGCGGCCTGACGCTGGAGCAGTTCGACGGCAGGCGCTGGTCGCAATCATCAAGGGCGCAGGTGCCTGACCCGCCGGACTGGCGCAAGCAGGGCGAGCGCCTGAGCTACAGCATTGTCATGGAACCGAGCGGCAAGCCCTGGCTGATGACTCTGGATATGGGTGAAACCGATCTTGACGGGGCCCGGCAGATGAGCGATTTCCGCTGGCAGCGCCGGCGCCCCATCGAGCAATCGGTGCTGTACAGCGTCAACTCCTGGCCTGACGCGGTGCGTGAAACCGTGCTCAGCGAGGGCGGGCGCGCGCAGGATTTGCAGCTGCCTGGCAAAGGCAATCCGCAAGCACGGGAATGGGCGGCGGAGCTGCATCGTCGGTATTCCAGACCCGATGCGTTGGTCGACGCCATGCTCTCTTTCTTCATCGGGCAGCCTTTCCAGTACACGCTCAAGCCGCCAGCGCTGGGCCCCAACAGCGTCGATGACTTTCTCTTCGCCAGCCGGGCAGGCTTCTGTGCGCATTACGCCGGCGCCATGACCTTTGTCCTGCGGGCTGCCGGTATTCCTGCCAGAGTCGTGGCCGGGTACCAGGGCGGCGAGTTGAATCCGGACGGTCATTACATCAGCGTGCGTCAGTTCGATGCTCATGCCTGGGTCGAATACTGGCAGCCGGGCGTGGGCTGGCGCAGTGTCGACCCCACTGCGGCGGTGGCCCCGGCGCGTATCGAACAAGGGCTTGAGCAGGCGCTGGCGCCCGACGAGAATTTTCTCGCCGACTCGCCCATGTCCGCTCTGCGCTACCGCCACCTGGCCTGGCTCAATTCGATCCGAATGAACTGGGATAACCTCAACTACGGCTGGCAGCGCTGGGTCCTTGGCTACCAGGGCCAGCAGCAACTGCAGGTATTGGGTCGCTGGTTTTCCGGTTTTCAGGCGCCAGTGTTTGCTGGCGGCGCGTTGGTCATTCTCGGCCTGCTGGCGCTGTGGCTGTTCAAACCCTGGCGGCGCGAAAGCGATTCGCAGCTGCGTTTGTTCAATGGTTTCGAACGCCTGCTGGCCCGGCATGGTCTCAGACGTCATCAGGGTGAAGGGGCGCAGGCATTTGCCCTGCGTGCCGCACAGCGTTTTCCGGCACAGGCCGAGGCCATCGAAGCCTTCGCGCGCGAGTTCGAGGCTCAGCGTTACGCCGGCGTTTCAGGGTCTGTCGGGCACCTGCGCCGGCGTTTGAAGTCGCTTCGTCGCAGCCTGCCATGGCGCTTGTCAGCGGTGAAGGACAAGCAGCCGTAACGATTGAAAAAGGAGTGTCACATGTCCATGGTCGATCACCTGATCGCCGAGATCATCAGTCTCAACGTCAAGTTGCTGGGCTGCCATGCGCGGCTGACAGCGTCCACCGACAGCGAGGCGTTGCACGACCTGCGGACCACGGTCCGGCGCCTGCGCAGTGTCCTGCGGCCCCTGCGCGGTCTGCCGGGGATGGATCAGGTCGAGGAGGCGGCCAAAGGCGTCGGTGATCTGACTACGCCGTTGCGCGACATGCAGGTGCTGGCGGCCTATCTGGAGAGCCAGGGGCTGGATCAGGCGGCAGACAAACGTACCCGATACCTGGCGTCGGCCTGCCCCAAGGTTGCTTCCTCTACCGAGCTCAACCGTTTGTTCGGCGTGCTGGATCAGCTGCCGTCGTTTCTGCGTGCGCAACAACGTCACGGCCTGCTGCGCAAGTTGCGGCGGCGCATCGAGAAGCGCATGGACAAGCAATGGAAGCAATTGCGCCAGGCCATGGCCGATCCGGCGCATGACCGTCATCGCCTGCGCCTGCTGATCAAGCGCGTGCGGTACGCCGCCGAGGCCTATCCCGAGATCAGTCATCAACCTCAAGACATGCAAAAACGCCTGAAGTCGGCGCAGGGAGCCTTGGGCGATTGGCACGACCATCTGCAATGGCTGGCGCAGGCGCAGGCGCAGTCAGACCTGGCGCCCTGTGTCGCCGGCTGGCAGCTGGGCATTTTGCGCGCCGAGCAAAAGTCCGATAAAGCCTTGGACCGGCTGTTTCAGGCCTGCTTTGGCGACGCGCCTGCGCATTGATCCCGATAAGGCGCAGGAATGGCAGTTATGAGCCCTGTCCTGCGGCGCGCCCCTCGCTAACATCCAGCGTTTCCCATATCCGCCTGGCGATCGGCCCCATGGAGTGCGCATGACCTTTTCCGACTTGCTCGACGCAGTACGCGACAACCCGCAGGCCGTAACCATTCCTGCGGCCTGGTCTCAAGGACGCTCATGCTTTGGCGGCTTGATGGCGGCGCTGCAATTTGAGGCCATGCGCGCGAAAGTCCCGGCAGACCGGCCAGTGCGTTCACTGGCGATCTGCTTTGTCGGGCCGCCTGCGATCGATGTGCCGATTTCCTTTGAAGTGGAGATCCTGCGTGAGGGCAAGGCGGTCTGTCAGGTGCTGGGCCGGGCCGTGCAGAACGGGGAGACGGTGACGCTGATCCAGGGCAGTTTCGGTGCGCCACGCGATTCGATGATCGCGGTGCAGGCCGAACCTGCGCCGGTTTTCAAGCCGGTGGCTGAGCTGACGCCGTTCCCGTTCATTGCCGGCGTGATGCCTGAGTACCTGCGGTTCATCGACATGCGTTGGGCGTTGGGCGGCCTGCCGTACACCAACACGCCTTCGCCTGCGATTGGCGGCTATGCGCGACTGCGGGATGTACAGAAGGAGAAACTGACCGAAGCACATCTGCTGGCGCTGGTGGATACCTGGCCGCCTGCGGTATTGCCGCACCTGAATAAACCGGCGCCTGGCAGTTCGCTGACGTGGACCATCGAATTCGTACAGCCGTTGCCTGAACTGACGACCCATGAATGGACGCAGTATCGGGCGGTGATCGAACACGCTCGCGATGGCTACGGCCATGTCGCGGCCAATCTATGGACGCCCGGAGGGGAGCTGGTGGCCATCAGCCGTCAGACAGTGACGGTGTTTGGTTAGAGGCTGCATGGTGAGGCGCTTGTCACCTGGCGCAGCGAATCAGCTGCGTGGCATGACCCGAGGCTTTATTGGCCTCGGGTTTTGATGGCTTGCGCGGCGACAAGACCCAGTACACCAATGCCAGCCGAGGTGATGCTGGCACTCAGCGCGCCGTCGAGCAGCAACAGGCCCGAAACGATTGACAGCGGAAATGCCAGGGAGGACAGAACCAGGGTTGACGACAGGCCGTGGGTGCTGGCCGACGTGAAGTACTGGTCCAGGTGCAGGTTGGTAATGAACTTGGGCATGATGGTCACCTTCGCAAAACTTGAATAAGAACTGTTTTCGATGGGTTGAGGATAGGCCTGGCCATGCCCAAGGGCGAATCGAGCTTTGCTATCGGTGTCATAGGCGGCATTAGCGAAAGCAATCGAGGCTGAAAAATCCCCCACGATGGGCAGACGCTTCACGCCAATAGCGGCTATCCCCGCAGCTTCAGCTGGCCAATTGCTGTATTGAGCTGCCCAGCCAACATTGCCAGTTCATCGCTGGTACTGGCCGAATCCACCGTCTGGCGCACCGTGCGCTCGGTAACGTCGCGAATGCTGACCACCGCGCGGTTCATCTCTTCGGCGACCTGGCTTTGCTGCCCAGCGGCAACGGCGATCTGCGTGTTGCTTTCGCGCATCTGTGCCACCGCTTCGGTGATCGCGTTCAGCGCCTCGCCGGCCTCGCGCGCTTGCTGCACGCAGTCGTCGGCCTTGTACGAGCTTTGCTGCATGAAATCCACTGCGTCCCGAGTGCCGGCCTGCAAGGCCGCGACCATGGTGGTGATTTCGTCGGTGGAGGTCTGCACGCGCTTGGCCAGATTACGCACCTCATCGGCCACCACGGCAAAACCACGGCCCATTTCCCCGGCTCGAGCCGCCTCGATGGCGGCGTTCAGCGCCAGCAGATTGGTCTGCTCGGCGATGCTGTGAATGACCCCAACCACGGCATTGATCTTCTGGCTGTCCTCGGCCAGGCGCTGGATCATCCCTGCGGTCTGCTGCACCCCGCTGGAGAGCCCGGCGATCGAGCTTTGTACCCGATTCACCACCGCCTTGCCGCTGCCCGCCAGTGCATCGGCGCTCTGCGACTGATCGCGGGTGGCGTTGGCATGCTGGGCAATGTGATAGACCGTGGCTGTCATTTCATTGATCGCGGTGGCGACCTGGTCGGTTTCACTTTGCTGTCCCAACATGCCGCGACGCACATCGCTCATGCCTGCGGCCAGCTGCACCGCGCCCTGATCCAGCCGCGCTGCGGACTGCGCGACGGTGCCGACGATACGCTGGTAGCCGGCCTGCATGGCGTTGAATGCCTTGGCCATCTGCCCGACTTCGTCCTCACCGGCCAGCGGCACCCGGGCTGACAGATCACCGCTTCTTTCAACGTGCAGCATCACGTCCTTGAGGGTGTTGAGGTGAGTCAGCAGGAAGCGAATGAGCAGCTGGGAGGCGCTGAGCATCACCAGCATCAGCACCAGAACCGCCGCGGCGTAGCGCGGGAAACGTTCAGCCAACACCTGCGCAAGGCTTGGCGCGATGGCCAGCAGCGCAATGCGCTGATCGCCATGGCTGAGCAATCGTGCGCCGATCACAAGGTGTTCATCGGCCGTCAGCAGGCCTGGGAGATCGATCCAGTCTGCGGCCTGAGTCAGCTCGGGCAGAGGCCGATGGTTGAACACAGGTGTCTGGCCTGGGCGGAAGATCAACCGGTCAGCGGCGTCCGCAACCGGCTGCCCGGGAGGCCAGGAGCCCAGCAATTGCGCCTGGGCCATGGCTTGCGCCTTGGCATCGTCGGCGCGTGATTGCTGCTCCAACTGCAAGGCAAAAAGCACCAGCAGCGCAGTGGTGATAAACGCGACGGCATTTACCGCCCAGAATTTGTATTTCAGCGAGATGTTGCTCAACCAGCGGCCCATGAGGAAGCTCTTCTGTGATTGCACGTGACAAGGCAAGGTGCCACTAGTGTGTGCATTCTGCTCGCGCCAGGCGTTGATCTGGGTCAAGTCCAAACAGGCAGTGACGGGTTTTCACGGGCATTCAAGCAATCTCCAGCCCCGACCCGCTGTAGCAGTCCGGCTCGCCGGCGGTGGCGCCCGTGAAATCGCTGCCGCTGGCGAGCGAACAGCGATGCGGAGAAAGACAGAAGTCAGCCTTCAGCGGAATCGGCCAGCACGGGCATTGAGAAGAATGCGCGGGCGCAGGCGGTGGTGTGGGCGGCGACCTCGGCCGCGCTTTCGCCGCGATGCAGGGCTACTTCGCGTAATACTTCGGGCAGATATGCCGGCTCATTACGGCCGTTCTTGGGTTTTGGTCGCAGGCTGCGCGGCAGCAGATACGGTGCGTCGCTTTCCAGCATCAAGCGCCCGCGGGGGATTTCGCGCATCAGCGGGTGCAAGTGGGTGCCGCGCCGTTCGTCGCAGATCCAGCCCGTTATGCCGATGTGCAGATCCATGTCCAAGTAGTTGAACAACGCTCGTTTCTCGCCCGTGAAACAATGCACCACGGCACCGGGCAGGTGATAGCGGTAGTCGCGCAGGATGGCCAGGAGTCGCTCATCGGCGTCGCGTTCGTGCAGAAACACCGGAAGTTGCAAGGTCACCGCTAGCGCAAGATGCGCTTCCAGCACCTTCTCCTGCTGCGGGCGCGGTGAGAAATCGCGGTTGAAATCCAGCCCGCATTCGCCCACGGCGCAGACCGAATTTTCTTTTAGCAGGGCCTGCAACTGTTTCTCGGTCTCCAGTGTCCAATCGCTCGCCGAGTGGGGGTGAACCCCCGCAGTGCTGAACAATCGCTGGCCACTTTCATCCAGCTGACGACACATCTGCAAGGCCTGCTCGCTTCCCTGAACACTGGTACCGGTGAGGATCAACTGAGCCACGCCAGCGGTATGCGCGCGGTCCACAACCTCACGCTCCTTTGCGGCGAAGCTTGCGTTGGTAAGATTGACGCCGATGTCGATTAACTGCATGGTGCTACCTCAGGCCGGAGGCCGAGAAGAATACCAGAGCGATTGAAGCGATAAAAAACAAGCAGGTTCAACTGCTTAGAATTATTAGATCCCTGTGAGGTGGCGCTGCAGATCCAGTCTGCGGCGCGTACGACTGCCCACACGGACTTCAAGCCCGTTTTTTCGGCATTTTCCCGGAGCGTCAATGATCCGAGCTTCTCTGATCTCGTTGCTGTGCCTGTTGCTCATCCCCACCCATGCCTCGGCGCGTCCCGCCGGACCGCCGGTGGTCATCAAGAAGACCCAGGTTCGCGACCTTGCCGCCATTCGCAGCAGCAAAGTCCTGCGGGTGCTGGTCAATCAGAGTCGCAACAGTTCCGGCGAAGTGCAGGGCGAGCCCATCGGCGTTGAATACCGTCGTCTGCAAGCGTTCGAACAATACCTCAACGGCCATGCCCGCGACGGTCAGAAAGTCAGCCTTAAACTGATTCCCAAAGCCAAGGACCAACTGCTGGCCGCGCTGCAACGCGGCGAAGGCGACATGGTTGCCCCGGGCGAACTGCTCGATGCCAGTGCTGCTCATTATGTCGATGCCACGCAACCTGTCATGGGGCATGTGCCGCTGGTGGTGGTCGGCGTTCGCGGCGAGCGCGGTTTCAAACATGCCGAGCAGTTGTCCGGTCGCACCCTGATGCTGGCCAATGGCAGCGTTGCGAATGAAGCGATCGTGCAACTCAATCAGAAACTGGCGTTGCGCAAACTGCCCCCGGTGAAGATCGAATGGGTTGATCCCAGTCTTGCGGTGGAGGACGTTCTGGAGATGGTCCAGGCCGGCATTTATCACCTGACCGTGGTCGAGCAGCCGATTGCCGAGCGTTGGGCCAAGGTCATGCCCAAGCTGCGCCTGGATCGATCGCTTCAATTGAGCGAGCCGGGCGACATGAACTGGTTTGTGCGTACCGACGCCGTGATGCTGCATGCCACGGTCGATCGTTTCCTTGAAACCTACCAGCCGCCCGCCAATCAGGATGTCGCGTTCCAGAAAGCCTACAAGGACCTGTACCGCGTGCACTACCCGCTGGCCCGTGATGATCGCCAACGCCTGGAGAAACTGCGCCCGACCCTGCAACGTCATGCTGACGCGCAGAAGATCGACTGGCTCGACCTGGCGGCGCTGGCGTTCAAGGAGTCGGCTCTGGACCCAGGGGCAAAAGGTGGCAGCGGTGCTACAGGGCTGTTGCAAATTACCCCGTCGGCGGCGCAACGGGTCGGCGTCGGCAACATCCATGACGTCGATGGCAATGTACAGGCCGCGAGCAAGTACCTGGCGATGATCCGCCGCAAGTTCTTTGCCAGCCCGAAAATCAATGAGCGTGAGCGCATGGCGTTCACCCTGGCGGCCTACAACCTTGGACCCGAGCGCGTCCAGGCCATGCGCACCGAGGCCAGGCGCCAGGGTTTGAATCCCAATCAATGGTTCTTCCAGGTCGAGCGGGTGGCGATGGAGCAGGTCGGTATGGGCGTGGTCAGCTACGTCAACAGCGTGAACAAGTACTACCTGGCCTATGACCAGGAGCGCGGTTCGCTGGAAAGCCCGTCGCAACGGAAAGTCGCGTTCCGAGACTAATCTATTAATTCGATATTTTTGACGCGTATTTTGCGATTTTAATATTTGTTAATCCGATTATGATGGCGCCACTTCTTACCCAAATGGAATTAAACGCCATGAACGCTCACATCAAATCGTTGTTCACCACCCGCGCCGGTTACGGCATTACCATCCTGCGGGTTTTGGTCGGCATCATCCTCATGGCCCACGGCAGTCAGAAGCTGTTCGGCATGTTTGGCGGTTATGGCCTGGAAGGCACCGGTCAATACATGGCCAGTCTGGGCCTGAACCCGGGTTACCTGATGGCACTGATGTCGGGCAGCGCCGAATTCTTCGGTGGCCTGGCCCTGTTCCTGGGGTTGCTGGCACGGCCTGCGGCGCTGGTGGTGATCGTGATGCTGGTAGTGGCGATCCTCTCCGTGCACATCCACAACGGGCTGTTCATGGCCAACAACGGTTACGAATTCGGCCTGGCGCTGATCGCTGCAGCGTCTGCGGTGCTGTTCGAAGGTGCCGGCCGCATGTCCCTGGACCGAGTGATCGCCAGTAAATAATCAGGCGGCCTGACGCTTGCGCTGGACCTGAAACAAACCTCTATGGCAGAACGGCTTGCCGGCGGCGACGATCTCAAGAACGTCATCGCCGGCAGGCCGTTCTGCTACAGGGTATTTGCGAAAAACGCGCTGTGCACTGATTGACAATCCCCACGCGGCTTCTCTAGGATGCCGCTCATGCGCCGATTTAAACAGCTACTTGCGGGGCGCCGGATGCCGTGAAACACGCCATCCAAATACCGCTAAAGCGCTGGTTCGGTGTTGCCTCTCACCGCTGCCCAGCGGAACACTGAGGCAGAGAAACCACACTATGAGCAGTACCACCCATCCGCGCCCCCTCGTTCGCCTGGCGCCCATCGCCAGTCAGTTCAACCGTCGCAATCCGAAAATCCTCCTCGGTGGTTCCCATCAGCCGACGCTGCTGCGTTATCTGGATGGCTGGCCTCGTCGACAGAACGGCCCCCACGCGTTTCTGATCCAGTTCATCGACGTCAACCAATCCCTGGAACGCTTCGCCAACGACCAGTTTGACCTGGCGGTGGTGCAGGCGCCGGCCGCCGAACACGCCGAAGCGGTCATCGGGCACCTGACGCGCATTGCACGGCAGGGTCTGATCACTCGGTGTTGATCAGCGCCGTTTCGGTTGCAGGTGTTGATGCGGGTGGGTCAGCTTGCGAGCGCCGCGAATCTGATTGGCGTGCTGGCAGTTGTCGACGATTGCGCTGCGAAGCGACCAGTCCGTATTGATGATGTAGAAGTTCTGGATATAGCTGTCCTGGTCAACCGATTCGAACCACTCATCGATCTTTGCGCTCAAGTCAGTCGGCGCATGGAATGGCAGCGAATATTTGGCGCACTGGACGGCATGCAGGTCGTGGTCGGGTTTGCGCTCTTGCGCCACCTTGTCGACGAAGGTCTTGAGTACGTTGGTGTTGAACAGGTTTTCCCCCGGCCACCGCTGCGAGACGCCATCCCACAGTTCATCGTCAGCGCTGCTGTGGTTGTAGGCGATGACCACGTTCCTGCCGGGATGCTGGTTCCATAGCTGTTCCAGGGTCAGGTGACGCAGCTCATACGACAGCACCCGCTGGCCCAGTTCATTGAGCAATAGCGCCTGCAGTTGCGCGTGGCTTTGCGGGTCGAAGCCGTGGAACTGATGGAAATCGAGGATGACGATTTCGCGGGCCGTCGCGCCTTTGCTTTCCAGTTCTGCGTAGAACTTGCGCAGGCACTCGACGATATCGACCGCAACGGTTCGCCCCGACGAGGTGAAGTGGTACAGCTGAAAACGCTCCGGACTGCCTTCGGGATAGCTGTCGTAGAGCGCCACGCGCAGGTCCAGCACCCTGATGCCATTTCGCAGCTGTTCAAGCGGCGAGACGTCCTGGGCCAGTTCCTGAGGCAGTCCCAGATTGGGTGACTGTTTGTCGCTGCCCGAATTGTGGGTGCCGGGGAGGATCAGCTCGTCGATACGAAGATGTTCGATGTCGGCGGTGCGGCCCATCCAGTCCAGATGCACAGGGGGGCGATGAATGTCGTGATATGCAGTCATTTTGTCATTCCTTGACGGTGTTTGAGATGCCTCGAAAGTGAGGCGGGCGGGGCGTCCTGCTGCCCCGATAACCCGCTGACAGAAATTGCCCGCTGCCTTGGCATGGGTCAATCGTGGCGCCACGGCGCAACTGTTTCCCGATGTTGGGCGATGACGGATGGATGCCCGACAGCTGGGCCGTGGAGCGTGGAAACAGGCGGGGGATTGTTGCGGGCGCTTACAAATGGCTTCAGGCAAACGCCAATGACATATCGATCAACCAATGCCCACGAGGCGCGGGCGAACAGCGTGACGCCAACGGCGGTCCCTCGGCGCTTAGCGCACCATCAGTACCACGCGGCCGCGTACCGGTTCGTCGTCCAGGTGATGATGCGCCTTGCCGAACTGTTCGAAAGGCCAGGTACGGTGGATATCCATCTTCAGCAGACTCTGCGCGGTCAACTCGTTGATCGTCGCGAGCGCGCGCTGCATGGCCGGGCCATCCTGCGCGATATCCAGCTCCGGCTTGCCGGTGAAGTTCTCCAGGCAGTGGACGAAAAAGCGCATGTTTTTCTTGAACGCCTGCAGTGCCGGAAACGGGGTCTGGTTGCCACCACGCAGACCGTAGAGCACCAGGCTGCCACGCGGTGCCAGCACGTCGCCGAGCATCGACATCTGCATGCCGCCAAAGCCGTCGAATACCGCTTCGATACCTTGTCCCTTGGTCAGCGTGTCGATGCGCAGGCAGATGTCGTCTTCGTCGGTGACGATCACCCGTTCAGCACCGTTGGCCAACAGGTAGTCGCGGTCCTGGGCATGCTGGGTCGCGGCAATGACGCGCAGGCCCAGGGCCTTGCCCAGTTGCACGAAAGCGATGCCTGGGCTGTAGGCCGCGTCGGTGATCAGCACGGTCTGCCCGGGCTGCACCTTGGCCAGGTCAACGAATGCGAAATACGCCAGCAGCATGGGGGTGTAGTGAACGCTGGCCTCGACGGGCGTCAATATGTCTGGATAGCGGGTCAAGGCATTGCGCGGCACCAGCACATGGTCGCCACACACCGGATAGTCGTTGGCACTCATGGCCTTGAAGCTGGCGACCTTGTCGCCCACCTGCAAGTCGGTCACGCCGGCGCCCACGGCCTCGACGATCCCGGCCATCTCACTGCCGATACCGGCTGGCAACTGCACGTTGCTGTTGCCCAGGTTCTGGCGCCACAACACATCGTCCCAGCTGATGCCGATGGCCTGGGCACGAACCAGCACTTCCTGTGGACCGGGTGACCGGTCAGGCTGCTCCTCGCAACTGAGCACATCGGCTTTGCCGAAGCGATGAAATTTGATGGCGCGTGACATTTCCAACCTCAACTCATTTGATCAGGGGGTGCAATGACTCTATCGACGCCGGGCTTTGCACACTATTTCTCTGTGTCGATACCCGACATGCCTGTTATCAATTGGGCTGGATGGAACTTCGAGAGCCGCGCTGTGCTTGATCGTTCGACTGCCTCGCAGAGGCTGATGCCCGCAAGCCACGCGCTGGCCGGCTCACGTGCCCCACGCCGCCAAAGCCGACTCCACAAAGTGTCTGACCTTGGGCAAGCGGTAGCGGTCCTGCGGGTACATCAGCCACATCGGCCGGCTGGGGGGTTGGTAGTCCTGCAGCAGCGGCAGCAGCTTGCCGTTCAGCAAATCGTCGCGGATCAGCACGTCCGGCAACATGGCGATGCCCATCCCGGCAATCGCTGCCTGGCGCAGGGCTGGCGAGCTGTTGACGATCATCGAGCCCGACACCGCGATCTCCATCACCCCTTGCGGGCCGGTGAGCTTCCACAGTTTGTCGGCGGCTCGCCAGTCGTCCCCGGCCGGATAGGCAAACGCCAGGCAATTGTGCTCGCGCAGATCTTCGGCGCTCTGCGGCGTGCCTCGGCGCTGCAGATAGTCCTGCGAGGCGCAGATGGTCAGCGTGTAGTCGCGCAGGGGGCGTGCGATCAGCCCGGATGACTCAGGTACACCCAGGCGGATGGCCGCATCGAAACCATGCTCGATCAAGTCCATCAGCTGATTGCTGAGCACCACTTCGACCTTGATCTCAGGGTAGCGCTGGGTGAAATCGCTGAGCATGGGCGACAACCGCTCGGCGCCGAAGGCCGGCGGGGCGGTGATTCTCAACGTGCCGCTGGGCTGGGTCTGGGCTTGCTCGGCCAGGCGCTGCGAATCGTTGACCATGGCCAATACCTCAACGCAACGCCGGTAATATTGCAGGCCGAACTCGGTGAGATTCTGACGCCGCGTGGTGCGTTGCAGCAGGCTGACGCCCAAGCGTTGCTCCAATGCCTTGAGGTGGTTGCCGACCATCGTCGTCGACATTTCGCACTGGCGTGCCGCCGCCGTCATGCTGCCGCTTTCCACCACGTGGACGAAAACGCTCATCGCTTGAAAGACGTCCATTATCAACCCCTGCTTTAAGGTCACTCAAGGAAGTCGGTCTTTATACAGCAAAACGGGTCAACGATACTGTCCTCACCCCCCGTGATGGAGCAATGGACATGACCGCCGCCTGCCTGATGAACACCTACAAACCGCTGCCGCTGAGCTTTGTCAGAGGGCTGGGCGCTCAGCTTTGGGACGATACCGGTCGCCAATACCTGGATGCCGTCGCGGGCGTCGCGGTCACCAACGTCGGCCACAGCCACCCATCGATTGTCTCGGCGATCAGCGAGCAGGCGGGGCTGCTGCTGCACACCTCCAACCATTACCGCATCGACTGGCAGCAGCGACTGGCCGGCAAGCTCACGGGGCTGTCGGGGCTGGAACAGGTGTTCTTCAATAATTCCGGTGCCGAGGCCAATGAGACCGCGCTCAAGCTGGCACGCTTGCATGGGTGGGCCAAGGGCATCGAGCAGCCGCTGGTGCTGGTCATGGAAAACGCCTTCCACGGCCGCACCCTCGGCACCCTGTCTGCCAGTGATAACGGCGCGGTGCGCCTGGGTTACCAACCGATGTCAGGGGAGTTCGTCAAAGTCGCCTTTGGCGATATGGACGCGATCAAACGGGCGGGGCGGCTCTACGGCGAACGCATCGTTGCGGTGCTGCTGGAGCCGGTTCAGGGGGAGGGCGGGGTCATCCTGCCGCCGCCGGGTTACCTGAAGGCACTACGTGCCCATTGCAGCAACAACGGCTGGCTGATGATGGTCGACGAGATCCAGACCGGCGTGGGTCGCACGGGGCGCTGGTTCGCATTTCAGCACGAGGGCATTGTCCCGGACGTCATGACCCTGGCCAAGGCACTGGGCAACGGCATTCCCATCGGGGCGTGCCTGGCCTCGGCGTCGGTCGCCAGGCTGTTCACCCCCGGCAGTCATGGCAGCACCTTCGGCGGCAATCCGCTGGCCTGTCGGGTCGCTTGCACGGTGCTGGATATCGTCCACCAGCAAGGTTTGCTCAACAACGCCGCAGGGCAGGGCGAACGACTGCTCGCACAGTTACGCCAGGCCTTGCACGGGCATCCTGACGTCGCGCAGATTCGCGGCCTGGGGTTGATGGTCGGCATCGAGCTGAAGCGTCCGGTCCGCGATCTGTGTCTGCGCGCAGCACAGGAGCATGGTGTGCTGATCAATGTGACGCGCGGCCAGACCATCCGCCTGCTGCCGCCGCTGATCATTGATGAGGCGGATGTGCAGCAGATCGTGGGCGCGATTGTCGGGGTACTGGGACAAGAAAGTCCGCGATTGCCTGTAGTGCTGTAATAGCCCGGCTTGCCGGCGGCAGCGATAGGGAGCGTGCCACCGCCGGCAAGCCGTATTGCTACAGTCGCGGTGATCGCAGGATCACTTCACCCCGGACAACTGCATGATCATCGCCACCGTCAGGTACAGCCTCGGCGCGATGCTCGACAGGTCCATGTACTCATCGTCGGCATGCAACCCGGCGCCGACCACGCCCATGGTCTCCAGCACGGCAGGTTTCTGGCTGTCAGGCACGTAGGCGTAGCCGGCGTCGGTGCCGAAACGCATGGCGATCGGCTCGATGTTGCGACCGATCTTGCTGTACAGCGTCTGCGCAGTCTTGGCCAGGTCCTCGGTGGCCGGGTTCTTCACCAAGGGTGGACGGCCCTTGTCCAGGCGAAAGCTGACCTCGGTGCCATCGATCAGCTTGCCTTGCACGATGCGTTGCCCATCGGCCAGCACCCGATCCGATTCGCTGAGATCCGAATAGCGCATGTCACCCTCGGCAGCGGCGCTGGCGGGGATGATGTTGCGTTTTTCGCCGCCCTTGATCAAGGTCCAGTTGACCGTGGTGCCTTTGGCCTGATCTCCCAGATCCTTGAGCTGAACCAGTTGGTGGGCCAGCTCCATGGCCGCATTGCGCCCCGCTTCCGGGGCGGACCCTGCGTGGGATGACTTGCCCTTCACATCGACGAATACGCCATTGATGCCGTTGGTGGCCACCGTGACCGCGTCTTTATCCGGAGGCTCGTAGGAGAAAACGTAGTCGTGCTTGCGGGCAAGCTCGGCGATGATGTTCTTCGAGCCGGCCGAGCCGGTTTCTTCATCCGGATTGAACAGCACGGTGATGGTGGCGAAGTCCTTGAACTTCTGATCCTGCAGCAGCTTGAGCGAATGCAGGACCATGGCCACACCGCCTTTGGCATCGGCGACCCCCGGCCCATAGGCATGCTCGGCATCGACCCGGAACGGTCGCTTGGCGGCAGTGCCCGCGCCGAACACCGTGTCGTAGTGAATCATCAGCAAAAACGTCTTGCTGCCGCTGCCCTTGATCGTGCCGACGATGTTGTCGCCCGCCGAGGGCGTGGCCGGGGTTGTTTCAACGGTGGCGCCCAGCGCCTTGAGGCGGTCGACCAGCACCGCGCTGACGGTCTTCAGGCCCGGCGCCAGACCGGTGCCGGTGTCGATGTCCACCAGTTGCTTGACAGTGGCCAGATACGCCTTCTGTTCGGCCTGAGCGTTCTTCAGTAATTGTTCGGGAGGCAGTTCGGCAGCCAGGGCCAGGGAGCAGAACAGGGAGGCGGCGACGGCGGTCGCCAGAGAAGTACGTCGAACGAGCATGCTGGATCCCTCAGAGGTGTGCGAGTGAAGTTCTGATACCCAACCGGCGCACATTGTTCCCGCGCATCCGCCATTGGCACCTGGGCATGGCGACTCGAGCATCCGCCAGCGCCGTTGATCACGCGCTTTGCGCCGTCAATCACCGTAGACTCGCAACCTTGAAAGACGGTTTTCGAGGTTACCGCGGTGGAATTACAGCAGGGCTTTGTCCTGACTCGGCATTGGCGCGATACGGACGCAGGCACGCAAGTCGAATTCTGGCTGGCGACAGACCACGGTCCGCGTTGCGTGCGGTTGCCGTATCAGCCCTCGGTCGCGTTCATTCCCGCGCAGCATCGTGAACGTGCCGAGACGGTGTTGCGCAAGGAAAAGCAGGTCGAGCTCAAGCCGCTGGCCCTGTGCGACTTTCGCCATCGCCCGGTCCTGGGCTTGTATACCCGTCAGCATCGGCAGCTGATGAACCTGGAAAAGGACCTGCGCGCGGCCAGCGTCGATGTCTATGAGGCCGACGTGCGCCCGCCCGAGCGCTACCTGATGGAGCGTTTCATCACAGCTCCTGTGCAGTTCAGCGGCACGCCGGATGCCAGCGGGCTGTTGCTGGATGCGCAGCTCAAGCCGGCGCCAGACTACCGGCCACGTTTGAAACTGGTCTCGCTGGACATCGAAACCACCGAGCGTGGCGAGCTGTATTCCATTGCCCTGGAAGGTTGCGGCGAGCGCCAGGTGTACATGCTCGGGCCGGCCAATGGCGATGCGTCGCAGGTGGACTTCAAGTTCGAGTACTGCGACAGCCGTCAGGGGTTGCTGGAAAAGCTCAACGGCTGGCTGGCGCTGCACGACCCTGACGCGATCATCGGCTGGAACGTCGTGCAGTTCGACCTGCGGGTTTTGCATGAGCATTCCCGGCGCCTCAACGTGCCGCTGCTGCTGGGCCGTGACGGGCAGATGATGGGCTGGCGCGAGCACGGGTCGCGCAACAGTCACTTCTTCGCCTCGGCGGCCGGGCGTCTGATCATCGATGGCATCGAAGCGCTGCGCTCGGCGACCTGGAGCTTTCCCTCGTTCAGCCTGGAAAACGTCGCGCAGACCCTGCTGGGCGAAGGCAAGGCCATCAACAACCCGTACCAGCGCATGGACGAAATCAACCGCATGTTCGCCGAGGACAAGCCGGCGCTCGCGCGTTACAACCTCAAGGACTGCGAGCTGGTCACGCGGATCTTCGAGAAAACCGAGCTGCTGACCTTCCTGCTCGAACGCGCCACGGTGACCGGCTTGCCCGCTGATCGCAGCGGGGGTTCGGTGGCCGCGTTCGAGCACCTGTACATGCCGTTGATGCACCGCCAGGGCTTCGTTGCGCCAAACCTTGGGGAGCGCATGCCGGAGGCGAGCCCGGGCGGCTTCGTCATGGATTCGCGGCCCGGTCTGTACGAGTCGGTGCTGGTGCTCGACTACAAGAGCCTGTACCCCTCGATCATTCGCAGCTTTCTGATCGACCCGGTGGGCTTGATCGAAGGCCTGGCACACCCCGATGACAGCCAGTCGGTGGAGGGCTTTCGCGGCGCGCGTTTTTCCCGCACGCGGCATTGCCTGCCCGCCATTGTTTCCCGAGTCGCAGAAGGTCGCGAAGCGGCCAAGCGTGAGCGCAACGCGCCGCTGTCCCAGGCGCTGAAAATCATCATGAACGCGTTTTACGGCGTGCTCGGCTCCAGCGGCTGTCGCTTCTTCGATACCCGCCTGGCATCGTCGATCACCCTGCGCGGCCATCAGATCATGCGCCAGACCCGCACGCTCATCGAAGCCCAGGGGTACGAGGTGATCTACGGCGACACCGACTCTACCTTCGTCTGGCTCAAGCAGCCCCACGATCAGCAACAGGCGGCAGAGATAGGCAACGCGCTGGTCAAGGGCGTCAACGACTGGTGGCGGGAGCATCTGCACAACGAGTTCGGGCTTGAAAGCGCGCTGGAGCTGCAGTTCGAAGTGCATTTCAAGCGCTTCCTCATGCCGACCATCCGTGGCGCCGAAGAGGGCAGCAAAAAGCGTTATGCCGGGCTGGTGACTCGCGCCAACGGCGAAGACGAGATGGTCTACAAGGGCCTGGAGGTGGTGCGCACCGACTGGTCACCGCTGGCCCGGACATTCCAGCAGGAACTCTACCTGCGCATCTTCAACCGCCGCCCGTATCAGGATTTCGTACGCGACTACGTGCGCCGCACCCTGGCCGGTGAACTGGACGACCAGCTGATCTACCGCAAACGCCTGCGCCGTCCGCTGCACGACTACGAACGCAACGTCCCGCCTCACGTGCGCGCAGCAAGGCTGGCCGATGAATACAACCGCAGTCAGGGCAGGCCGCTGCAATACCAGAACCGCGGCTGGATCAGCTACGTGATCAGCGTGGTTGGCCCAGAGCCGCTGGAAGTGCGCAGTGCGCCCATCGACTACGACCACTACATCACCCGCCAGCTGCAACCGATCGCCGATGCCATCCTGCCGTTCGTGGAGGATGATTTTGCGACCTTGATCGGCGGGCAGATGGGTTTGTTTTAAGGCTCACAGCAGCACACCAAGGGTTCAAACCCCATGGCGACCAGCAGGGTGGCGCAGCCATCGAGCCGCCTGCGCAGGTCAGTATTTCGCATCCTTTACCGACAGTTCGGCCAGCGAATCGGCAATGACCTCGCTGTTGTCCGCCAGCACTTGCAGATGACGGGTCAGCACATCCGACATGGCGCCCGGATCCTGTTGATCTATCCAGCGCGCGATTTCCTCGATCGCGCTCGCGACCGCGTGGGTATTCTGGTTGAGCCGGTACAGCAAGGAAGGGAGCGTGTCGGGGGTCATGGCGATTCCTCTCGGTCAGACAGCCAAGCGTAGCAGGCGGCCATTCAGCGCAGCTGCAAGCGTTGGCACGGACAGCGGTGAGTCGGTCAACCGGTCAATGTTCGCGTCCGGGGGTATTTACAAGTAGGTCACAGCCTATCCAACTGCCCAGGCGAATGGATTTCATTGTTTATAAACCGTTGATCCGATACAGCGCATTTACTTCAACTTGCGTACTCGACACCTCCCATCGCCCGTTTGCAGATGAGTTCGAATTCGCCTGCTGCGGGTGCGTCAGACCTTATGAGCGACATAGCTCGACATGGCGAATCTGTGTAATCGACGCGTACTTAGCGTTCATTCCGTTCGCCCTGAAAACAGTAAAAGTCTGATTGGGAGATTCACCATGTTTCTTCATAACAAACGACTTCAATACACCGTCCGCGTGGCGCAACCTGATCCAGGGCTGGCCAACTTGTTACTGGAACAGTTCGGCGGTGCCCAGGGTGAACTGGCCGCTGCCACGCGGTACTTCACCCAGGCGTTGGCCGAGGAAGATCCCGGTCGCAAGGATCTGCTGCTAGATATCGCGACTGAAGAGTTGAGCCATCTGGAAATCATCGGCTCGATCATCGTCATGCTGAACAAGGGCGCCAAGGGCAAAATGGCCGAGGGCGTGCAGCAGGAGGGTGAGCTGTATCGGGATATCAACGGTGCCGGCAATGATTCGCATATCACCAGCCTGCTGTACGGCGGCGGCGCGCCACTGTGCAATTCCGCCGGCGTGCCGTGGACGGCGGCATACATCGATACCATCGGCGAGCCGACCGCGGATTTTCGTTCCAATATCGCTGCGGAGGCCCGGGCCAAGATCGTGTATGAGCGCCTGATGAACGTGACGGCCGACCCTGGAATCAAGGATGCGCTGGGCTTTCTGATGACTCGCGAGATCGCGCATCAATTGTCGTTTGAAAAAGCGCTGCATTCGATTCAGCCCAACTTCCCACAAGGCAAGTTGCCGGGCATGCCGGAATTCAGCCGCACTTACTTCAGCATGTCCAATGGCGAGCCTAATGTGCGCGGGCCGTGGAACAGCGATGAGGAGTTCGAGTACGTCGAGAATCCCCATCCGGCAGTGGACGGCGGCGACGGAACCGCCTCGGTGACCCTGAGTGAAGAGGATTCGGTGACGCTGACCATGATGAAGGAGCGGACCAAGTCCGATCTGACGTCGGACCCGATGACAGGCGCCGACCTGGGGTCGGGCCTGGCGCAGGGGGACGCGCCCGATCTCAAGTGAGACCGGCACCGTGCAGCGAAAACCTCGGTCGCAGCGCTGCTGTCGCGACCGAATTTCCCAATCCAAATTCAGAGGGCTGAGCCATGGCGGGTTCATTCGATGAACGACAGGCGTCTGGTGATAGTGCTGCAGAGCAGTTGGGCGGCGAATTCAGCCGCTGCGCGACCCGCTTCGAAACGCAAGCGGCACAACTTTCTCGGGGCTTGCACACGGCATTACTGGTGCAGCGCTTCAAACGCGGGCTGCTCAGGGTTCGTGGTCGAGCCTGAGCGCTCGCGGGGCGTCCTTGGCCCGTGCACTGCACGGGCTTTTTTGTGCGCCGAGCGCTTCTGATTCTGCCGCCGGGCAGGATGGGTACATCCGCTGCACCAAGCGCTTTTGATCGTGTCAGGCGGCGATGACCGATCAGCCAACCCTGGTCACGGTCAAGACCACGGCAGCAATGCGTTCGGCGTCGCGGTAGGTGGGGGTCTCGAGCTCTTCGCCGAACACATCCGGGTCCATTTCGCGGTAAGACCAGGCGAAGTCAGGCGTGTCGACCAGGGGCTTGGCCTGCTCTAGAAACAGGTCCACACCCTCCACCGAAGGCGCGCCGGTGTACAGCACCAGGCTGCCGCCGGGCGTCAGCCGCTCGATGCTCTGCGCCAGGATGCGCACCGAAAGCTGTGACCCTAACTGCTCGCCGCCATGACGGTAGGCGCGCTGTTGGGTGTCCTGCATGTACGGCGGATTGGCGACGATCAGATCAAACTCTCCGGTCGTACCAGCAAGGATGTCGCTGTGATAAGCGCTGACATTTTCGGTCGCGGCCAATGCGGCGTTGACGGCGGTAAACCTTAACGCCGTAGGGTTGATGTCGACCGCCAGTACCTGCGCATCGCGTCTGGCCCTGGCAATCAGAATGGCACCCACGCCGCTGCCACAGCCCACGTCGACCGCCGTGCGGATGGTATGCAGGGAGGTTTGCAGATGCTCTTCTATCGCCTGGGCAAAGCGATAGCTGTCGGGGCCGAAAAACACCGAATCATGGGCGACGGTGGGAAACCCCGAATGCACCAGCAGCAGATCTTCCAGGCTCGACCAGCGCACCTCACTGGCCCACAGGCCGGCGTGGGCGCGCAGGATACCGCTGTCCAACAACGCCTCCAGCTGCTCCTGGGCAAGCAAATCCCCCTCAAAGGGGCGGCTCCAGCCGAACACATCCCTCAGGCTTCGCGCCTTGCGATTTTCCTCTCGCTGATTGACCCGTTGATGAGTCAGCGGCGTCACGGTCACGAAACGATAGTTCTGGGCCTTGAGGTGCTGACCCAGGCGCAACAGCGCCAGATCATGGCCCTCGTCGGTGGCGGGCGCGTCATTGCCGGTCGGGTCGATCGAAGTAAGTGTATTCATCGTGTCAGACATCCCCGGGAGAGTTGTTGGGCATAGGCTCGGGTGGCGGCCAGGCCTTGCGGCGTTGAATGAGAGTGTGGGGCAATCATCGCGATCAACTCCTCGCGAGTCAGTGAAACCTCCGGCGCTGATTGCTCGGTGGGCGCGACGTGAGCGGCGTGCCGACGAACGTTTGGACGAAATGGATTGCCTCGCCGATTCGCTTCATCCGGCTGCCAGTCGCCGGCTATCCAGTCCCTGAGCAACTGCATCTCAAAGCCGCTGAACACGCCGAACATCACCGCACCGGGCCCATCGATAAGCTGCCAGAAACGGCTGTCTCGCGGGTCTTGATTGCGTTTGATCCAGCCGCGCTTTTCCAGCGCGCCCAGCAGTTGTCTGCTCTGGCCCGCAGCGCCAAGCCACTCGTTGATAGTGCGTCCCTCCAGCCGGCAGTAGTCCGAATGCATGTGCTGTCCGAACGTGCTTTTGGCCTCGAGCATCGCCACAACCTCTTGCTCAAGATCGAACGATGCGATCACTGCAGTGGAATTCTTGCCCAGATCATTGAGCAGGTAGCCTGCGCGCAGTCGCTGCAGGAACTCTGCCTGGCTGTGGTCATCGGGCAGCAGGTCGAGGACCGCTGCGACGGCCTTGTGCGCGTGCCCGGAGCTGGCGTTGTCGATGGTGACGTGCAGGGTGAAGTAGTAGGGATCGATCCCCAGTTCATTGAGCTCGAACGCACTGATCAACAGGTGCAGCGGCAGTTGCTCGTAGCCAAGGTTGTAGCCGAGCACTTCGGGCAGGAACTCATCGGACAGATGACCCAGGGCAAGCTGGATGGCCCCTTGCACATAGAGCACGTCATCGAGGGCTTGCAGGGGTGCGCAGTCATGTTCGGCAAGCAGGTTGCGATACAGCACTACGTGGTTCAGCGCAGGCTCGCCGTCGCCCAGTTCTTCAAGGTAAGTGCGCACCAGACCATGGTAGCGCCAGTCGTCGGCGTGCCTGACGGCGCCGTACAACCAGGCCCCGTCCACCAGCTTGCTCGGCGCCACCTGTTGCAGGAAATACAAGGCATGGGCCTTGTTGCCGAAGAATTTTCGTTGCCCGCCCGCGCGCCGGTGTTCAAGGTATTGGCGGTACTGTTCAGTCACCGCTCGGCAGTTGTCAGTCACCCATTGACCAAGCTCGCCAGGGTCCGCCGGCAGGTTCGAGGACAGGCTGCTTGCCGTCTCCAACTGTTGCTGCAAAAACTGCCGGGCCGCTTCTCGCGTCGCCGGATCTGGCGTGTGGGACAGCGCCTGGTAAAGCGCGAAGGCGGTGTCTGGTGATGAGGGCGCCGGGGCACAGGGGCGGGCAATACGCTGCAAGGATGTCATGGTGGGCCTGCTGACTTTTCTTGATATGTACGTCAGAGACAGCCCTTGCAAGATGATTCAAAAGATTTGAAAGGCAGACGATGGCCGACACATAACTGGCCATGTGGCGCGTCAGACAGGCATGCGTGACCGGGGTGCGCAAAAACGCCGGTCAGGCTGATGCAGGGTAACCGTGGACTGCCCGGCACAGTCCACGGTCATCGTTGGTCAGTCGGTGGTCGGCGCCTTGTTTACCAGCTTCGCCGGCACCGTCAGGATCAGCAGGCCGCCGGCGATCAGCACAATGACCATCAGCCAGACCGCGGCTTCGGTGTTGCCACTGAACTGTTTGACGTAGCCCACCAGGTAAGGCCCCAGAAAGCCTGCCAGGTTGGCGAACGAGTTGATCAGCGCAATGCCGGCCGCCGCAGCGGCACCGCCGAGGATGGCAGTCGGCAGGTTCCAGAACAGCGCGGGAATGGCCAGGATGCCCATGTTGGCGATGCACAGCGCCAGAATGCCGAGCACCGGGTCGTGCTGCCAGACGATCGACAGGCCCAGGCCCAGTGCGCCAAGTGCGTAAAGCAGGATCAGGTGCAGACGCCGTTCGCCGGTGCGGTCAGAGTGACGGCTGACCAGGATCATGCTGATCACTGCAAACAGACTGGGCAACGCCGACATCAGACCAATGCTCAGATCGTTGTGCACACCCATGTTGTTGATCAGCGTCGGCATCCAGAAGCCCAGGCCGTACATGGCGAAAATGTCGCAGAAGAAGATCAGGCTCATGACCTGAACCAGACGGTTGCCGAACAGCACGCGCAGCGGCATATGGCTCTTTTGCTGCGACTCGGCATCGATCAGGCTTTTCACATGCTGGCGTTCTTCCGGCGCCAGCCACTTGGCCGACTGCACGTTGTTGTCGAGCTTGGTCAGCACCAGTATCGCGATCAATACGGTGGGAATGGCCTCGATGATGAACAGCCACTTCCACGCTGCCAGGCCCCCGACACCCTGCATGGTTTGCAGAATCAAGCCGGAGATAGGCCCGCCGATGAACCCGGCCAGTGCCAATGCGATGTAGAAGACCCCCATGATGCGACCACGGCGCTGGGACGGGAACCACAAGGTCAGGTAATAGATGACACCGGGAATGAAGCCAGCCTCGGCCACGCCCAGGGCAAAACGCACCAGATAAAACTGCCAGGGCGAGCTGACGAACATGGTCAAGGCCGAAATGATGCCCCAGGTGGCCATGATCCGGGCGATCCACAGGCGCGCGCCGACGCGGTGCAGAATCACGCTGCTGGGCACTTCGAAAAGGAAATAGCCGAGGAAAAACACCCCCGCGCCAAAGCCGTAGATCGCATCGCTGAAGCCCAGCTCCTGCGCCATGTGCAGTTTGGCGAAACCGATGTTGACCCGGTCGATGGACGCCGCCAGATACCCCAGCATCAGAATCGGCAATAGCCGCCAGGCGATCTTGCGGAACAGTGTGTCATCGAAACTGGCAGCACCTGCCACCGTCCCCGCCGTAGGCGAGGCACTTTGCGTGGTGTTCATGTCTGGACCTTTTTTATTGGAGTTATTGAGCGTGGGTTGCCTTGAAGCAGGCCATTGCCGCGAGCGTCACATTCGATAGAACCTGCGTGCGTTATGCGCAAAGACGTTGTCGATGGCCTGCTGATCGAAGTCGCACAGCGCCTCCAGTACCGCCGCAACGATGCTCTGGAAGCTGGCGCTCAACCGACAAACCGGAAGGTTGCTGGCAAACACGGCGCGATCACTGCCAAAGATCGCCAGCGCCTCGCGCAGCACCTGCCGATTGGAAACCGGATCCCAATATCCGCCGCGAAGCCCCAGCTCGGACAACTTGACGTAGACGTTGGGCGCGTCCGCCAGCGCTTGCATGCCCTTGCGCCACACGGCCAGCCCCGCCGGTGAGCGATCCAGCGGCAGGCCGGTGTGATTGAGGATGATCGGGATGCCGGGAAATTGCCTGGCGACCTCGGCCGCCTCCTCCAGATGCCAGAAAGGCACTCGCAGATCCCACGACAGCCCGAAGTTTTCCAGCTGCGCCAGGCCTTCGAGCCAGGCAGGGTCCTGCATCGACCCCGCTTGACCACGCACCGACAGACCCGGCGCGCTGGCAGTAACGGGCTTGGAGCGGATGCCGCGCACCTGGGCGAACGCTGTGTGGGCGCTCAGTACCTCGATGAGGTCAGGCTGGGTGAAGCTTGCGTGAGGAACAAAGACCGTGGGCAATCCGCTGCGCTGCTGAAGCTGGTGCAACCAGTGGGTTTCCTCGACCTGCTCGGTGCGTGCGCGCTCGGCTTCGATGTGCACGGTGCCGACGATGCGATAACCCTCGGTGTCGGCGCGATAGTCGTCGGGCAGGTAATTGCGCCGCAGTTGTTCGTAGCCGCCGAGAAAGAATTGCTCGCCCAGATACGCCTGCTGCAACCACGGATAGTTGCCCTGGGAAAGATCCCAACAGTGGTGATGAGCGTCGATCACCTCAATGGCGCGAGCGTCGCGGCGGTCGGCGTTCATGCCCCGCTCGCAGGGGTGCAAAAGAACAGGGTAGGGAAGGGCATGACGATGGCCTCAATGACTGGCTTGTTGTTATGCCTGCAAATATGGAGGTTGCCGGGATATCCAACCAATGAGTATTTGAGACCCCTGGATAACGGGGGGTTATAGCAAGAGCCGGCGCTCTGGAGTTGCGCCTGGAACCCTGGACAGCCACGCAGCTGTGGGGCAGCGCGCGGATACATGACCGCTCGCGTGACTCAAGGGAAGGCTCCACCCACACCGCCTCTTTCGCTGATGGCCAAAGGCAAGCGCTTGCGTGAATCGTTTCAGCTGATCTAGAGTGTTTCGAAGTGATTCCCGAGCGACGCCCGAAAACGAGGCGGCGCAGGTATAAAAACAAGAAACATCGAGGATTCCCATGAACAGCCTGCCTGCTCTCTGTACGCACGTTTCTCTTGCGCCCGATGTGCCTTTGCGGCGTATCACGGATGCTCGGTCATGAGCGCCGTACTTCACCCATCGCCTGTACCGGTGCTGGAAATGGACGCCATTTCCAAGACCTTCAATGGCCTGCGCGTGTTGAAAAACGTTGCCCTGAAAGTCTATGCCGGTGAAGTCCATGCGCTGATGGGCGAGAACGGCGCGGGCAAATCGACCCTGATGAAAATCCTCTCCGGCGCCTATCAGGCCGATGCCGGTGGACAGATACGTGTCGGCGGCCAGACCCTGGCGGCGTTCGATCCGTTGACCGCCAAGGCGCAAGGCATCGCGGTGATCTATCAGGAGTTGAGCCTGTGCCCGAACCTCAGCGTCGCCGAGAACATCTATCTGGGCCGTGAGCTGCGTCGGGGCTGGAGCATCGATCGCAAGGCGATGGAGGCTGGCTGTGTCGATGTGCTGGCGCGCCTGGGCGCCGACTTCAAACCCTCGACCCGGGTCAGCGTGTTGTCGATCGCCGAGCGGCAACTGGTGGAGATCGCCCGGGCATTGCACGCCAGGGCGAAAATTCTGGTGATGGACGAGCCAACCACGCCGCTGTCGTCACGCGAGACCGATCGCCTGTTCGCGTTGATCAAGCAACTGCGCGATCAGGGCCTGGCGATCATCTACATCAGCCACCGCATGGCGGAAATCTACGAGCTGTCCGACCGGGTCTCGGTGCTGCGCGATGGCGAGTATGTCGGCATGCTCGAGCGCGACGGGCTGTCGGCGGACGCGCTGGTGAAGATGATGGTGGGCCGCGATCTGTCCGGCTTCTACAAGAAAGAACATGCGCCGTATGACCCCGGTGAGGTGGTTATGCGGGTGCGCGACATGGCCGACGGCAAGCGCGTCAAACCGTGCAGCTTCGATCTGCATGCCGGTGAAGTATTGGGCATTGCCGGGCTGGTCGGGGCAGGGCGCACTGAGCTGGCGCGGTTGATCTTCGCCGCTGACGCGCGCACCGGCGGCACCCTGGAAGTCGCCGGACAGGCAATCA
This sequence comes from Pseudomonas sp. NPDC087358, assembly GCF_044900785.1. Lineage (NCBI taxonomy): Bacteria > Pseudomonadati > Pseudomonadota > Gammaproteobacteria > Pseudomonadales > Pseudomonadaceae > Pseudomonas > Pseudomonas sp. NPDC087358. The sequence goes on from NZ_JBJDOA010000003.1 coordinate 410,941, forward strand.
GCCCATTGCGCAACCCCACTGATGCGATTCGCGCAGGGGTGGTCTACCTGACCGAAGATCGCAAGGCCCAGGGCCTGTTTCTCGACATGAGCGTGCGCGACAACATCAATGTCTGTGCCTGCGTGCCTGACGCCCATACCGGTGGAGTGCTGGATCGCGGGCGCGGGGCGCAACGGGCGGTCGAGGCGATCCGCTCGCTGTCGATACGGGTGGCGTCGGGCAAGGTCAACGTCGGCGCGCTGTCGGGCGGCAACCAGCAGAAGGTCTTGCTGGCGCGGTTGCTGGAGGTCAAGCCGCATGTGCTGATTCTCGATGAGCCAACCCGCGGCGTGGACATCGGCTCGAAATCGGAGATCTACCGGATCATCAATGAACTGGCCAAGGCCGGTGTCGGCATCGTGGTGATTTCCAGCGAGCTGCCGGAGATCATCGGCACCTGCGATCGCGTGCTGATCATGCGTGAAGGGCAGTTGGTGGCCGAAGTCGGCGGCGCGTCGGGCGAGGCGATTTCCCAGGAACGGATCATTGCGCTGGCGACCGGGGGTGCACAGGTTGTTGCAGGCGCCGGATGACCTGTAGGAGTGAGCTTGCTCGCGATGCGCTGGCATGACCGACGCGGATCTATCGGATGCACTGGCCTCTCGCAAGCAAGCTCACTCCTACAAGAGATCTGCAAAAGGCTTCATATAATTTTCTACAACAAAAAAAAGGAAAACCAGGCCATGAGTCTGACCCTGGAAAACTCGCCGACCGTCGCCGCTGTCAGCAAGCGCGAACGCGTGCGCGAACTGATGCGCACCATCGGCATGCTGCCGGTGCTGGTCCTGCTGCTGGTGGGCTTTGCGCTGATGACCGACAGCTTCATGAGCTGGCAGAACCTGTCGATCATCACCCAGCAGGCCTCGGTCAACGTGGTGCTGGCGGCCGGCATGACCTTCGTGATTCTCACCGCCGGCATCGACCTGTCGGTCGGCGCGATTCTCGCGGCCTCGGCGGTAGTGGCGTTGCAGGCCTCGATGTCGCCGCAATTCGGCATGCTGGGGATCTTCGCCGGTGTCGGTTTCGGTCTGTTGCTGGGCCTGGTCAACGGCGGTCTGATCGCCTTCATGCGCCTGCCACCCTTCATTGTCACCCTCGGCGCGCTGACCGCCATGCGCGGGCTCGCACGCTTGCTGGCCGACGACAAGACCGTGTTCAACCCGGACTTGCCGTTCGCCTTCATCGGCAACGATTCGGTGCTTGGCGTGCCGTGGCTGGTGATCATCGCGGTGGCGGTGATCGCGGTTTCCTGGTTCGTCCTGCGGCGCACGGTCATGGGGGTGCAGATCTACTCGGTGGGCGGCAACCCTGAAGCCGCGCGCTTGTCCGGGATCAAGGTGTGGAAGGTCTTGCTGTTCGTCTATGCGGTCTCTGGCGCGTTGGCTGGGCTGGGGGCGGTGATGAGCGCCTCGCGCCTGTTCGCCGCCAATGGCTTGCAGTTGGGTCAGTCCTACGAACTGGACGCCATCGCTGCGGTGATCCTCGGCGGCACCAGTTTCACCGGGGGTGTGGGCACCATCGGCGGTACCCTGATCGGCGCGCTGATCATCGCGGTACTGACCAACGGCCTGGTGCTGCTGGGCGTCTCCGACATCTGGCAGTACATCATCAAGGGCATCGTGATCATCGGCGCGGTGGCGCTTGACCGCTATCGCCAGTCCGGTGCGCGCACCTGATGCATCGCCTGGACTGAACGCGTTTCAAACAGTGGCTCTGACAATAATCACAAGAGAGAAATCATGAACTTCAAACGCAAATTCCCTGCTGTCGTTTCCCTGTGCCTGGCTGCGCTGTTGTCTTCCGGGGTCCAGGCCCGGGAGCTGAAGTCGGTCGGCATCAGCCTGGGTTCGCTGGGCAACCCGTATTTCGTGACCCTGGCCGATGGCGCCAAGGCCAAGGCGCAGGAGATCAACCCCGGGGTCAAGGTCACCTCGGTGTCTGCCGATTACGACTTGAGCAAGCAGTTCTCGCAAATCGACAATTTCATCGCCGCCGGCGTCGACCTGATCCTGATCAACGCAGTGGATCCCAAGGCAATCGCCTCGGCGATCAAGAAAGCCCAGGCCGCCGGCATCAAGGTGGTCGCGGTCGATGTCAGCGCCGCCGGCGTAGACGCCACGGTGCAGACCGACAATGTCGAGGCGGGCAAGCTGGCCTGTCAGTTCATCGTCGACAAGCTTTCGGGCAAGGGCAACGTGATCATCGAGAACGGCCCGCAAGTCACCGCCGTGACCGACCGCGTCACCGGCTGCAAATCAGCCTTCGCCGCCGCGCCGCAGATCAAGGTGCTGTCCGATGATCAGGACGCCAAAGGCTCGCGCGACGGCGGCCTGAATGCGATGCAGGGCTACCTGACGCGCTTCCCGAAAATCGATGGCCTGTTCGCGATCAACGATCCGCAGGCCATCGGCAGCGACCTGGCGGCCCGCCAGCTCAAGCGCAGCGGCATCGTCATCACCTCGGTCGATGGCGCACCGGACATCGAGCATGCGCTCAAATCCGAATCGTCGATTCAGGCCTCGGCCAGCCAGGACCCTTGGGCCATGGCGCAACAGGCGGTGGTGATCGGCAACGATCTGCTCAACGACAAGAAACCGGCCGAGGCCGTGACTCAGCTCACGCCCAAACTGATCACCCGTGACAACATCGGCTCCTACACCGGCTGGTCGAGCAAGCACTGAGAGGTCGCGCAGCAGGAGTGAGCGCAGTGGTCAAGATGGAGGACGTGGCGCGCCGGGCGCGGGTGTCGACTTCGACGGTGTCGCATGTGCTCAACGGCACGCGCAAGGTCAGCCCGCAAACGATCGAGGCGGTGCAGCAGGCGGTGCGGGCGTTGGGGTATATCCCCAACACCCTGGCCCGCTCGCTGGCCCGGTCACGCACCAACACCATTGGTGTGGCGATCTCGGCGCTGTCCAATCACTACTTCAGCGAGACCGTGCATGCCATCGAGACCGAGTGCGCGCGCCACGGCATCATGATGCTGTTCGTCGATACCCACGACGACCCCGGGCAAGAGCTGCGCGTGGTCCAGGCGCTGCATCATCGGCGCGTCGACGGCATCCTGCTGGCGCCTTCCAGCGATCCGCAGCGCGCGGCGTTGGCTTATCTGCAAGCCAACGCCATTCCCACGGTGCTGGTGGACCGGATGGCGTTCGAGGGGTTCGATCAGGTCGGTGTGGAAAACCGCGAGTCGACCCGCGAACTGGTGGCGCATCTGATCGGCCACGGTCATCGGCGGATCGGCATGATCGCCGGGCATCGGGGGCTCAGTACCACCGAGGAGCGCATCGAAGGCTACCGCCAGGCGTTGGCTGATGCCGGCCTGGTCTTCGAGGATGCGTTGCTGGTCAATGGCCAATCCAACAGCGGATCCGCACGAGTGGCAGCCCGCCAGTTGCTGGGGTTGCCGGCACCGCCCAGCGCGATCCTGGCCGCCAACAACCTGATGACCATCGGCGCCATGCATGCACTGCGTGACGCGCAGATTGCCGTGCCCGAGCAGATGGCGCTGGTCGGTTTCGATGATTTTGACTGGGCGGATTACTTCCTCCCGCGTTTGAGTGTGATCGCCCAGCCGGTGCAGGCGCTGGGCGCACGCGCGGTGCAATTATTGCTGCAGCGCATCCAGACACCCGACGGTACGAGGCTGTCCGAGCGTCTGGCTGCGACGTTGCGCATTCGAAATTCATGTGGATGCCCTTGAGTGCTCCCGCTGACAGGAATTGAACGTTGATAAGCCAAGCCGTTTCTCTGGGCATTGACCTGGGCACCTCGGAACTCAAGGCGATTTTGCTCGACGCCCGGGGCCAGGTGCTGGCCCAGGCCGGTGCCCGTTTGAGCCTCTCGCGCAGGCAGCCCGGCTGGTCTGAACAAGACCCGGCGCACTGGTGGCAGGCGTGTGTGCTGGCGCTGGCGCAGTTGCGCGCCGAACAGCCGCAGGTGTGGGCGCGAGTGGCGTGCCTGGGGTTGTCCGGGCAAATGCACGGGGCGGTGCTGCTGGATGCGGCCGGGCAGGTGTTATACCCGGCGATCCTCTGGGACGATTCACGGGCCCTCGCTGAGGCCGAACAGCTGAACCGGGATTTCCCGACCTATGCGCAGGCCATCGGCAGCCTGGCGATGGCCGGGCTCACCGCGCCGAAGTTGTTGTGGTTGCAGCAGCACGAGCCAGCGGTTTTCGCGCAGATCGATTGCGTGCTGTCGCCCAAGGACTACCTGCGCTTGTTGCTGACCGGCGAGTGGGTCAGCGACATGTCCGATGCGGCGGGCACTCTGTGGCTGGATGTCGCCCGGCGTGACTGGTTTGAGCCCATGCTGCACGCCTGTGGTTTGAACCGGGCGCAGATGCCACGGTTGCTGGAGGCCGATCAGTTCTCTGCTGCTTTGAGTGCCCAGACCGCGCAGCTGCTGGGGTTGACGGTGGGCTTACCGCTTGCCGCCGGCGGCGGCGATAACCCGGTGTCGGCGCTGGGCATCGGTGCGATCAACGCCGGGGACGCTTTCGTCACCTTGGGCACCAGCGCCGCGATTGTGGCCATTACCGATCATGCGGCGGGCAATCCCGCGAGCGCCGTGCACAGCTTCTGTCATGCGCTGCCGGATCGCTGGTACACCATGGGCGCCATGCTCGCCGGCGCCAGTTGCCTGCGCTGGGTCACGCGCCTGCTGGGTCAGGCGGACGAAAAGGCCTTGCTGGCGCTGGTGCAGGCCTGCTTGCCGGTCGATCAGCCGGTGCCGGTCACGCATCCGCTGTTCCTGCCCTATCTGGCCGGCGAACGCACGCCGCACAATGATCCGTTGTTGCGCGGTGGTTTCATGAGTCTGGGGCACGACAGTACCCCGGCCATGCTGGGGTATGCGGTGCTGGAGGGGGTCGGTTTTGGCCTGCTCGACGCGATGAACGCGGTGCTCTCGGCCGGCGCCACGGTCAACGCCTGCGCCCTGGTCGGCGGCGGTGCGCGCAGTGAATACTGGGCGCAGTTGCTGGCCAATATCCTTGACCGTGAACTGTACACCCTGCACGGCAGCGAATTGAGCGCCTGCATTGGCGCGGCCAAGCTGGGATTTCTGGCGATCGGGCAGGGCGAGGCGCTGTTGCAGCAGGGCATGCGAGTCAAGACCCGTTATCAGCCGAACGCTTCAGTGCAGCCGGCGTTGCGCGAGCGCTACGCAAGGTTTGGCAGGTTATTGCCCGCGGCGCAGGCATTACATGGGTAGCGGCGCATGCTGCAACAGGTGCGTCATGCGGCGGGAGTCGACAACAGATCGATACGATGACCTGTGTCTCAATGCACCGCCCACGAACGCGGCGCCGGGGTATGGCTGAACTTGGAAATGCCCTTGACCCAGAACCGCCGATGGGCCGTCTGGTCCGGTGGCAACAGCGGCTGGCTGGACCACTGATGCTGACGCTTGGCCTGTTCGCGATAGGCTTTCCATTCCATGGCTTCAGCGGTGTCTTTGGCCGCGCCTTCATCATCGAACCAGCCGAGGACGGACACTTCGCCCTGATCCCGACCGTGTTCTACCAGCAGATAAATGTCGTACATACCTGTGCCTTCGCTCATCAAAGTCCGGCCCGATATTCGGGCTCTACTGATGGCTTATCGACAGTGACGGCGGAAAATTTAGTTTTACCGGCGCAAGCCCGGACCGACGGTGCCGCGCGCTAGAGCGGCACGCTGCAGATTGCGGCCGTTATTTGGGCAGTGGGGTAAGGATCTCGCCATTGTCATCGAGCAGGATGAACACCAGCAGTTTTGCAGGTTTGCTGGCGCTGGCGTTTCTTGATTCGTAGTGCTTGGAGCCCGCAGGTTCGTACCAGGTCTGACCGGCCTTGTAGGTGATCGCCTTGGCGTCGTTGACCCGGGAAATAACCTCACCTTCGAGCACATAGGCAATCGCGCTGCCACTGTGGCTGTGAGGAATGGACACCTGCCCCGGCTTGTACTCGACCGTCAGCACCATGGCCTTTTTGCCCGGGGCATTGAGCATCGGGTGGGTCTCGAGCACCGTGACCTTTTCGTGTTCGGCGTCGTGAGCCTGGGTGCCGAAGCAGATGAACAGGGCGGCGCAGGAAAAGGCGGTGGCAAGCAGCTTCAGGGATTTCATGATCGTTCCTTCTGGAAGGGGAGTGACAGATGACAAGCTATGCCTGCGCCTGCACGCGTCACACTCCCAATCCAGGGAAAGAACGTTAGGCCAATTTCGCCCCGGACTGCCTTACAGGATGGAAATTGGATAGTCCACGATCAGACGAAATTCGTCCTGATCGCCTTCGGCCTGATCGGCATTGCCCCGGTGCCAGGCCTGGCGCATGCGCAACGACAGGTTCTTGGCCGGACCGCCCTGGACCACGTACTTGGCCTCCAGATTGGTCTCGTGGTGTTTGCCGTCTTCGCCGTAGCCGTAGGCTCTGTACGGGCTGTCGGCGGCCATCTTGCTGCCATCGATATCGCGCCCGTTGACGTAGCGCGCCATAAAGCTCAGCCCCGGGACGCCATAGGTACTCATCGCCAGGTCATAACGCGCCTGCCAGGATTTCTCGCCCGGCCCGTTGAAGTCCGAGTACTGGATGGAGTTGGCCAGAAAGATCGAATCACCGGTGGTGCCCGGTCCGTTATCGCCGAAGGAAACATAATCGAACGGCTCGTCGCCATGCACTTTCTGATAGGCGAGGGTGAAGGTGTGACCGGCCATGAAGTTGTAGGCCGCCGATAACGACCAGGTGGTGTTATTGATGTCGCCTGCTTTGGCCTGGCCCTGGTCATTGGTGCGATAGATATTGAAGTCCAGGGTCATTGACTGATCGCTGGGCATGGCCAGTACATAGTTGGCGTTGCCGTAGTACTGGCGCCAGATATCTTCGAATTCAGAGCCGTACAGTTGCACGGAAAGACTGTCGGTAATGGCGTACTTGCCACCGACAAAATCAACGCTGTCAGTGGTCACCCCGGCGTAGCTGGCGAAGAGTTCACCGCTGGCGCTGGTATGTTGCGGGCCATTGCCTGCGGTGAAGTGTCCGCCTTCAAGGTCCAGCCCTTTGAGCTCGCTGCTCTGCAGGCTGAAACCGGTAGCCGTTTGCGGAAACAGTCGGGTACCGCCGGCGGCGAATACCGGGGCAGTGGGCTGCATGGTTCCCCATTTGAGTTCGGTCTTGGAGATCCGCGCCTTGATGACGCCGCCCGCCGTGGCGAATTGCTCCTCCGGGCTGGCGCTACTGTCTACCGGAATGTTGCCAGTGCCGGAATGGCCGGCGCCGCCATCGAGCTTGAGGCCATACCAGCCAAATGCATCGACGCCAAAGCCGACGGTCCCCGGCGTGAAACCGGAGCTGAAGTTGGCCATGGCCGCCTGCGACCAGTCGCGCCGATCACCGGCGCCACTTTTTCCGTCTCGATTGAAATAGTAATTACGCAGCAGTACATCCAGTTTGGCGTCTTCGATAAAGCCTTTGGCCTCGGCCTGATCATCGACAAACGCTTGTGCTTCTATCGACTGTACATACCCTGCCGAGACCGCCAGTGCGATCAGACTTAGACTTATCGCTCTCATGATGAGGTTACCTCTAAGGTCATTGAGGCAGCTTGCTATCACGTGTCCCACGCGATAACACCCACTAGCCCGCAAGACGCAAAGGATAATCGCTGCTGTTCACTTCGCCACTTTCAAGGCGCAATGAACCCTGCATTCGCCGTTTTTCAGACGATTGGTCTAGTTAACAGTCGATTAAGCCGCTTGGTTAAAGCAGTTCTTCAAGTGGCCTCAAGCAGCTGGCCATTGGCCTCAAAGTTCTGGCAAGTTGCAGCGTTCAATATCGCTGTCGAAGGCCACCTGACGGACGAACTGTTTGCTCAATAGTCCGTTCAGTCCCTCGTTGTTGGGCTGGGCAAAGTGCGCCGACATCGCCGCGCAGGACTCCCAGTTCACGTCGATGATCCACAGGTCGCTGTCATGCTCATCACGTTTCAAGGTGCTGGCCAGACAGCCGGGAATCTGCGGCAGTCGTTCGACGATTGAGTGTAGATAAAGGTGCAGTTCTTCCGTACGACCGTGGGCTGCGTGAATACGCACCGTGCTGCGGGTTTGCTGGGTCATGCTGATGTCTCCAACGCAACGAAAGATCGTATTCCATCCGTTGCCATAGTAGTGGGCATCGTCGCAATTGCCAGTTACCAATTCCCGGGCGAATGGGCAGACCACTGGAAGAGGGGGCGGCATCGAAGGTTGCAAGAAAGGGGGGGCGGGGCAGGAATGAGGCGCAGCCGTTGCGGAGCGCGGCTTGCCGGCGGTGGCGATCAGGAAACTGCCATCACCGGCGAGGGGGAAGCTAAAGCGGCGCCCGCTCCATGCTGCGCAAGGGAGCGGTGCGGCTGATCAGGTTATTTGCTGCCGCTAGAGCCACCAGCGCCACCAGTGCCGCCGCCATTACCACCCATGCCTTGGCCATTGCTCATTCCACCGCCACCCTGGCCGCTGCTGCCGTTGCCGTCAGAGCTGCCCATACCCTTGGTGCCGGGGGTTGAGCTGTCGGGTGTTTTAGGTGAGCCATTGGTCTGAGGACCGGCGCTGCTGTCGCGCGGACCTGTGGTGTTGGAGCTCGAGCCCACCGGATCGGTAGGGCCGGTAGAACCTGCAAAGGCGCAGCCGGTCGCGACGGCGAGCAGGCTGGCAAGGGTCAGGGCAGTGAGTTTTGTCTTGATCATGATGTGAATCCCTTTGCTGTCGTGGATACACATTGGTCCGTGCGCCGAGCGTGGAGGTGCCCTTGTGCCGACAGACGGTCGTTTGCCGACTCAGAATCGATAAGCCTGCGGCACATGCCTGGCAATGTAGGCTTGGGTGTGCGCCAGGAACGCCGTCTGCAGTTTCGAGGCGGGGCCCTGCACCGGCAGCAGCATCGAGAAATCCATTTCGATCGCCGGCTCAAAGGCCTTGAACACGATGCCATCACCCCGATAATTGACCGCACTCAAGGCATCCACCAGCGCCACTCCAAGGCCGTGCTCGACGAACTCACACATCGGTTGCGACAGCTGGGTTTCCAGCCGCAGTTCGCGCTCCACGCCGTGGGCGGCAAATATCGTGTCGATCTGCTGGCGCGAGCCAATCGAGTGCGGGTAGGAAATGAACGCTTCGCCCTGCAGGTCCTGGGGCACGATCACCGGTTTGTCGCACAAGCGGTGCCCGGCAGGCAGCGCGCAGAGCATGCGCGTGGCGAGCAGCTTTTCCGAGCGCGGGCTGGGGTAGGTATTGGGCAAGACGATGATGCCCAGGTCACAGCGCTGACCGACCACCAGATCAATGACCTCCGCCGACGAATGCACCACCAGCGAGATCTGCACGCCCTCGTGCTCGGTCATGAACGCGGCGATCACCCTGGGCATGAAGATCAGCCCCATCGCCGGCGCGCAGGCGATGTGCAGCGAACCGCGCTTGAGCCGGCGGATATCCTGGGCGGTACGGGCGATGCGCTCGACGCCGACCAGCGAGCGCTGCACCTCCTGATACAGGGTCATGGCTTCAGCGGTGGGTTGCAGCCGCCCCTTGATCCGGTCGAACAGCGCAAAGCCGATGTCTTGTTCAAGGCTTGCGATCAGGCGGGTCGCTGCAGGTTGGGAGATATGCAGCATCTCGGCGGCGCGGGTGACGGTCTGGCCGAGGATCACGGCCCTGAACGCTTCGAGTTGGCGCAAATTCATCGTGCGGTCCCATAACAAAAAGACATGAGCTGCCGAAAATAAAGCATTTTTCATGGCTTTGGCAGCGCACTAGCATCCGGTTCAATGAAAGCCAACGCCATGCAGGCCAAGAATTGAATCATGCACAAGACTGATGTGATCGTCGTCGGCGGCGGACTGGTAGGTATGTCCATAGCTTATGGGCTGGCGTTGCTCGGACGTCAAGTCACCCTGTTGGATGAAGGCGACGACGCCTTGCGCGCCGCTCGCGGTAACTTTGGCCTGCTCTGGGTGCAGGGCAAGGGTTACCAGAACAGCCCCTATGCCCGCTGGACGCGCGAATCGGTCGGGTTGTGGCCACGACTGGATGCGTTACTGCACAGCGATACCGGCATCGAACTGCACCTGCGCCAGCCTGGCGGTTTTCAGCTGTGCCTGAGCGAGGAGGAGCTGTCCGAAGAAACCCGCCGGCTGGCCTGGCTGCAAGAAGCATTCGAGGGTGATTACCCGTTCGAGCTGCTCGATCCGGCACAGCTCAAGGCACGGTTACCTGGTGTGGGCGCGGGCGTGGTCGGCGCCTGCTATACGCCCATGGATGGTCACGTCAATCCGCTGAAACTGCTGCGCGCGCTGTATGCCGGTTGCAAACGGCGTGGCGTGAACATCGTCAACGGCCTGAGCGTGGACGCCATCGAACAGGGCGCGGGCGGATTCACTGTACGCGCCGCAGAGCACCGCTTCGATGCCGAGCAACTGGTGCTCGCCGCCGGCCTGGGCAACCGCCCGCTGGGGACGATGCTGGGCATGGATGTGCCGGTGCGGCCCAATCGCGGGCAGATCCTGGTCACCGAGCGGCTGCAACCGTTTTTGCATTACCCCACCACTTATGTGCGCCAGACCGACGAGGGCACGGTGCAACTGGGCGATTCGCTGGAATCGGTGGGCTTTGATGATCGCACCAGCGGCCAGGTCATGTCCGAAATCGCAGCTCGCGCAGTGCAGTGTTTTCCCCGTCTGGGGCAGGTGCGCATGGTCCGCGCCTGGGGTGCATTACGCGTGCTCAGTGCTGATGGTTATCCGATTTACGAGGCGGCGCATGACAGCCCCGGAGCCTTTGTCATCAGCTGCCACAGCGGTGTGACCCTGGCCGCAGCGCATGCGCTGCGTCTGGCGCCATGGATTGCCGGGCAAGCCGACGAGCCTGCGACAGCGCCTTTCAACCTCGCTCGTTTCAACGGCAAACGCGAGGTGCGATATGCCCACTGATGCATTGTTTCGGCGCCTGCAACCGGCCAGCCACCACGTGCGGATCGAATTCGAAGGTACGCCGTTGACGGTTCCGGCCGGGGTGTCACTGGCCGCGGCATTGCTCACCCACGCGGTCGGGCCGACCCGGGAAAGTGCGGTCAACGGCAGGCCGGGTGCGGCGTATTGCATGATGGGCGTTTGCTTCGAATGTCTGGTCGAGGTCGACGGTCAGGCCAATGGTCAGGCCTGCCTGATCACCGTCGAGGACGGCATGCGCGTGCGTCGCCAGCGCGGTGCCCGCCAGTTGCTGGCCGGGGAGGCTGATGATGAGTGAATCCATCGTCGATCTGATCATCATCGGCGCCGGGCCTGCGGGCATGAGCGCAGCGCTACAGGCGTCGGCGCTTGGTCTGGCGGTGGTGTTGCTGGACGAGCAAGCCAACCCGGGCGGGCAGATCTATCGCAATGTGGCCAGGGCCGATGCAGGCAGCCGCCAGGTGCTCGGTGCCGACTACGCGGCGGGTCTGGAACTGGTCGAGGCGCTGCTGGCCAGCGATGTGCGCTACCTGCCCAGTGCGGCGGTCTGGCAGGTTACCGATGAGCGTCGGGTGCATCTGCTGCTTGATGGCAAAGCCTGTGTTTTACAGGCTCGACAGCTGCTGATCGCGACCGGCGCCATGGAGCGGCCGATGCCGATTCCCGGCTGGACCTTGCCGGGCGTGATGACGGCGGGCGCCGGTCAGATTCTCTTGAAAAGCGCCTCGCTGATACCCCAGGGTCCAGTGCTTCTGGCGGGCTGTGGGCCATTGCTGTACCTGCTCGCGGTGCAGTATCTGCGCGCCGGCATCCGCATTGAGGCGTTGGTCGATACCAGTGCCACGGGCGACGCGTTCAGTCACTGGCGCCACCTGTGCTCAGCGCTGGCCGGCTGGCGCGATCTGCTCAAGGGCGTGTCGCTGCTGGCCACGCTCAGGCGTGCGGGGGTGCGCCACTTCAAGGGCGCGCGCAACCTGCGCGTGCACGGTGAACAGCGCGCCGAAACGCTGTGTTTTGACAGCGGCGCACGGGCACACCAGCTCCCGGCTTCATTGGTTCTGCTGCATCAGGGCGTGGTGCCCAATATTCAGATCAGCCAGTCGCTGCGCGCCGTGCACGACTGGAGCGAGCAGCAGTTGTGCTGGGTCGCCCGGCGCGACAGCTGGGGCGAAACCAGCGTGCCGGGAATCTTCATCGCCGGTGATGGCGGGGCAATCGGCGGCGCCCATGTGGCGCGCAGCCAGGGTCGGCTGAGTGCGCTGAGCATCGCCCATCGCTTGCAGAAGATTGACGATGCGCAACGGCATGCCCTCGCCAGGCCCTGGCGCCGATTGCTGCGCCAACAAAGCGCTGCACGGCCGTTGATCGACGCCTTGTATCGCCCGCAGGCGCAAAACCGCATTCCTGACGACGACACCATCGTCTGTCGCTGCGAAGAGGTGAGTGCCGGCGCTATTCGCAGTTACGTTGATCTCGGCTGCCTGGGTCCGAACCAGACCAAGGCTTTCGGCCGTTGCGGCATGGGACCGTGCCAGGGCCGTCAGTGTGGCCTCAGCGTGACCGAAATCATCGCCGAACACCGTCAGGTCGCACCCGCCCAGGTGGGTTACTACCGCATTCGTCCGCCGCTCAAGCCGATCACGCTGGCGCAACTGGCCAGCGAGCGCGAACTCGATCCACCCGTTTCCCCATCCTTCAAAGGAGTCCCACATGAGTAACGCCATTGAGCGCATCGAAAGCAACCCACGTCTGAGCCGCAGCGTGGTCCACAACGGCGTGGCCTGGCTGGCGGGCATCGTCGCCGCCGATTGCAGCCAGGACATCCGTGGCCAGACCCGTCAGGTCTTGCAGCGGGTCGACGAACTGCTCGCAGCTTCCGGCAGCGACAAGGGTCGCCTGCTCAGCGTGCAGATCTGGATGAAGGACATGACCGCCGATTTCGCCGGCATGAATGAAACCTGGAGCGCCTGGGTGGATGCCGCGCAGACCCCGGCCCGTGCCACCTGCCAGGTGACGTTCGACGACCCTGAGATCCTCGTGGAAATCATCGTCACCGCTGCTGTTTGACCCATTGCCGCAAGGGCAGGGCGCCACTGGTTTTCGACCGAAAGCCGGAACTCAAGAGCGCCCACCCCTCGTTCACATTGCTGCTGCCATAACGGGCGTTTTCCTCCTACCGAGGGCGCGCCCGACTTGAACAACATCGTCCGGAGCCATGCATGAACATCAGAACCATCGTCACCACGCTTTTCAGCAGTACGACCCTCGCCGCGCTGCTGGCATTCAACGCCCACGCGGGCGAACCGCAGCTGAAACTGGGCATCGAGGCGGCTTACCCGCCGTTCGCGGCAAAGACCGCGGACAACCAGATCGTCGGCTTTGACTACGACATCGGCCAGGCCCTGTGCGCCGAGATGAAAGTGCAGTGCGTGTGGAAGGAAAACGAGTTCGACGGTTTGATCCCGGCACTCAAGGTAAAGAAGGTCGACGCCATCATCTCGTCGATGTCGATCACCCCCGAACGCATGAAATCGGTGGACTTCAGCGACCGGTACTACCGCATTCCGGCGCGTCTGGTGGTGCGTAAAAGCAGCGGCATCAGCGACATCCCGGCGCAGCTCAAGGGCTTGCGCATCGGCGTGCAGCGCGCGACCAACTTCGAGCGGTACGTGACCGACAAATTCGTCCCGGCCGGGGCGCAGATCGTCAGCTACGGATCGCAAAATGAAGTGTTTCTGGATCTGCTGGGAGGGCGTATCGACGCGACCATGGCCAGCTCCGTGGCGATCGACGAGGGTTTGTTGAAAAAACCAGAGGGCAAGGATTACGCCTTCGTCGGCCCGGCGTTCACCGAGGAGCAATACTTCGGCACCGGTATCGGTGTGGCGGTACGCAAGGGTGATCCGCTGCAAGCGCGTTTCAACCAGGCACTGGCCACCCTGCGCGCCAACGGCACGTACGACAGGATCCAGAAGAAGTATTTCGATTTCGATATTTACGGGGACTGATGAGCTCGCAGCGATCCTGCGCGCAGTGGGCAGAATCAAAGCGCAATGCACATTATCTTTAGCCGCGCTGCTTGCCGGCGGCGACGTTCTCGGGATCGCCGCCGCCGGCAAGCCGGACTGCTACAGATGTGCCGGTTGCCCCTGTCAATGTGTGGGTTGAATCAGCACCAGTCGGCGCACTGCGTTTCTGCTTGCGCAGGCCGTGGTCTTCGCTTCGGTGACTGCCAAGGGCGCGCTACGCCGAACGCTGCACGCTGACGATCCCGTGCTCGAGCATCGTCGCCAGGAACACATCGATCTTGTTACGCAGGTGGTCTTCCATCAGCGCACGCAGCTTCTTGCTATCGCCTTTTTTCAGATAAGTGAGCATCTGTTCATGTTCGGCGATCGCCTGCTGCCAGCGACCCGGCGTGGGGTTGAGGCGGCGGCGGACGTGGCGCAGGCGGGCGTTCAGGTTGTTGAACATTTCCGAAAGCACCCGGTTATCCGCGACCTGCAGGATTTTCAGGTGAATCTGTTGATTGAGATTGAAGTAACTGCTCAGGTCGTTCTGCTCGTGGGACAGGCGCATGGCCGCCTGCATCGCCTCAAGCTCGGCGATGTCGGACGCAGAGATTTTCTGGCAAGCCTGTTCACCCGAAAGCCCTTCCAGGGCGGCCAGCAATGTCAGCATGTTGGCCGCCTCATCCAGCGTGACACTGGCAACCTTCGCCCGACGCGTGGCAGAAATTTCCACCAGTCCCTCACGCGCCAGCATCTTGATTGCCTCGCGCAGCGGGGTGCGTGACACCTCCAGCGCCTCGCATAACGCCCGCTCCGACAGCGGCGCACCAGGCTGCAGTTCGCCACTGATGATGCGCTCACGCAATGCGGCGTAAGCGGCTTCGTTGATGTTCGCCAGATTATTGTTCTCGGACATCAGCCCTCTCCATCGGTATCCCGGAATTTCCACGCATAACGTTATCCAATTGCCGGGCGATTATCCGGGGGAATTCGGAAATTATCTATGCGACCCCCGATTTAAAGCCGTTAGTCAATGATTACGGGGTGGAGCAGCCGGTGCTGCTCGTCCGAACATTCATTTTTCTGTAAAAAATCTCTTGCGCTAAAAAGAGCAATGTCTATATTTGGGATACCAAACGCATGAAATGGTATCCCAAAAATAATAAAGGTGCTCTCATGAATACCCCTGTTTCCCCTACCACGGGACAGCGTGAATCCAGCCATCAGGCTGCGCCCGAAATCCTTCTGCACCGCGATGGCGCTGTCGCCACTGTCATCCTCAATCGTCCGGAAAAACTCAACGCCACCACGATGCCGATGTGGAAGCTTCTGGATCAGACCCTCTGCGAACTGGACGCCGACGACACGATCCGCTGCATCGTCATCCGCGGTGCGGGCACCCGGGCGTTCGGGCCAGGCAACGATATTTCCGAATTCGAAAGCCATCGCAGCAACGTCGAGCAAGCGCGTCTTTATGGCCCGGTGATGCACGGCGCGTTGCGCGCCATCGCTCGTTGCCGCCATCCATTGGTGGCCATGATCCACGGCATCTGCGTGGGTGGCGGGCTGGGTATCGCCTCGCTGTGTGACATCCGCATTTGCGGTGAGTCCAGCCGTTTTGGCGTGCCGGTCAACAAACTCGGGCTGGCCATGTCCCACGACGAAATGTCGGGCTTGATGCGCATCGCCGGCCCCGACGTGACCCTTGAAATGCTCCTCGAAGGACGGGTCTTTGGCGCTGGCGAAGCGTTGCAAAAGCGCATCGTCAGCCGTGTCGTGGCCGACGCTGAAGTTGAACAGCACGCTCTGGACAGTGCCCGCCGCATCGCCGAAGGCGCACCGCTGGTGGCCCGCTGGCACAAACAGTTCGTCCAGCGCAGCACCGATCCTGCGCCCTTGAGCGCCGCCGAATACGATCAGGCGTTCGATTGCTTCGGCACCGAAGATTTCCAGATTGGCTACCAGGCATTCCTGGCCAAGCGCACCCCTGTTTTTGGAGGCAAATGATATGGCCGGCCCACTGCAAGGCATGAAAGTCATCGAGCTGTCGCACATCATGTCCGGCCCCATCTGCGGGATGATGCTGGCCGACATGGGCGCCGACGTGATCAAGGTCGAAAAGATGGACGGCGGCGACGATTGCCGGCGTTTCGCGCCGATCCTGGAACACGGCGAATCCGCCTCGTTCATGATCCTCAACCGCAACAAGCGCGACATCGCCCTGAACCTCAAGACCGAGGGCGGCAAGGATGTGCTGCGGCGCATGCTGGCCGACGCCGACGTGGTCACCGAAAACTACCGCAAAGGCACCATGGAAAAACTCGGCCTGGGCTACGACACCCTCAGGCAGCTCAATCCGGGCCTGATCTACTGCTCGGTGTCCGGCTACGGGCGCACCGGGCCGTATGCCGACAAGGGCGGTTTCGACCTGATCGCCCAGGGTCTGTCCGGGTTGATGAGCGCCACCGGCGAGCCGGGTCAGGCGCCGATCAAGGCCGGCTCGCCGATTGCCGACATCAATGCGGGGATCCTGGCGGCACTGGGCATTGCCGCAGCCTACGCGCATAAACAGAAGACCGGGCAGGGGCAAGTGGTCGACACCTCGTTGCTGGAGGCAGGTTTCCAGCAGATGTACTGGCCGGCCGCCAACTATTTCTCCGAAGGCGTGATCCTGCCGAAGATGGGCTCGGCCAACTCCACCAGCACGCCGTATCAGGCATTTCGCACTCAGGATGGCTGGATCAATATCGGTGCCGCCAACCAGGGCAACTACGAACGCCTGTTGCAGGTGCTGAACGCGCCGCACATCAACGACGATCCGCGTTTTGCCAGCAACGTATCGCGCATGAACAATCGCGAAGCGCTGGTTGCGTTGATCACCGAGTGTCTTGCCCATGACACCACCGACAACTGGGTCAGGCGCCTGGATGCGGCGGGCTTGCCGGTGGGCGCGGTGCTGGATATCTCCCAGGCGGTGGAGCATCCACAGATTCTGGAGCGGGAAATGATCGTCGAAACCCACCACCCGGTGACCGGCTCGGCGCGCAGCATTGCCTTGCCGATCCGTTTCTCGCAAACCCCGAAACAGGTCAGCCGGCCGTCGCCGCTGCTGGGCGAGCACACCCTGGAGATTCTGACGGAGTACGGCTTTGACGCCGGGCAGATTGCAGCGCTGCGTCGCGAGGGCGCGATCCTGGAGCTGTGACCGCCATCCCCCCACGAGCGCATTAGTGAACAACTACAAAAAAGACACTGAGGACCGCAACCATGAACAGGCTAAAACTCAAGGCCACCACCACCGTGCTGGTGATGCTGTGCCTGATGTATTTCATCACCTACGTCGACCGGGTCAACATCAGCACCGCGGCCAGCCAGTTCAGTTCCGAACTGGGGCTGAGCAACACGCAACTGGGTTTCATCTTTTCCGCATTCGCCTACCCGTACGTGATTTTCCAGTTCATCGGCGGCTGGGTCAGTGACCGCTTCGGTGCCAAACGTACGCTCATCGCCTGCGCTTTCATCTGGGCGATTGCCACCGCGTTGACCGGCATGGCCGGGGGCTTTGTCTCGCTGGTGCTGGCGCGACTGCTGTTGGGGCTGGGGGAGGGTGCGACCTTCCCGGCAGCCACCAGCGCGATGGCGTCCTGGGTGGCCAAGGACAAGCGCGGCATGGCCCAAGGCATCACCCACTCGGCGGCACGCCTGGGCAATGCGGTGGCGCCGGTGCTGGTGATGGCGTTGATGAGTGCCTATGACTGGCGTTTCGCGTTTTACTTGCTGGGCGCCTTGAGTTTCAGCTGGCTGGTGCTGTGGTACGTCACCTACACCGAGAAGCCCGCTGACCACCCGCGCATCACCGAGGCAGAACTGCGTGTATTGCCGGAGCCGAAGATTCACCCGGTCGATGTACCTGGCACCTGGGCGCGGTTGTACAAGCGCATGCTGCCGGTGTCCAGCGTGTACTTTTGCTACAACTGGATTCTCTGGCTGATGCTCAGCTGGATGCCGTTGTACTTCATGCACAACTTCAACCTGAACATCAAAAGCGCGGTGATCTTCACCTCCGGCGTGTTCTTCGCCGGGGTCGTGGGGGACCTGGTGGGCGGGATGATCAGTGACCGTCTGCTGCGCCGCACCGGCAACCTGCGCATTGCCCGCAGTTACATGGTCGCCACCTGCATGGCGCTGACCGGGCTGTCGCTGATTCCTGTGCTGGTGCTGCATGAGCCGATGTACGCGTTGCTGTGCCTGGGCGCGGCCATGTTCTTCAACGAGATGACCATCGGCCCGATGTGGGCTATCCCCATGGACATCGCCTACGACCGCTCCGGCACTGCCAGCGGCATCATGAGCGGCACCGGTTTTACCGCCGCCATCGTCAGCCCGGTTTTGGCCGGCTACCTGATCGACCAGACCGGCAACTGGAACATCACCTTCCTGGTGTCCATCGGCATCATGGCCTGCGGTGTGCTGCTGACCTTCACCATGAAGCCGGAAAAACCGTTCGTGGCCGATGAAAAAAAGTCCGCGCAAAATTTCGACACACTTGAGCGCAAGGAGGCCATCGCCAAATAACCTTCGGCTGCAGGTTGCGAAGGGCGCCAGGCACATGCCGTTTGCTCGAAAGGTTTAGCGTGGCTGGACTCTGGATAGCCGCGCTGCGGGCCGCTGGCACCAACGCCTAGGAAGCCGGCGCTGGGTGAGCCTTGTCGCCAGACGACCCTTTCCGTCGCTTCAATTGAGGCCAAGGTCAGCGTCAGGGCCCCGACCATGGCTCATTGACATTAAATTCTCCAAAACTAGACAACCCCCGGTTTCTTCAATGAAACCGGGGGTTTTGCTTTTACAGGCTGTAGGAAATCACCTACAAAAATCGCCGGGATTCACGGCCTGTCGAGAGACTGTCATCAAACAGAAATGTTTCCGGTTTTAAATCTGCCTCGGGTCTTCAACTGTGACCACAAACACACAAATTCTCTTGTTGAGGTATTGCCGTGATTCTGCTGACTAAACAACGCCTGTCGCTTCTGCTGGCTTCGATGTGCCTGACCGGCATGGCACACGCTACTGACGTCACCGGCGCAGGCTCCAGTTTCGTATTCCCGGTTATCTCCAAGTGGTCGCAGGACTACAGCAAGGACGCTGCGCATCGCATCAACTACCAGTCGATCGGCTCGGGCGGTGGTATCGCTCAGATCAAGGCGGCTACCGTTGACTTCGGTGCTTCCGACGCTCCTCTGTCTGCCGATGACCTCAAGGCCGCGGGTCTGGGCCAGTTCCCAAGCGTGATCGGCGGTATCGTTCCGGTGGTCAATCTGGAAGGCATCGGCGCCAATGGCATGAAGCTCAGCGGTCAGGTACTGGCTGACATCTTCCAGGGCAAAATCACCAAGTGGAACGATCCTGCACTGGTCGCCCTGAACGCCGGCGTCAAGCTGCCTGAAACCGCGATCACGGTGGTTCACCGTTCGGACGGCTCGGGTACTTCGTTCAACTTCACCAGCTACCTGAGCAAGGTCAGCGACGCCTGGAAGTCCGGCCCGGGTACCGGTTCGGCCGTGCAATGGCCCGTCGGTGTGGGCGGCAAGGGTAACGAGGGCGTGTCGGCGTACGTGAAACAGATCAAGGGTTCGATCGGTTACGTTGAATACTCCTACGCCACTCAGAACAAAATCGCTTACACCCAACTGGAAAACGCTGCAGGCAAGTTCATCAAGCCTGACGCCAAAGCCTTCGCTGCTGCCGCTGATACCGCCGACTGGGCAAGCGCCAAGGACTTCAACCTGATCATGACCAACGCCCCGGGCGACGCTGCATGGCCGATCACAGCGACCACCTGGATCATCATGTACAAGCAGCCGAAGAATGCCGAGAAGAGCCAGGCTGCGTTCGACTTCTTCAAATGGTCCCTGGAAAAAGGCCAGACCCAGGCCGAGTCGCTGGAATACGTCGCTCTGCCTAAATCGCTGGTCAGCAAGATCGAAGACTACTGGAAAACCGAGTTCACCCAGTAACTCGACGTTATCCGGCTTACCCCTGTCACCGAGCGCTCGGTGACAGGGTTTCCTTGCGAGTGGACCCACCATGACTGAGAACACCCAATACATGTCCGCTGTGATTCCGGATGTGATATCCGAGAGCGAAAAACGCGCGGCCCGCGATCACCGACACGACGCCTGGTTCCGGCGCGCGATGCTGGGAGCGGCTCTGTTGGTGCTGCTGTTGCTGGCGAGCATCGCCGGCTCGACACTCTGGGGCGGAGCTCTGGCGTTCAAGACCTTTGGTTTCGAATTTCTTACCAGTACCGAATGGGATGCAGTCAACGGTCATTTCGGCGCACTGGTGCCGATCTACGGGACCTTGGTGACATCCTTTCTCGCGCTGCTGATCGCCGTTCCGGTGAGCTTCGGTATCGCGATTTTTCTGACTGAAGTCGCGCCGCCCTGGTTGCGCATGCCGATTGCCTCGGCGGTCGAGCTGCTGGCGGGCATTCCTTCGATTATCTACGGCATGTGGGGGTTGTTCGTGTTCGGCCCGTTCATGGCCGAAAACATGGCCCCGTGGATCAACGACAACCTCGGCGCTCTGCCGCTGATCGGCCCGGTGTTCCAGGGCCCGCCGCTGGGCATCGGCATGCTCACCGCCGGTATCGTGCTGGCAATCATGATCACGCCTTTCATTACCTCGGTGATGACCGAAGTATTTCGCAGCGTGCCTATCGCCCTCAAGGAATCGGCCTATGCGCTGGGCGGTACGACCTGGGAAGTGGTCTGGGACATCGTGCTGCCCTACACCCGCTCGGCGGTGGTCGGCGGTATTTTCCTGGGCCTGGGCCGGGCGCTGGGTGAAACCATGGCCGTGACCTTCGTGCTGGGTAACGCGCACAACTTCTCCGCGTCGCTGATGATGCCCAGCAGCTCCATCGCCTCGGTCATCGCCAACGAGTTCAGCGAGGCCTACACCGACCTGCACCGTTCTTCGCTGATTGCCCTGGGCTTCCTGCTGTTTGTCGTCACCTTCATCGTGCTGGCGATTGCCCGTCTGATGCTCTCTCGTCTGTCGCGCAAGGAGGGTCTATGAGTAAGGCCGATAACGAAAACCTGTACCGGGCCCGCGCGATCAAGAACATGATCGCCATGGTCCTGAGCTGCGGCGCTACGGCGTTCGGCCTGCTGTGGCTGGTGTGGATACTGCTGACCACCATCGTCAATGGTTTTGCGGCGTTGAACCTGCGCCTGTTCACCGAGATGACCCCGCCACCGGGTTCCGAAGGCGGGCTGGCCAACGCGTTCTACGGCAGCTTCCTGATGTCCGGCATGGGTCTTGTGATCGGCACGCCGATCGGCCTCATGGCCGGGATCTGGCTGGCCGAGTTCGCCCGCCATACCAAGCTGGGCAACGCGGTTCGCTTCATCAACGACATCCTGCTGTCGGCGCCGTCGATCGTGCTGGGGCTGTTCGTGTATACCGCGGTGATCCTGCCGCTCAGTGCCGTGACCAACCATCAGGTCGGCTTCTCGGCGCTTGCCGGTGCGCTGGCCCTGGCGCTGCTGGTGATCCCGGTGGTGGTGCGCACCACCGATGAGATGCTTCAGCTGCAGCCATCGACCATGCGCGAAGCGGCGCTGGCGCTGGGCGTGCCGCAGTGGAAGCTGACCCTGCAGATCGTCCTGCGCGCGGCCAAGGCCGGGGTGGTCACCGGCGTGCTGCTGGCGCTGGCGCGCATCACCGGCGAAACCGCGCCGCTGCTGTTCACCGCCTTTGGTAACCAGTTCTGGAGCAGCAATGTGCTCAAGCCGATTGCCAGCGTACCCGTGGTGATCTTCCAGTACGCCATGAGCCCGTTCGATGACTGGCATTCCCTGGCCTGGGCCGGTGCCCTGATTCTGACCTTGTTCGTGCTGATCCTCAGCCTGTGTTCCCGTCTTCTCCTTTTGCGCAATAGGGCGTCCTGATGAATAACCTTTCCCTTGCCGATGAAAAAACCAAAATCCAGGTACGCGGCCTCGAATTCTTCTACAACGACAACCGCTCGTTGAAGTCCATCGACATGAACATCCCGGAAAAGCGCATCACCGCGATCATCGGGCCATCGGGTTGCGGCAAGTCGACCCTGCTGCGCGTGTTCAACCGCATCTATTCGATGTACCCCAAGCAGGAAGCGCGGGGCGAAGTGCTGCTCAATGGCGAGAACATCCTGGCGCCCGGCTATTCGATGAACCGCCTGCGCAGCCATGTCGGCATGGTGTTCCAGAAGCCGGTGCCGTTCCCGATGTCGATCTACGACAACATCGCCTATGCCGTGCGCCACCACGAAAAACTCTCCCGTCGCGAGATGGAAGAGCGGGTCGAAGAAGCGCTGCGCGGCGCCGCCCTGTGGGATGAAGTCAAGGACAAGCTCAAGCAGAGTGCCCAGAGCCTGTCCGGTGGTCAGCAGCAGCGTCTGTGCATCGCCCGCACCATCGCTTTGCGCCCGCAAGTGTTGCTGTTGGACGAACCAACCTCGGCACTCGATCCGATCTCCACCGGTCGCATCGAACAGCTGATCACCGAGCTCAAGGAGCAATTCACCGTGGTCATCGTCACCCACAACATGCAGCAGGCAGCCCGTTGTTCGGACTACACCGCGTTCATGTTCATGGGCGAGCTGATCGAGCACGGCGACACCGACACCATCTTCACCAAGCCGTCCAAGACCCAGACCGAAGACTACATCACCGGTCGGTTTGGCTGATTCAGGGTTAAGGTTGCACGCGCAACCCGGGGCAGATTCCATCTCCTGCGCCGCGTGCTTTGATCGCTCCTACGCTGCGCGTGGTAGCACCTCCCTCGACGCTCCGCGTCGCCCGTTGCGTGACGCAGAGCGTCACGGGCGGCGATCAGCTGCCTGCAGCTATGTGCAGTCTGGTGACCGCCGTCAGGCCAGCGGCGCGCGCGGGATCGCGCTGTGATCGCCCATGAACTGCTCCAGTCGCTTGCGCATCCAGCGTTCTGCAGGATCGGTATCCATCACGCTCAGCCAGACCATCGACAGCTCCAGATTGGGGGTGATGAACGGCAGCGGCTCGCCACGCAGCAAGCCGCTCTTGTTCATCGCCAGCGTGAGGTGGTCCGGCAGGTTGCACAGCAGGTCCGTGTCGGCCATCAGCGCCGGCAGCGTGCTGTACTGAGGGACCGACAGCACGGCTTGACGCTTGCGCCCGATCGCCGCCAGCCATTCATCGGCGAAGCTTGAGATGTTGGCGACATGCGACACCACCACATGCGGTCGCGAGCAGTATTCATCCAGGGTGATCGGCTCGGGCGAGGCGTCGGCGCGCACCACCATAGGCTGCACGCTGCGCAGCAACTTGCGCTTGGCATTGGCCGGCAGCTCGCGGGTCAGGCACACGCCGACGGTGATCTCGCCGGACATGAGCAGGTCCGAGACATTCCAGTAATTGACCTGCTTGATGACCAGCACGATGCCGGGCGCTTCCTCGCGTATGGCCCGCAGCAGCGGCGGCAGCAGACTGTATTCGACGTCATCGGACAGGCCGATGCGAAACGTCATGTCACTGCTGGCCGGATCGAACTCACGGGTCAGGCTCAAGGCCACGGACATCGCGTCCAGCGCTGGCGACAGATGATGAATGATTTCGTTGGCGCGGGCGGTGGGCTCCATACGATGACCCACGCGGATGAACAAGGGATCGTTGAACAGTGCCCGGAGGCGGTTGAGCGCGGCGCTGATGGTGGGCTGACCGAGAAACAGCTTCTCGGCGGCACGGGTCACGTTGCGCTCCTGCATCAAGGTCTCGAACACCACCATCAGGTTGATATCGGCCTTGCGCAGCTCATTGCGATTCATAAAGCGTCCCCGTTGCCCAGCATTCGGCCCCTGCGTGTGAGAGAAACCGGCGAATGATCGGCGACAGTTTATGGAGCGCGCCTGGCTGGCGTCCAGCGTAACCGCATGTTTCGCGGACCGGTTGGTTCATGCGGGTGCCTGGCTGGACGAATGCCGGCAGGGTCCGCGCAACCTTGGCCGATCCACACTGAACTTCCAGCCAGCCGCGTCAGTCAGCATTTAAACGTTCACCATGAGGCTCGACATGCCATGCTGATTTCCTTGAAAGGCCAGGTCGCGCTGGTGACAGGCGCCAGTTCCGGGCTGGGTGCTGGAGCGGCCAGAGGGCTTGCGGCATCCGGAGCGGCGGTGGTGGTCAATTACCATTCCCAGCCGGAGCCTGCACAGAAGCTGGTGGATGAAATCCTCAAAGCGGGTGGCCAGGCGATTGCCGTCGGCGCCGACGTCTCGAAGGAGCAAGAGGTTGAAAAGCTGTTCGCCGAAACCCTCAAGGCTTTCGGCAGGCTGGACATCCTTATCGCCAACTCCGGGCTACAGAAGGACGCGCCGATCGCCGAACTGAGCCTGGAAGACTGGAACACCGTCATCAACGTCAACCTGACCGGCCAGTTTCTCTGCGCTCGCGCCGCACTGCGCCAGTTCGCCACCCAGCAGATCCGTCCCGACATCTCCCGCGCGTTGGGCAAGATCATCCACATGAGCTCGGTGCATCAGGTCATCCCCTGGGCGGGCCACGTCAATTACGCGGCCTCCAAAGGCGGGGTCGATCTGTTGATGCGCAGCATCGCGCAGGAAGTCGGCGAGCAGAAGATCCGGGTCAACAGCATCGCGC
Organism: Pseudomonas sp. NPDC087358; assembly: GCF_044900785.1. Classification (NCBI taxonomy): domain Bacteria; kingdom Pseudomonadati; phylum Pseudomonadota; class Gammaproteobacteria; order Pseudomonadales; family Pseudomonadaceae; genus Pseudomonas; species Pseudomonas sp. NPDC087358. The sequence continues at coordinate 435,640 of NZ_JBJDOA010000003.1, forward strand.
CCGGGGCGATTCGCACGGCGATCAATACCAAGGCCACCAGCGGCGACGCCCAGAGCAAGCTGCTGGAATTGATCCCCTATGGCCGCGTCGGCGAGTCCGAGGATGTGGCTAACGCAGTGGTCTGGCTGGCATCCGATGCCTCCGACTATGTGCACGGCACCACGCTGTTCATCGACGGTGGCATGAGCCTGTATCCGGAGTTCCGTCACAATGGCTGAGCACTCGCGTCCCCTTGAGGACGACCCGCGCAATGAGGCGCAGAACCCCATCGAGAACCACGGCATCATTGGCGACATGCGCAGTGCCGCACTGGTGGCGGACACTGGCAGCATCGACTTCTGTTGCTGGCCGGAATTCGACAGCCCGAGCATTTTCAGCGCGCTGCTGGACACCCCGGACGCGGGGATCTTCCAGTTGTCGCCGATCCTGCCGGACGCCCGTCGCCAGCAGCTGTATCTGCCGCAGACCAACGTGCTGATGACGCGCTGGATCGCCCGGGATGCGGTGGTCGAAGTCACGGACTTGATGCCCATTGCCGAGAATGTCGAAGATCTACCCCGACTGGTGCGCAGGATCCACGTGCGTCATGGCACCACCCGGGTGCGCATGCTGTGTCGGGTCAGGCATGACTACAGTCGCGCGCAGACCACCGCGCGAGCCGACGGTGAGGATGTCTGTTTCGAGGCAGACGGCCAGCCGGCGATGCGTCTGTCGGCGACCACCGAATTGAAAATCGATGGTCAGGCTGCGGTTGCCGAGTTTGCGCTCAAACAGGGCGAGATGGTCGAGTTCATGCTCGGCTGCGCGGCCGATGAACGGGTCAAGGCCAGCCAGTGCGACCGTGATCTGAAGAGCACGCTGTCGTACTGGCGACGCTGGAGTCGGCATTCGAACTACCGCGGCCGCTGGCGTGAGGTCGTCAACCGCTCCTCGCTGGCGCTCAAGCTGCTGACGTCGCGCATGCACGGCGGTATTGTCGCCGCGGCTACCTTCGGCCTGCCCGAAGAGCAGGGCGGTGGGCGCAACTGGGACTATCGCTACACCTGGATCCGTGATGCGTCGTTCACCGTGTATGCATTCATGCGTCTGGGCTACACCGATGAGGCCAATGACTTCATGCAGTGGGTGCGCGACCGCATGGGCGACTGCTGCGACGACGCAAAAAAACTTGGCATCCTCTACGCCCTCGACGGCCGCGAAGAGCTGCCCGAAGAAGACCTGACGCATCTGTCCGGCTACGGCGGCGCGACCCCGGTGCGCATCGGCAACGAGGCCTACAAGCAGACCCAGCTGGACATCTATGGCGAGTTGATGGATGCGGTCTACCTGGCCAACAAATACGGCGAAGCGATTTCCCATAATGGCTGGCAACACGTGACCCGGCTGGTCAATGAACTTTGCGAAAACTGGCGCAGTAAGGACGTTGGGATCTGGGAGATGCGCGGCGATGACCAGCATTTCCTGCACTCGCGGCTGATGTGCTGGGTGGCACTGGATCGCGCCTTGCGCCTGTCTCTGAAACGTTCGCTGCCGGCGCCCTTCGAGCGTTGGGACAAGGAGCGCCAGGCCATCCATGACGATATCTGGGAGAACTTCTGGGACCCTGAGCTCGAGCATTTCGTCCAGCACACCGGCAGCAAGAACCTGGATGCCTCGATGCTGTTGATGCCGCTGGTGAGGTTCGTCGGCGCCAGTGATCCCAAATGGCTGTCGACCCTTGAAGCCATCGAGCGGACACTGGTGCGCGACGGCATGGTGTTTCGCTATCGCAATGACGACGAACACGGCGACGGTCTGGACGGTGAAGAAGGCGCCTTTGTCGCTTGCTCTTTCTGGTACGTCGAGTGCCTGGCGCGCGCAGGGCGGGTCGAGCAGGCGCACCTGGAGTTCGAGCAATTGCTGCGCTACGCCAGCCCGTTGGGCTTGTACGCCGAAGAGTTCGACGTCCACGGGCATCATCTGGGCAATACACCGCAAGCGCTGAGCCACCTGGCATTGATCAGCGCGGCGAATTTTCTGGATCGCAAACTCGAAGGCGGCCAGACCCTCTGGCAGCCCTGAAAACAGGAGAGTAAACATGGCCCATGCCTTCAAGACCGGCGACCACGTGCGTTGGAATTCCGACGTCGGCCACGTCGTCGGAACCGTCACCAAGGTTCATGTCAAGGATTGCGAATTCATGGGCCGACACCGCACCGCCTCCAAAGACGAACCGCAGTACGAAGTCAAAAGCGACAAGACCGGGCATCTGGCGATGCACAAGGAAGGCGCGTTGGAGAAGGTATAGCCACAACATACCGCCCCTGTTCTGGCCACCGGTTATCGGGACCAATGACGCTATCTATGTTTTCCATAGTCGCCTTGCCATTGTCAGTGCCGTCGTATAGTTAGATTAATTGGCGATAAGCGTTATAGCGAACAATTAAACAGGGTGCGTTAAGTATATGAAAATCGGGGGAACGACGAAGCTGGTTGCAGGTATGCTGATGCCGAGTTGATTGTGGTAGGTTGACATCCTTGGTCCGCGTCCAATAATGGGGCGCGTCAATAACGTTTAAGGATGACGGACATGATCAATGCCAAGAGTGCCAGGAAGGTTGATTCAAAGGTGGATGAGGTAGAAGTTCGCGACAACGGTGTTAAGGTCGGGTCAGCAGCGTTGATAGGTGGAGAATGGAGTTATCCAGCTACGGGCCTGCCAATTGGTCGACATAGCTTTACCGCCCACTATGAGGGAAAAACCGCCGCGGCGTGGGTCCTGGATATCCAACCGCCCACTCATCTCGATGATTTCGAAGACGCGCCAGTTGGCGCTTTTCGCACAATTCAACGCCCCTATTTTAACGGCGTCGTCACAGTTACAGGTGGTTCTTATGCTTTTTGGACCCCTGCGCAAATAACGAATGTTCCTCGGCGCCTGCAACTCTATGCTAACGCGAACTCTCTATTTTATTACTTCGATACCGCCTTGGAGATGACGTTTAACGAACTTTATTCCGAAATAACCTTCTGGGGTAATAGCGTAGCCGCAGGAAATGGTAATGGGAAGATCGAGGCTTTAAATCAGAGCGGAGTGGTGATACAAACCGTTCAGTGTCCACCTTCAGCAACGTTCAATCCGACTTTTGGCTCTCCCGGCAAGGGGGAGATAAAATCTCTGAGATTTGTTTTGAGGCATGGAAGTGTAGACTATGCAGCACAGGATTATATGACACTTCAAATTGATGATTTGAGGCTGACTAAGTAGATGGAATTCGCCTGAAGACTTTACGAGTATCACTGCCTGCCGTTCGAAAATGACCGTGCAGGCAGTCGTGTGATTGAGATGCTCTGAGTTCCTCAGCGCTGGCACAGTGCTCCTGTGAGAAAACTGCTGGCAGTTCAGGACGTGGTATTCACTTCGCCCGCAACTCATACCCTACCGGCAACGTCTCCAACGTGAACCGGTCGGCGATCATCCCGCAGTAGCTGGTGCGGGCGAGGAAGGCGCCGGGACCCTGGAGGTAGTGATCGATGTCCTTGACCTCGTCACAGGACTCGAATGTGCGGCCCTTGAGCAGGCCGCTGGCCTGGGCCGAGCGCAGGGCACCGTTAGGCGTCCAGTCGGCGATGATCAGCGCGCCTTGTGGGGCGGATTGCTCGTAGCTGCGCACGAACTCCTCGGCCGAGCGGTCGCTCAAGTAGGGCGCCATGAAGTAGTGGATGTCATCACGAAACGGCAACGGCTCCTTGTGCGCCGGCAGTCCGATTATGCCGCTGGCATAGATGGCGAATACGCCGAGGATGGTCACCGGTGCAACCAGCGGCGAAGCATTCAATACGCCGGTGGTAGCGCTGCGCGGCAGCAGCCTGTGCAATTGCATCACGCCGATGATGCTCACCAGCACAGCCCCAGGCAGGAAAAACGTGAAGCGGTCGGTGACATCGTAGGAGATCGCGAAGACGAAATTCATCATCGCCGCGCACCACAGCAGCCGCAGCCCGGGGTTTTTCGGAAACAGCACCAGCCCCACTATCTGCGGACCGATCAGTGACAGCACCAGCAGCACCACCGAGTTCTTTTCGTGCCACATGTCATCGAAGCGGAACAGCGCACCTTGCCAGCTTTGCTCGGTGGTTTTGTCGGGGATGCCGATCAGGTAGCGGTGACCGATGTCGATCAGCCCCAGGCCGCCACGCATTTCGTTGACGATGCCAGGGAATGCCACCGCAAAGCCCAGCAGGAAGCCGGGCAGGGTCATCAGCGTACGTGCCCTGTGCTGCCACAGCAGCTGCACATAAAGCGGAAACAGAACGATGAAAGTCAGCTGATGGATGGCCGCCGCAAGCCCGGTCAGCAGGCCGATGAGAAACAGTTTCTGCAGAGCGCCCAGGCGTGATTTCGCATCGAAATGGACCATGTACGCCAGGGTCACCAGCAGCGTGTGCAGCAGATACACCTCGGCCTTGGTCGAGATCCAGAACACGCAATGACAGAGGATCGCCGCCGCCGCCGACAGCAACGCGGTTTGCGCCGTCGCGCCCACACCCCTGGCCAGCCGGTAGATCGCCCAGGCCAGCGGGATCAGCAACAGCGAGTTCATCAGGCTCAGCACATGCGAGCCGAAGCCTGCGTACAGCGCAGTGGTGAAAAACAGGTACAGCGGATGGTCCAGCGGGCCCAGGGTCTGGCTGAAATACTGACCCTCTGTTGCGTCGGCCAGGAACATGCCGTTGTCCATCCACTGGATCGGCCCGCTCGAGGCCAGAAAACTGGCGATGATTGCCCCGATCACCAACAGCAGGGGAATCAGAATCGATGCTCGAGAACGTACTGCTTCCACCATGACTTGCACTCCTGTCCCTTTACCACTTGGAAAAAACGTTATTGAACCGGCTGGCTCTGAGGGGCGGTTTCGCCCTTGAGCTTGAACAGCATCACCGCGCCAATGGCCACGGCGAACCACAAGGTCGCCAGGCGAATCAGGACCGTGGCGGCCACCGCGTCGGCGCTGTTCATGCCCTTCCAGACCAGCAGCCCGACCATCACCGCTTCCGCGCCACCCAGGCCGCCGGGCATGAAACTCACGGCCCCCGCGAGCATCGCCAGGGCATACACAAACACGGCAAAGGTCAGCGGGATATCGGCGCCCATCCAATGCAGGATCCAGTCGAAGGCCACCGCTTCGGCGCTCCAGGCGACCACGCTGAGCAGGGTCAACCCCAGCATCAGGCGCAGGCGATGGCATTGCTGGGCGTGCACCAGCACCTGCAGCAGATGACGCAACAGGCCGATGACCTTGCCGCCCTCGGTGGGCACCATCAAGGTCAGGCGCTCCAGCAATCGACGCTGCGACAGCACCAGCAATCCGACCAGCACCAGGCCCACGCCGACCACGATCATCGGCAACGCCTCGGGGTACAGCGACAGCCCGAACAGGGTCAGCAGCACCACCGCGAACAGATCCGACAGGCGCTCGCTGAAAAACGCCGCGAAGCTCTGCGGATAGGGCACGCCCCAGCGCTTGAGGAGCACGCCACGCAGCGCTTCACCGGCCTTGCCGGGCGTGGTGGTCAGGGCAAACCCGGCTAGATAGATGTTCAGGCTCGGGCGCCACGGCATCGGATGACCCAACACCCTGAGGTAGGACTGCCAGCGCATGAAACGCAGGCCATAGTTCAGCGACGACATCAACAGCGTGATGACGATGCCGACCAGCCCGACTTCGCCGACCGCAGCGCCAACCGCGTGCCAGCCGCCCCACAGTGAGAATCCCAGATAGCCCAGCGCCGAACCGACCACCGACAACACAACCGCCCGGTAGCGCCAGCCGGACAGGTGCAGTGACTCGCTCACAGGTTGAGCCTCTTGAACACCGGCTGCGGGATCGAGCGGATGATCAGCATGATCAAACCCCAGAAGCCGGGCGCGTAGAGCGTGGGGACCTTGTTGGCGATGCCCTTGACGATGCGTTCGGCGACCTGTGCCGGTTGCGCCAGCAGCGCGGCAGGCAACGACAGGCCCTGGGTCATGGGCGTGTCGACGAAACCGGGCTTGATCGTCGTGACATGCACCCCGACCTTGAACAAGCGGGCCTGCAGGCCTTCGCAATAAGTCGACACCGCCGCCTTGGCGCTGCCATACAGATAGTTGGAGGGCCGGCCGCGGTCTGCTGCCACCGAGGAAATGATCGCCAGGCTGCCGCAGCGCTGGGTCTCGAATTGCATGGCCAACCCCGTCAACAGAGCGATTACCGACGTGCAGTTGTTGGCGAATTCGCGCAGCGCCAGATGCACGTCGCGCTCGCAGGCTTTCTGATCGGGCAGGGTGCCGTGGGCGATCAGGGCGATATCGATCTGGCCCAGCGCGGTCAGGCAGCGACTGAGCATCAGTGGATGGGCATCGATGTCGTTGGCGTCCATTTCGTGCAGGGTCACGTTCTTCGCACCCCGCGCCTTGAGATCGGCGGCCGTCTGCTGCAGTTTTTCGACATTGCGCGCAACGAGGAAAAAATCGCTGCCTTCGCTGGCCCATAGACGGGCACAGGCACTGGCGATGGCCGAGGTGGCACCGATGATCAGGACTCTTTTCATGGCTGTTTTCATAAGATCACGCGGCTCCAGAAACGGGACATCAAAGAGGGATCGCGCAGCGCTTCCAGACGCTCCCAGGCGGGGTACGCCCGGCGAAAGTCGGCGCCGCTCATATGGGCATCCTTGGCCGGATACAAGCGGCCTCCGGCAGCCCGGACGATGTCGTCCAGGCGCGGGAATACAACGTCTTCCAGGTGTTCGCTCTGTGGGAAATCCAGGGCCAGCGAGGTGCCGGCCATCGGGAACGACAGCAGGCCCGGCGAGGGGATGTCGCCACAACGTTTGAGCACCGCCAGAAACGAGCCTTGCCCGGCATCGGCAATGGCCCTCAACAACTCGCCCATGGCCGTCTCGGCGTTGGCCGTCGGGATCACGCATTGATACTGCTGAAACCCTCGGCGGCCGTAGATGCGGTTCCAGTGCAGGATCCGGTCAAGGGGATAAAAGAACGGCTCAAAGGCGCTGCGGCCCTGTTTGCGCTGGCTGGGGTGCACCCGCCAGTACAGGTTGTTGAAGGCGCTCAGCGACAGCTTGTTGATCAGCGACACGGGCGGGGTGAGCGGCATGCTCAGCCGGGCGCCGCGGCCGGTCTCCAGGCTGCCGTAGTGCGCATGATCGCCGACGATGAACACGCCGCGCCCGGTGTCGGCGCCTTTGGCCAGACAGTCGATCCAGGCCACGCTGTACTCATGCTTGTCGTCGAGTTCGTCAGCCAGGGAAAAGAACTCGGCCAGATTGGCAAAGCGCACGGTGGTGGTGTCGATCTGGCTGGCGCGGATCGGCATCAGCTGGATCTGCGCCCAATTGATGACCCCGGTCAGCCCCAGGCCGCCGATGCTCGCCGAAAACATCGGGGCATTGGCGTCGGGCGAGCAGATCAGCTCAGGCTGGCCATGACGCAGCAGGCCGAAACCGAGGACGTGGCGTCCGAACGTGCCGCGTACATGGTGGTTCTTGCCGTGCACATCGTTGGCGATGGCGCCGCCCACGGTGGCGAACTGGGTCCCCGGTGTCACCGGCAGAAACCATCCCTGGGGGATGGCCACCGTCAGCACCTCGGCCAGGGTGATACCCGCTTCGACCTTGAGCACACCGCGGGTCCAGTCGGCTTCGATCAGGCGGTCGAGCGAGCGCATGTGCAACACCTGGTCGCTGGCGGCCAGGCAACTGTCGCCATAACTGCGGCCATTGCCATAGGGAAGACTGGTGTGGTGATCGTCGATGACCCGGTCCCGCTGTGCCGGCAATTCGTCCAGCCAGACACAACCATGGCCACGCTGCGGACTGCGGGGGAAGCGTCCCCAGGAATACAACGGCGTGCTCATGCGGCGATCCAGAACATCAGCAGAAACACTGCGCCGATCATTTGGCTGGTGCGGTCGCGGATGGCGAACACCACCGGATCCTCGTTCATCATTCCGCGATGGGTCAGCATCCACACCCGGGTGACCCAGAACAGCAGCAGCGGACAGGCCAGCCAGATCACATGCGGGGTGCCGTACAACGCGGTGGTCTGGGTGTCCTGGATGTACAGCGCCAGCACCATCACCGCCAGGTAGCCTGAAGACGCGCCCAGCGACGCGATCATGTCCAGATCACCGGGGTAGTAACCGCGTCCGCGGGCCAGGGTGGTGACGTCACGCACCCGTGCATCGCGCAGCTCGGCATAGCGCTTGACCATTGCCAGGCTGAGGAAGATGAACATCGAGAACGCCAGGATCCAGAACGTCAGCGTCAGGTTGAAGGCGGCGACCCCGGCAATGATCCGTGCCGTGTAGAGCATCGCCAGCACGATCACGTCTACTGCCATCTGGCGCTTGAGTTGCAACGAATACGCAAGGGTCAGGCCGTAATAGGTCGCCATCACCGCCGAGAACTGCCAGGGCAACAGCGCCAGCGCTGCGCCGAAGGCGATCAGCAGCAGGGTCGGTACGAACACCAGTCCGGCCTTGATCGACAGCCGGCCGCTGGCAAAGGGGCGATTGCACTTGCTCTTGTGGTGTCGATCATCGCCCAGGTCCAGCAGGTCGTTGAGGATATAAACGCTGGAGGCACACAGGCCGAAGCAGAAGAAGGCAAAGACGCCGTCGCGCATCAGGTCGAATTGGGTGAAGCGGTGGGAGGCCAGCAGCGGCACGAAGATCAGCGCGTTTTTCAGCCACTGATGCATGCGCATCGCCTTGCGCCAGTCACGCACCCCCGAGGTATTGGTGCGCAGCGTGGGCTCGACTTGGGTCATCGCCGTTACCCGACCTTCGACGCCTCGCTCAGGGTTGACCACATAGGCCTGACGGGACACTTTCCAGATAGGCAGGTCGTCTTTGGAGTTGCCGACGTAATCGAAACCACCTTCGCCATAATGAGCAACTAACAGGTCGCGCTTGTTATTACCGGACAAGTTTCGATTGGTATTGGAGGCCAATACCAGATCAAACAATTGCAGATGCTCGGCAATACGTTCAGCCAGACTTACATGGCTTGCCGTGGCCAGCACGATCATCCGCCCGGTGGCCTTTTGCGTCTGAATCATTTCGATGATCTGCGGGTCATAAGGCAGGACCGAGACATCGATCTGCGACTCCAGCGCCAGACCTTCCTTGAGCGCCGCCTTGCCTTTGAGTAGCCAGCCGAGCATCTTGAAGACCTTCAGTGGCGTGCTTCTGACGAAGGCCATCGCGGTCTCCATCAGCAGATCCGAACGCAGCAGGGTGCCATCCAGATCAACAACCAAGGGGGGGAAAGTTTCTTCAACTCGTCCCTGAATTCTTGCCATGTCGAGTACTCCTTCCGGGGGTTGACTCGACTATAAACAAAATAGTTTTTCTACAACTTCATTTAAATTAAAGAGCCTTTGGCTGAACGCCGAGCACTTGGCGCCAGAATAAAACGTTGGTCCATTGAGCGGCTTGCACGGCAGAACGTTTCAGTTCTGAAACAGTCGCTGTCGGTTATTTGACCATTAACGGATGACTGTAAACCGGCGTGGCGTGCAGTTTGCGCAAGTTGTGTTGCGACAGCAGCCGCATGACGTAGCCGATCTTCAGCAGGGTCGGGCCGAGGATGGTCATGGCGTGCAGGCTGACCAGGGCGGGCAGGGTCAATTGCAGGTCCAGCAGATAGGCGCCGACGATGCCGGTCAGGAGCATGGCAAGACCGGCCCACAGAACACGCGAGGACAGGCGCAGGACGCTGACGGGGTTGAGGAAGAAATCAAACATGGCGGTGACTCCTGTTAAGTAGGGCTTGGGCGCGCTGCCTTTACCGGTACTGAGAGCTATATCAGGATCCGTGCCAATTTAAATATGACGTTTAATCAAGGAGTTGCGATGTCCGAGTCATAACGACCTGTTCGGGTCGCTGTCGTTTTAACCTTGGTCGCTGTCATAATGACCGCGCTTTTCGCCCCTCGATCTGGATCGCTGCATCTGGAGTCTTCATGACCAATCCCTTGCTGCTGGCGCTGGTGCCCCTTGTCGCCGATCTGTCCCGTGACCTGCCCGATGAGGAGCGCTACCGCCGTCTGCTGCGCTCGTTGCGCCAGCTGTTGCCGTGCGACGCGGTGGCCTTGCTCAGACTCGAAAACGATGTGCTGGTGCCGTTGTCCGTAGAGGGCCTGAGCCCGGACACGCTCGGTCGGCGCTTCAAGCTGGGCGAGCATCCCCGGCTCGACATCATTGCGCAGAACCGCGAACCGACCCGGTTTTCCACCGACTGCGATTTGCCGGATCCTTATGACGGGCTGGTGGACGGGTTGCACGGGCACCTTGAAGTCCACGACTGTCTGGGCTGCCCGTTGTTTGTCCAGGACAAGCTGTGGGGGCTGATTACCCTGGACTCTCTGGACCCATCGAGTTTTGGCAGTGTCGATCTGGATAACCTGCAGGCGTTTGCCAGCCTGGCAGCGGCGACGGTAATGGCCAGTGAGCGGATCAATCAATTGGCGCGCAGCTTCGAGGACCAGCGGCAACTGGCCGAGGTCTACAAGCGCGCGGCGGGAGGGCGCGCGCCACGTGAGCTGATCGGGCAAAGCCCGGTGCATCGACGTTTGCAGCAGGAAATCCAGCTGGTGGGCAACAGCCCGTTGACCGTGTTGATCACCGGCGAGACCGGCGTTGGCAAAGAGTTGGTCGCCGAGGCCATCCACTTGCAATCGCCACGTGCACAAAAGCCTCTGATCAGCCTCAACTGCGCAGCGCTGCCGGAGCTGTTGGTTGAAAGCGAGTTGTTCGGTCATGTCAAAGGCGCCTTTTCCGGCGCCGTGAGCGGGCGCAGCGGCAAGTTCGAGCTGGCCGACGGCGGCTCGATCTTCCTCGACGAAGTCGGCGAATTGCCGTTGCCGGTGCAGGCCAAGCTGCTGCGGGTGCTGCAGAGCGGTCAGTTGCAGCGGGTAGGCTCCGACCAGGAGCACCGAGTGGACGTGCGCATCATTGCCGCGACCAACCGCGATCTGGCCGAAGAGGTGCGCGCCGGGCGCTTTCGCGCCGACCTGTATCACCGCTTGAGCGTCTACCCCCTGGTGGTGCCGCCATTGCGAGAGCGGGGTCGGGATATCGTGTTGCTCGCCGGTTATTTCCTCGAAGAAAACCGCGCACGCATGGGGCTGCGCAGCCTGCGCATGAGCCCCGAAGCGCAACAGAGCCTGATGACCTACACCTGGCCCGGCAATGTCCGTGAGCTTGAGCATCTGATCAGCCGCGCGGTGCTCAAGGCGCTGTCGGCGCACCCTGAGCGGCCGCGTATCCTGACCATCGAAACCCAGGCGCTGGGACTGGACAGCGATGTGCAGGTGGCGGCCGTGACGGCGGCGGCCCCGACGCTGCCGGGCGCAGCCATTGTGGTCAAGCCGGGGGAGGGGCTCAAGGAGGCGCTCGATGCGTTTCAGACGGTGCTGATCAACGATGCGCTGCAACGCCATCAGGGCAAATGGGCCGAAGTGGCGCGGGAATTGAGCCTGGACCGGGCCAACCTCAGCCGGTTGGCCAAACGGCTGGGAATCCGCTGAGCGCAAGACCCGTTGGCGTGCACTGACTTAACTCCGTCGCCTGCATGGCAATCGGCTTGCAGGCGGCAACGGTCGGGACATCGCGACCGCCGGCAAGCCGTGCTGCCTGTATGTTGTCAGGGTGCCGAGGTGCCCGGCGCTGCGATGTCAGCGCTAGGATTCGGTCTGAAAGTCGCCTTTCTCCGGGACCATCTCGGTGCCCGGCTCGAAGCCCGTCCGTGGATCGCAACCTTCGTTGATCAGGTCTTCCCGAGGATCGGGGTCGGGGACGGTCTCGGGGAAGGTCACCTCATCTTTTGCCGCATCAGGGTTTTCAGGACGTGTACCGCTCATGATGTTTCTCCTGCCAAGGGGTGATGTGAGTTGGAGAAACCACCCCGGTCGGCGTTCAAACAACTGGATGAGCGGCGCAGCGATGCAACCGGGCCGTCAACGGTGAGCGATATCCTCCAGCGCGAGGTTGCGGGTTTTGGGCCCGAACGCGCCGATGGTGATCATCACGATCAGCATGCTGATGACAATGAACGTCAGCACCCCCGGTGTGCCGAAGTGATCCAGGAACAGACCGATCAGGAGGCTGCTGAACACCGTCGACAAACGGCTGAACGAGTAACAGAAGCCCACTGCGCGTGCACGGATATTGGTGGGGAACAGCTCACTCTGGTACGAGTGATAGCTAAAACTCAACCAGGCGTTGCAGAAGGTGATCATCACCCCGCAGAAAATCAACCCGAACGCGGTGTTTTGCTGGGCGAACAAGGTGCCGAAGACCATCGCGCCCAGCGCCGACCCGACGATCTGCCATTTGTTTTCGAAACGATTGGCGAATTTGACGAACAGCAGCGGGCCCAGTGGGTAGGCCAACGTGATGATGAAGGCGTACCCCAGGCTGTGGGTCACGCTCACGCCTTGACCGGACAGCAGCGCAGGCAGCCAGTTGCCAAAGCCGAAGAAGCCGATGGCCTGAAACACATGGAACACGATCAGCATCAGTGCGCGGCGACGATAGGGCGGTTGCCAGATGTCAGCGAAGCGGCCTTTGCCTTCAACCGCGACGTTGTGGGTCTCGGGTTCATCCAGCGCCTGGCCGTGATCCTTCACGCAACGCGCTTCCAGGTCGTCCATGATCTGCTCGGCCTCGTTGAAGCGCCCGTGCTGGGCCAGCCAGCGCGGCGACTCGGGCAGGCGCGAACGCAGCCACCAGATAAACAGCGCGAACACCGCGCTGGCCAGCACCACAAAGCGCCAGCCGGCGATGCCGAACGGATCCTGTGGCACCAGCCACCAGGACATCAGCGCCACCGAAGGCACCGACAGAAACTGTACGAAAAAGGCGAAGGCGAACGCTGAACTGCGCATGCGCTTGGGCACCAGCTCCGACAGGTAGGCGTCGATGGTTACCAGCTCGATGCCCAGACCGATGCCCACCAGAAAACGCATGCAGATGATGCCCAGCGCCGAAGTCTGAATGCCCATCAACACCGTGGCGACGGTGTACCAGATCAGGGCGAAGGTGAAAATCGCGCGGCGGCCAAAGCGGTCGGCGATGGGGCTGAGCAGGCTGGCGCCGAGAAACAGCCCCAGAAACGTCGCCGAGGCGAACGCGGCCTGATCGGAAAAACCGAATACGCCGGCGCTGCCGGTGGCGAACAGCCCGGCGCGAATCAGTCCGGGGCTGATATAGGCGGTCTGGAACAGGTCATACAGCTCGAAGAAGCCGCCGATCGACAGCAAGGCCACCAGCTTCCACAGCGTCGCCACAGCGGGCAGACGGTCGATGCGGGCGGAAATGAGCGCGGCGCGGATCGGATCGACGCCGTCGCCGTCCTTAAGCAGTGCATCAGAAGGGACATGGGTATGAGAAGGGGAGGACATTATTGTTTTCCGGTTCCGTGGGACGACGCATGGTAGAGCTTTTGCAGAGTTTCAAGACAAAACATTTCTGCGAGTTTAAGCTTCGTGGCTGATTAATATCATTGCCGGACTCCCGTGAAATACATACTCCCGACCACCGCTACCGCTCCTTTCTGCCCTTCGGCGGTCACTGACAGCGTCGCCATTCCTGCCAATGCATCGTTCTTGCGCAAGATGATGTTGTTCGTAGGCCCTGGTTTGTTGATCTCCATCGGCTACATGGACCCCGGCAACTGGGCCACCGCCATCGAAGCGGGCTCGCGTTTTGGTTACGCGTTGCTGTTCGTGGTGGTGCTGGCCAGCCTGTCGGGCATGGTGCTGCAGAATCTCTGTTCGCGGCTGGGCATCGCCACCGGCCGCGACCTGGCGCAATTGTCCGCCGAGCGTTACAGCCGTCGGGTGGGGATGGGCCAGTGGATCCTGGCCGAGCTGTCGATTCTGGCCACGGACCTGGCCGAAGTGCTGGGCGCTGCGCTGGCCTTTCACCTGTTGCTGGGCGTCTCGATCACCACCGGTGTGGCCTTGACCGCCTTCGATACGGTGATCGTGCTGGCGTTGCAGGGCGCCAACTTCCGCCGTCTGGAGGCGATCGTCCTGGGCCTGATCGTGACCATTGCCACCTGTTTTTTCATCGAACTGGTGCTGATCAAGCCGTTCTGGCCGGACGTGGCAGCCGGGCTGAAACCGTCATGGGCGGTGCTCAGCCAGCAGGAGCCGTTGTATATCGCCATTGGCATTCTGGGTGCGACGGTGATGCCACATAACCTCTACCTGCACTCGTCTGTGGTGCAGACCCGGGTCAATGGCACCTCGGTTCAGAGCAAGGCCAGCGCGATTCGCTTTGCCCGGGTGGACACCATCGGCTCGCTGAGCATGGCCCTGGTGATCAACGCCGCGATCCTGATTCTTGCAGCGGCGGCCTTTCACGGCACAGGCCATGCGGACGTGGTGGAAATCCAGGACGCCTATCACCTGCTCGACCCCCTGGTGGGTGGCACGCTGGCCAGCGTGCTGTTCGGCGTTGCCTTGCTGGCGGCAGGACAAAGCTCGACCTTTACCGGCACCATCGCCGGCCAGGTGGTACTCGAAGGGTTTCTCAAGGCCAGGATCCCTTGCTGGCAACGGCGGCTGGTCACCCGCGGGCTGGCACTGATCCCGGCGCTGATCGGGGTGATCTGGTTCGGTGACGGGGCGGTGGGCAAGATGCTGGTGCTAAGCCAGGTGGTGCTCAGTCTGCAGCTGCCCTTTGCGCTGTGGCCGTTGATCCGTTTCACCAGCGACAAACAGCTGATGGGGCCGTTTGCCAACAACATCCTCACCAAGACCCTGGCCTGGGGGCTGTTCGGGTTGATATCGGCGGCGAACCTGACGTTGATGTTTTTCTGGCTCAATTGATGCTGTCGGGCACATCGGGCCTGTTGTAGCGGCCCGACTTGCAGGCCAACGCGCTACGTCGGTCGACCTATGGGTAACTGACCCTGCGCATTCGCCAGCAAGCCGGCTCCTACAATAGAGCGCGGCGGGTCAGCTGGATTGAACGGTTCTCACACCCCGCCGGGCAGAAGCGATTCGCACCGCAGCTCGACTCAACTCAACAGGATTCCCCGCGCCATGCCGGTGGCGGCGATGACGATGATGACCATCAGCGCCGCTTCCATGTGGCTGATCCGTGCAAAGCGCCGTGAGCGTGAGGTGTCGATGGGCTGGTTTTTCTTGAACGCGATGCGCCATTTGATCAGGGCGAACATCGGTACCACCTCAAGCGCCAGGATGGCGACGAAGGCGGTGATTTTCAGATGAAACAGCGGTTGATGCAGGTAGTAGTAAGAGCCTTTTTCCAGCCCGCCGAACGCCCGGAAGGCGCCGGTGATCAGCAGGATGCCCGCCGAAACGCCCCAGATGTTGTCGACCACGAACACATCGCGAAAAGAGCGTGGGTCATCGCTGCGCAAGCGTCGCAAGGCCCGTCCCCTTGCCAACACCGCCGCCAACGCAAAACCGAAAGCCAACAAGTGCAACGCAGCCACTACCCATTTTATGAGCATGGTTCAACTCCCCCGAGCATGTCTAAAGCAAGCGTCAACAGATCAAGCTTAGCGGGTCGTTGGGGTTGTGCTTGTGCAAAAACGACATGACTGATCGTTCCCACGCGCTGCGTGGGAACGATCATGGTTCACTCCGACGCCTGAAGCCCTTTCTGCTTCATGACCAAGTTCTTTTCCTTCTTGTACTGCAGCGCCACTTCCGGCGCCGGGCCGCTCTTGCCGGTTTCCATCCACAGGCGCATGCGGCTGGCATCGGCGAAATGGGTAAATTTGCCGAACGCATCCAGGATCACCACGGACACCTGACGATTGGCCATGCTGGTCAGCAGCACCAGACAGTGACCCGCCTGGTTGGTGAAGCCGGTCTTGGTCAGCTTGATGTCCCAGTTGGACTTGCGCACCAGGTGGTCGGTGTTGCTGAAACCCAAGGTGTAGGTGGGCTTGCGGAAGGTCACGGTTTTTTCCGGGGTGGTGCTCAGCTCGCGCAGCATCGGGTAGTTGCGCGCGGCCAGCGCCAGCTTGGTCAGGTCGCGAGCCGTCGAAACGTTGAACACTGACAGCCCGGTCGGCTCCATGTACACGGTGTGGCTCATGCCCAGGGCGCGGGCCTTGGCGTTCATCGCCTTGATGAACGCCGGGTAGCCGCCCGGATAGCTGTGAGCCAGGCTGGCGGCGGCGCGGTTTTCCGAGGACATCAGGGTAATGAGCAGCATGTCGTGACGATTGAGTTCGCTGCCCAGCTTGACCCGAGAGAACACGCCTTTCATTTCAGCGGTCTGGGAGATGTCGACCTTGACCATCTCATCCATCGGCAACTTGGCATCCAGCGTGACCATGGCAGTCATCAGCTTGGTGACCGATGCGATGGGCACGACGATATCCGGATTGCTCGAATACAACACCTGACCGGTTTGCAGATCGGTGATCATTGCGCTGCCGGAGGCCAGATGAAGATTGGCAGGGTCGCGGTTGAAAGCAGCAGGTTCGTTCGCAAGGGCGCCGGTGGAAAGCGCCGAGCCTGTAAGTGCAAATAATAGGCCGATGAGAGATGTGCGAATTTTCAAGAGCAAAGCTCACTTATTGATTGTAGACAGCGTGGAGGGTCGGTCTTTATTCAAGCACGACAACAAGATCGGCGCATTTTATGAGCAAGTTTCCAGCTGTGTCGATGGGGGAACAGAGGCGTTTGTGCAATAAAAGCAGCGCGTTCGGCATTCGTTCAGGTTAGCTGCGAAAAAACCCTGTATTTAACCCGGTGGCATCAATATTCGTGGCACTTGTGCCGGTCACCGATTAGCATTCCACGCCATTGATAACCATCATTCGAATCGAGTCAGGAGTTGCGCAATGCCCAAGGGTTTTATCAGCAGGGATTACGCCGCATTGGTGTTCGCGGCGGCAATCGTCGCGGTGCTTCTGCTTTTCACCGGCCTGTTTGTGAAACCTTCCGACTGGGCTGGCTGGATTCAGGCCATCGGCTTGATCGTCGGGCTGATGATGGCGGTGACGGTGCCAGCGATCCAGCGACGTCAGGACCTGGCCGCCCAGCAAAAGCAGGTACGTGATCGCGAGACCGGTTATGCCCGGCGCATGCAGTACCTGTGCGCCGAGCTCAATGAGCTGCTGGGCAAAATCACGGTCAACCTGGTGCACCTGCGGGCAACCGATCGTCACCGTCTGCAACGCACGCTGGAGGATTACCTGCACCGGCTGTTCGAATCCCACAAGCTGGACCAGAACGATGACCGCGTGGTAATCGCCCATGAGCTGCGCCTGATCGCCAATGAGCTGATCGATGAACTGGAAACCGGGCGCTCTGACCGGGTGGTACTTGGCGCGCTGGAAAAACGCCTGCAGAAGCTGGCTCACCGCTGTCAGGTCAACGCCACGATGGCCGAGCGAGTCTGATCGGGCCGCGCCGAATCGCGGGCAAAAAAAAGCCCGCGTCAGGGGATGCGGGCTAAAGGTAAGTGCGGAGCAACGCACGATTCAGAGAAACAGCGAATTCGGTTCAGCTATTGAGTGTGCGGGTCTGCATCTGCTGCGACAGCGCTTGCGCCGCTGGCAGAGAGACAAGCGGCCCGCTGACGGGCTCGCCGTTGTGCATCAGATACCAACATGCCAGCAGGCCGCGCTGGCGGAGCTGCGCGGGGACTGCGCTGCCGACTACCGACATGATTTGAACCTTGGTCATAAGTGCCTCCATCAATCTATGGGGCTACTTTAAGGCGTGCCTTCCCTCTGCAGAAATCACCGCTCTCGATAGTCGTCATTGATGAGCCAGAGGTCTGCTATTGAAAAGAAAAGGTAATGCAACGGTGTTGTGCATCACGTTGCTACAGGGTGCGCACTTCAGAAGTCTGGCTTGATGACGATTTGCAACGCGCGTGCCCCCGCAGCCCGCCAAGGCGCCAGCGGACCGTGCTGGATCAATCGACGACCTGATCGAGCATGGCAATGACCTCATGTTCGGAAATCAGGCCTTTGTCGACAAGGTTCTGGGCCAGCAACGATACGAACTTCGCCGCACGATGTCCTTCCAGGCTTTTGAGTTCGGTGAGGGCGTTGTAAACCTTGCTGGAAGTGCAGAGCCCGGCAGTACGGTGCGGGTTTTGTGTCGGCATGGGCGCCCCTTTTTTATTGATGATTAATGCAATGGCGACAGCAAGTGCATGCAGCGCCAGTATGGCCGGGTTATTTGATTTGCACTGTTCCGGGCGCGACGTTGTCATGTTCGTTCAAACTGTCCGGAACATGACGAAAGTTTCATCTGTGTCGAGCCTTGCACCATAACCGGCACATACGCCAGCCGCCAGAAAACAAAAACCCCGCCTGTTGGGCGGGGTCTGGGATGTGGAGAGTTGCCGGCCAGTGACCGGCGGTCTCGATGTTGACAGCCGGTACTTACCAGCGGCCGCCGCCATGGTAGTAGCCGTGAGGCGGGCCGTAGTAGCGGGGCGGGCCGTAGTAGCCAGGGCCGTAGACCACCGGACGTTCAACCACGTAGGCTGGCTGGTAGTAGACCGGCGGTGGCGGTGGCGGCGCGTAGTAAACAGGCGCTGGCGCGACATATACCGGAGGCGGTGCCGCGTACACGGGACCTGAAGCCACTGCCGCGCCAACCACGCCGCCGACGACTGCGCCGATTACTGCCGCTCCACCCCAGCCTGGACCGCCGCCATGGGCTTGAGCCTGGCCTGCGATGGCGAGGGCACCTAACAACAAGGCAACCTTGGGGATGTGACGAATCATGACTGTTCCTCGGTGTTCAGTCCCGTTGTCGCGAGCCTGCGTTACGCTCAGGCACTGCCACGGGATAACTGATCAGACAACGACTTTCGAGATATCTGCGAAGCCGTTGCGTAAATTTTGTGTAAGGTATCGGACAACATTGATGACAATTGCGCTGTTGACCGCTGCAAGCAATTGAATTCTACGCCTTTGCTCAGGTGTATACCTAATACCGTTCAGGAGATTTCATGTCCGTTACTGCAAGCAAGGAAACACTGTTGTGCATGTCCCTGGCCGGCCGTCCCGGCAACTTCGGCGTTCGCTTTCATAACCATCTGTATCAACAGTTGGGCCTGAACTTCTACTATAAGGCCTTTTCCCCCAGCGACCTGCCAGCGGCGATCAGCGGCATGCGTTCGCTGGGCATTCGCGGTTGTGGCGTGTCGATGCCGTTCAAGGAGGCATGTATCGCGCTGGTTGATGAGATGGACGACTCGGCGGCTGCCATCCAATCGATCAATACCATCGTCAACACCAACGGCCACCTGAAGGCCTACAACACCGATTACATCGCCGTGGCGCAATTGCTCGACAGCCACGCGGTGACCCGCACCCGCTTTGCCTTGCGCGGCAGCGGCGGGATGGCCAAGGCGGTGGCCTGCGCCATGCGCGATGCCGGATTTACCGATGGCCTGATCGTGGCGCGCAATGAAACCGCGGGCAGGGCGCTGGCCATGAGCTGCGGCTTTGAGTGGCAGGCGGAACTGGGCGGCGAGAGGCCGCCGCTGTTGGTCAACGTCACGCCTCTGGGGATGGCAGGGGATCAGGCTGACGCCTTGGCGTTCGAGGTGGATGCCATCGAAGCCGCCGATACGGCTTTCGATGTGGTCGCCACCCCGGCGCGCACGCCATTTATCGTGCATGCCGAAATACTCGGCAAGCGCCTGATCAGCGGGGATCAGGTGGCGGCGATTCAGGCGCTGGAGCAGTTCATCCTGTACACCGGCGTGACCCCGACCCAGGCGCAATACCAGGCAGCTGCGGCGTTTGCTCGGGGAGACTGAAGTGTTCCCCGTGGCTGATCAGCACCTGTAGCAGGGCCGTCTGCTGGCGCTATCTTGTCCACATTGTCAGCGCCGGCAAGCCGGGCTGCTCAAGCCGGGCTGCTACAGAAGGTGGGCAGGCAGTTTCGGGCGCTATCCCTCCAGCCTGGCCAGCCGCTCCTCCAGCGACGCAATGCGCGCCTCCAGCTCTTCGACCCGCTCGGCCAGCGCCGAGCTGCCGCCCGTGGGGCGCTCCGCGGGGTTCTGCCGCGCCGCCAGGATCGCTTCCATGTCCGCCGGATCGCCCAGGGCGTGCATGTACCGGTCCTCGCGCTGGCCGGCCTGTCTTGGGATCAGCACCGCCAGGCCGCGACCGATCAGGCGCTCCAGTTGATGGACCACGCCGTCAGCGTCGTCAAAGTCATGCATGCGGTTGCTGCGGGTCAAAAGCTCATTGACCGTCTGCGGGCCGCGCAACAGCAGCAAACCGATGAGGATCATCTGCGCCGGGACCAGTTCCAGGGTCTTGTCGACCCGATGTTCCCAGCGATCGGCGCGACTGCCCATGACCAGTCGAGTCAACTGCTGACCTTCAAGCGCCCGCAGACTTTGCCCGACCTGACCGGGCGTGAGGGTCATCACCGGCTCGCGGCTGGTTTTCTGATTGCAGGCCAATACCAACGCGTTGAGAGTCAGTGGATAGGTTTCGGGATTGGTCGCCTGTTTTTCGATCAGACAGCCCAGAATGCGCACTTCGGTGCTGTTCAATTGCAGCGCGTTTGCCGGCTCGGCAGTGTTGTCGAAATCTTGCTCGGTAGACATGGCGCTTTCCCCAGGCGTTGAAAAGGCTATGAGGGTAGGGGCCGGATGAGGTAAAAGACAAGCCGCGTTCGCATACTGTCGATGCTCATCAATGCGACTTACCCCATCAGGAACTGCCATGACTATTTCCCTGTACGCCGCCTCCATTCCTGTCTTCAAGCAAATGCTCACCGCCCTCGGCGCCGTGCTGGCCAAAGGTGAAGCCCACGCCACCGCCAGAAACATCCAGCCAGATGCCCTGCTGCAGGCGCGTCTGTTCCCGGACATGTTCCAGCTGGTGCGTCAGGTGCAGATTGCCGTGGATTTCGCCAAAGGCGCCAGCGCGCGTCTTTCCGGCATCGAGCCACCGAAGTATGAAGACAGCGAAACCACCTTCGCGGACCTGCAAGCGTTGCTGACAAAGGTGCTGGCCTTTATCGAGACCATTACCCCAGAGCAGGTCAACGGCAACGAAGAGCGCGAAATCGTTCTGCGTCCGGGCACCGACAAGGAAAAGCGTCTGAGCACCCAGACCTACCTGCTGCATTACTCGCTGCCGCAGTTCTTCTTCCACGTCACCACTGCGTATGACCTGTTGCGCCACAATGGCGTGGAAGTCGGCAAGCGTGACTACATGGGCGCCTACTGATCGACCAGCCTGCATCTGTGATCGGATTGAACCCCTGATGCGCACCGCCGTCTGATCTCTCTCGGTCGGCGGTTGTGCTTTTTGTCTGCGTGCCCGGCCTGTGCCGTGCCGCTGTCTGTTACCATTCGCGTTCCTGTATTTGCATCCCGACCGACCACTCCGCAAGGACTGGTCGTTTCGTCGTTCTGGAGTTTTGATGTTTTTTCCCATCTATCTGCTGGCGGCTGCCGGTTTCACCGTGCTGACCACAGAATTCGTGATTGTCGGCCTGCTGCCGGCGATTGCCCGTGATCTGGCTGTCACTATCCCTCAAGCAGGGCTGCTGGTGACCCTGTTCGCGTTCACGGTGGCGTGCTTCGGCCCGTTTCTGACCGCCTATTTCTCGCGCTTCGAACGCAAGCGCCTGTTTATCTCTGTGCTGATCATGTTTGGTGTCGCCAATGCGGTGGCGGCCGTGGCGCCGAATATCGGGGTGATGGCGGTCGCGCGGTTGATTCCGGCGCTCGGCCTGCCGGTGTTCTGGGCCTTGGCCAGCGAGACCGCAGTGGACATCGTCGGACCGGATCACGCCGGCCGCGCGATTGCCAAGATCGGCTTCGGCATCGTCTGCGCCACGGTGTTCGGCATCCCGGTCGGGACCTTGATCTCCGATGCGTTCGGCTGGCGCAGCGCCTTCGCGATCCTGTCCGTGGTGGCCTTCGCCAAGGCGCTGTTGCTGTTTATTTACCTGCCGACAAGCGTGCACAAGGATCAGGCCTCGTTCAGCAGTCAATTCAGCATCCTGCGCAGCCGCCTCATGCAAGGTCACGTGTTGCTGTCGGTGCTGGTCTTCAGCGGCATGTTCACCGCCTACACCTATCTGGCTGACATGCTTGAGCGACTGGCCGGTTTCGACGGGACGGTGGTGGGCTGGAGTCTGATGGGCTTTGGCGCTGTCGGCTTGTTGGGCAATTCGTTGGGTGGGCGGCTGGTGGACCGTCATCCGCTGATCGCCAGCCTGACCTTCTGCATCTTCATGGTCGGCGGCATGGTGATGGTGGTGCCCAGCATGCATTCATTGCCAGCATTGGCGCTGGCTCTGGCGGTCTGGGGCGTGACCCAGGCAGCTCTGTTCCTGGTCAGCCACGTACGCCTGATGAAGGCCGCGCCCCAGGCTCCGGCGTTCGCCGCGTCACTGAACATCGCCGGGGCGAACCTGGGGATCGGCATCGGCGCAATCATCGGCGGGCGCGTCATCGATCACCTTGGGCTGGGCAATCTGGGCTTTGCCGCGGCCGGCATCATTGTGCTGTCGATCCTGCTGGCGCTGGTGCTGATGGCGGCCAAGCCCAAGCAAGCCTGCTGCAACGCCTAATCAGTGAATAACTGGCGTCGGGCGCCTTCGGTGATGGCAACGATGCCGGGGTGCTTGACCTTGCGCTCGACCGAGATCGCGTAGAACGACTCGGTCACCGCGTCCGTCTGGCCGATCAGTTCGACGTCGTATTGCTCCATCACTTCATCGGCGATCACGCTGGGGGCGATGAAAATCCCGCTGCCGGACTTGCCAAAAGCCTTCATCAAAGCGCTGTCGTCGAACTCGCCGACAATTCTGGGCTGCACATTCTGCTCGGCAAACCAGCGCATCAAACGGTGTCGCACCACCGTCTGCTGACCCGGGATCAATAAGGGAGCGCCCTGCATGCCCTGCGGAAAGTCCTGCCCATAGACCGCTGCCAAGGCCCTCGTTGCAAAAAAGCTCACGCCGCATTCCCCCAGTTTCTGGCTAAAACCCTTGATGTCCAGATGCGAAGGCATGGGGCTGTCGGAGATCACCAGATCCAGACGTTGAATTGCAAGGTCCGCCAGCAGGCGTTCGAGCTGGTCCTCCCGGCAGGTGATGCGCACCGGCTCGCTCAGCGCCATGGTCGGGGCGATCAGACGATACACAATGGACTTGGGCACCACGTCGGCGACGCCGACCCGAAACAGGATCTGCTGTTCATCCGGCTGGGTGCGCAGCAGCGCTTCCAGCTCCCCGCCCAATTGAAACATCTGCTCGGCGTAGGGCAGGGCCAGGCGGCCGGTTTCGGTCAGCTCCAGCTGCCGCCCGACCCGCTTGAACAGCTCAACGCCGTAAGTCTGCTCCAGCAGGCTGATCTGCCCGCTGATGGTCTGCGGCGTGAGGTTCAGCTGCTCGCAGGCGCGAACGATGCTGCCGGTCTTGGCCACGACCCAGAAATAATGCAGCTGGCGATAGTTCAGCATAGGGTTCCTGTGATCCGATAGTTCGTTAAAACCGAAGTATACGCCTTGAAAATACGAATTTTCCTGAAGTGTGCTCGTCTCTAGAATGCGGCCCTATCTCCTCGAACTGACTTCGGACGACAGGCTTATGGAATATCTTCTGCAACTGGCGGCAAGCCCCACCGCCTGGGTGGCGCTCGCGACGCTGGTGGTGATGGAGATCGTGCTGGGGATCGACAATCTGATCTTCATCTCGATCCTGACCAATAAACTGCCGGTGCATCAGCGCACCCGGGCGCGCCGCATCGGTATCAGCATGGCGCTGTTCCTGCGCCTGGGCCTGTTGACCACGGTGGCCTGGATCGTCCAGCTGACCGAGCCGGTGGTGGACGTGTTGGGCCAGACGTTCTCCTGGAAAGACATGATCCTGATCGCCGGTGGCCTGTTCCTGGTGTGGAAGGCGACCACCGAGATCCACCATAGCGTGGACATCAAGAGCGATGAGGAAAAAGCCGTATCCAGCACCGTGGTCATGGGCATGGCCGCTGCGATCGGTCAGATCCTGCTGCTGGACCTGGTGTTCTCCATCGACAGCATCGTCACAGCCGTCGGCATGACTGAGCACTTGCCGATCATGATCATCGCCGTGATTGCCGCCGTGATCGTGATGCTGGTCGCTTCCGAGCCTCTGGCGAAGTTCATCAATGACAACCCGACAGTGGTCATGCTGGCGCTGGGCTTTTTGATCATGATTGGCATGACCTTGATCGCCGAAGGCTTCGGCGCCCATGTGCCCAAGGGTTACGTGTACACCGCCATGGCGTTCTCGGCGTTGATCGAGGGTCTGAACATGCTGGTTCGGCGCGCCAGACAGCGAAAGCTGGAAGCCGAGGCACAAGCGCACAAAGCCTGATCAAGGGCGTTCAACGAAAAACGGTCGGGATGGGGACTCCATCACCGACCGTTTTGCCATGTGCACCTGGTGAAAGGACGGGCGTCAGTGCGCAGGGGCGTGACGCGGTTTGCGCACTGGGATGCGCGACGATCTGGCTGCTTCAGTACTGCGATAGTGGGGGTGATGGCGACGGGAAATCCGCATCACACCCCACAACATGGCGCCGGCAACAGCCAGCCACGCAGCGATCAACATCACAATGGTCATTCCGAGGCTCATGCTTTCCTCCGGCTACTTCACTTTTCGTCTCCCTATGATCGACAGTCTAGTACGGCTGTTGTTTCTGAAAATTGACCGATGGTCTTAATCCCATGACCGATTTGTTCTATCCAGCCACGCGCACTGTGCAATGAGGCTATACCCCAGGCGTTGGCGGCTCTATGATCGGCGTCCAGGCCGGGTCGCGGGTTGCCCGGCACCAGACAAGTGAGTGAAAAACGTGTCTCTATCGGACGTCTCTGGCGGCAAACGGAACTGGTTGGCCCTGATCGTGGTGCTGGCCTTGGCAGGTTGCGCTGACTCTCACGGCTATAAACCCGGCTATCCGCCGGAGTACAAGCGCCTGCCGGACCGGGTGGAGATCAACTCGGTGCCGTTTTTCAGGGGCAGGGCCTGGCAGAGTGGGCCATTCGCCCTGGCCAGCATGCTGAGCGTGCACGGGGTACAGACCACACCGGGATTGCTGGAAAAGCCGTTGAAGTTGCCCGGTGCCCAAGAGCAACTGGAGCGCAACATGCTCAATCTTGCCCGTGAATACGGCTTTGTGGTCTACCCGGTCGACCGCCAGTTCCCCGATCTGCTGGCGCAGGTCTCGGCAGGTTACCCGGTGCTGCTGCGCTTCTCCGAAGGCTCGCTGTGGTGGAAGGATCAGCGTTACGGCGTGCTGGTGGGATTCAACCAGAACAAGCGCACGGTGTTGATTTACACCGGGATGGGTCGCCTGACCGTGAGTTTCGAGGAGTTCACCTCAGACTGGGGCAACGCCGGTAACTGGGCAGTGCTGGTGCAAAGCCCTCGGCAGCTGCCCGTGCCGGTAGATCGCGAGCGCTGGCTCAAGGCGGCCAATGACCTGGCTCAGGCCGGTCAGGAGCAGGCCGCAGGTGAAGCGGTGAAGGCGATCAATAACGTGCGTTGACCGCCTGGGGCTGCTGCGCTTAAAACCCCAGTTTGTCACGCAGGCTGTAATACCACGCGCCCATCGCCGTCAGCGGCGTGCGCAGCATCTGCCCGCCGGGGAAAGGGTAATGCGGCAGCCCGGCGAACGCGTCAAAACGCTGGGCCTGGCCACGCAGCGCCTCAGCCAGCACTTTGCCCGCCAGGTGCGTGTAAGTGACGCCGTGGCCGCTGCACCCTTGCGAGTAATAGATGTTATCGCCCAAGCGTCCCACCTGCGGCAGGCGCGACAGGGTCAGCAGGAAATTTCCGGTCCAGGCGTAATCGATTTTCACGTCCTTGAGCTGTGGGAATGCCTTGAGCATTTTTGGCCGGATGATCGCCTCGATGTTCGCCGGATCGCGCGCGCCGTACACCACACCACCGCCGAAGATCAGACGCTTGTCCCCGGAAAGGCGGTAATAGTCGAGCAAGTAGTTGCAGTCTTCGACGCAGTAATCCTGCGGCAGCAAGGTGCTGGCCAGTTCTTCGCTCAGAGGCTCGGTGGTGATGACCTGAGTACCGCACGGCATCGATTTGGCCGCCAGTTCCGGCACCAGATTGCCTAGATAGGCGTTGCCGGCAACGATGATGAACTTCGCACGGACCTTGCCTTGCTCGGTATGCACCACAGGATTTGCGCCGCGCTCGATACGGATCGCAGCGGATTGCTCATGGATCACGCCCCCCAGCGATTCCACGGCGGCGGCTTCGCCCAAGGCCAGGTTCAACGGATGGATGTGGCCGCCGCTCATGTCGAGCATGCCGCCGATATATTGATCGCTGGCCACCACTTCGCGTATGCGGCGCTGGTCCATCAACTCTAACTGCTGATGGCCGTAGCGTTCCCAGAGTCGTTTCTGCGCTTCCAGATGGTCCATCTGTTTGCGGGTGATGGCGGCAAACACGCCGCCGTCTTTCAGGTCGCATTGAATCTGGTATTTGGCGACACGTTCGCGAATGATACGTGCGCCTTCGAATGCCATCTCACCCAGCAGCTGGGCCTGACCGGGGCCTACGGTGCGCTCGATGACGTCGATGTCACGGCTGTAGCTGTTGACGATCTGTCCGCCGTTGCGCCCCGACGCGCCGAAGCCGACTTTTGCCGCTTCAAGCACGGTGACCTTGAAGCCATGTTCGAGGAGGAAGAGGGCGCTGGAAAGCCCGGTATATCCAGCACCGATGATGCAGACGTCAGTTTCCACTTCACCTTGCAGTGCCGGACGCGCAGGGACCGGATTCGCGGAGTCGGCATAGTAAGACTGTGGGTATGCGGTGTTGGTCATGCTAAAGGCCCCTGTCTAATATTCTTTACGAGTGCGGCGATCCTACCCGAGATGTAGGCCCGTAACCAGCAGGGGGAGAGGTTTTAGTGTCTTAAATATGTGCCACTTACTCGTTCCGTATATTAAAAGGCAATAACTTTCAGTGAGTTATCGAAACAGCCCTGTTGACAGCCTGTTGAATATAAGTAGAATGCCGCCCACAGCAGGCACGTAGCTCAGTTGGTTAGAGCACCACCTTGACATGGTGGGGGTCGTTGGTTCGAGTCCAATCGCGCCTACCAAACAAATCCGCTCTGCTGGGCGGTAACGAAAAGGGCGGCCCGAGAGGGTCGCCCTTTTTGCTGTGCCTGTCTGTCACTTGATCGTCGCCCGGAACCGTTTATTCCAGCTTCGCGCGAGTGATGCGTCCTGCCTTGATCTCGTCAGCGTAGGCGCGCAGGCGGTCAGCGTCCTTGTATTGCTGATTCATCAGATGCAGTACCGCGACGACATCGACATCCTTGATGCGCTCTGCCAGCCGGCTGATCTCTCCGGCAGTACGTTCCAGATTGCCGGCGATTGTGTTCAGTTCGCGCTTGAGTTCCAGCGCTGACTTCTTCATACCCACGATGGTGCTCCCTGAAAAACCGAAAGGGCGGGACTGACAGCAGTCGTCGCCCTTCATCCAGCAACGCTTCAAAACAACCCTATGATACGCCGGTTTTCGATCGGTCTGGCCTTGGCTGGTGACGATTGACAGGGTCGCGAAGCGAGGGCTGGTGTCAACCGCCTGCCCCACCTGCGCTGGATGAGCTGCCGGAAGAACCTTTGGAGTTGCTGCCGGTAGAGCCGCTGCCGCTGGTGCTGCCTCCCGGCAAGTCCGCATCATTATTGCCGCCAGTACCGTTGCTCATCGAGCCGGTATTCATGCCACGGCGTATCCCCATTGCTCCATTACCAGGGTCGGTATCGACACCCTGTCTTTGCGTGTCGTTGCCCTGAGTCCTCGGATCCACGCCGGATTGCGAGGGCGACGCACCCATTTCCGGGGACGCTGAACCGGCCAGTGCTGCCAGCGAACTGCATGTCAGGGCGCAACCGAGCGCCAGTGCCGCAAGTGAGCTTTTCATCAGGTGATCTCCATGTCTTAGTCCTAACTTGATGTTGGGCTGCCCGACCTCGCACATAGTGCCGCGATGGCGACGAGCGGCTGTGTCGATGTGCGTTGCGGCTGCGCGGCTTCGCTTGCACAAGCGCGGTTCATTGCGCCTCGGCGCTGTCGAGCGATGACGGCAGCAGTGGAGCATCGCCCAGGCTGCCTTCGATTTGTCCGGCGATGGCATACACCCCGGCCAGGACACCGAAATCCGGGTTGTCGATCAAGCTGCGTTTTTTGTCATTGAGCGCAGATGAAAGGCTGCTTCGCAGTTGTTGTTCCATTTCGGCGCGTTCGTGCTGATGGGTGATCGCGCCGAATCCAGCCATGCCGACCGAGATCATCAGCCCGGCCACTCGCCCGACGGCGGCGGCAATCGCGCTGGCTGCGCCGCGCGGGGCAAGGCTGGCTTCGAGCTTTTCACTGGAGTGGATGGCCACCGAAGAAATACCGGCGTCGGGTCTGCCGGCATCGGGTCCGGTGGCAGCTTTGTGAATCTGCTCGATGAGGGCGACGTAGGCGGGCATCTTCGCCAACGGTTCGGCATGGATCAGTTGGTACAGCGTCGCGCTGCCGTTCGGTGGCGCTGCCAGGGAGATGGCCGGGATCGCATTGAGGTGGGCGTCAAACTGCTCGGCCGCAATGTTGTAGCGTTGGGCGATGGGCGGCAGTTGCTGGTCGAGCAGCTGAATGTAATAGGCCGTCGCCTGAACCATCACCGCTTCAGGGTCGATCTGACGGGACACCGGGACAAGCACCCGCTCGCGGTATTGCTCTTGCAGATAGCCATCCAGGCGCTGCGCTGGCGTCTGGGCCGGTTTTTGACTGCTGACCTTGTACCAGCTGACCTTGAGTGTCAGCCATTGCTGGGTCCAGTAGCCGGTGAACCACGGAATGAAATCCGATTCGGTGCGCTGGTAGACGCTGTCCATCCAGCTGTCCATGGTTTGCGTGGCGTAGCGCCGGGCCGGCGTGGTGGCCGACTTCGATGCGGCGAGGATCTCCTGATCCACCTGATGCCAGGTGGTGGGTGATACCTGCACCGCAGCAGGCACAGGTTTGGAGGCGGACGCGCAGCTCGCCAGTGTCACCATCAGAGCAATGATCAGGGCGCGCACGTTCATGGTGCCGGTGCCTTGGGGGTGTCGGCTGATCGGTCCGCTGCTGCCGGATACCCTGGCCAGCGGTCTTTCCAGTATAGGCAGCGAAAACATCGGGGCTGGCCAGGTCGCTTGCAACGGTGTCGTGGCGACACTTGGCCGGGGCTGCAAAAAATTCGCATATTCATAGGCTTAGTGCGCAAAAAAGACGTTGACACATAGTTGAATATCCGTAAAATGCCGACCCACAGCAGGCACGTAGCTCAGTTGGTTAGAGCACCACCTTGACATGGTGGGGGTCGTTGGTTCGAGTCCAATCGCGCCTACCAAACAAAATCCGCTCTGCTGGGCGGTACCGAAAGGGCGAATCGAAAGATTCGCCCTTTTTTGTCGTCCGCGATTTACTGCCGGTCACGCCTTGTGCAGCAGCGGCGCCACTCTCACGCTGTCGTCACGCGCCTGCCCGTTCGGTCGTCAGGCCCGGGCGAGAAAAAAATCCTGATTTTTCAAGCTATCGCCTGGACCTTTTGCCACGATGCACGATCATCAGTGCATGAATATCGAAAGGAGGTGCGTATGTTAAGTCGGTCACTGGCCCTTGCCGTTCTGTTTGCTGTTTCCAGCCCCCTGCTGGCAGCTGACAGCGATACCCCGCTGGCGCAGGAGCGTGGCAGGACTCGTCCGCTGATCATCATTGCGCCAAGCTCGGTGGATCCGACGCTGGTCGCTCTCAAGGCTAGCCTCAAGGATCCGGCCAACCTGGACGCTTTCGCCAAACGCAACATGGTGCTGTACACCATTGTGAACATGATCGGTAAGCGGGAAGACAAGGATATGGACCCGCAGTCCACCATGGCCCTGATCCGCGGGCTGGCGTTGGGGGCGCAGGCCAGTGGTCAGGCGCAGGTGATCCTGGTGGGCAAGGATGGCGACAAGAAACTGACTCACAACGGACCTATCGAGCTCAAGGAAATTTTCAACACCATCGATCAGATGCCCATGGCCGAGAAGGAAGCAGCGGCCCCTGCACCCGTCGCGCCTGCCGCAGAACCCAAATCTGCGGCGCAGGGAGGTAAACCCGGCAAACCAGGCAAGCCGGGCAAGGCCGCGCCTGCAGCGCCGCCGGCTGCGCTCGATGACTGACCGGCCTCTGGCAGCGGGTGAGGCCCAGGCCCCGGTCTTGCCCTGTGCTGTGCGCACAGCATCGCCGGAATAGGGCTTGCTTGGCCTTGCTGTTAATATCGCTCCTTTTTGATTGAAAGGACTGTCATGAAACACTGGGCGGGAGCTGTAGCGCTGGCGATGCTGGCGGGTTGCATGAGTTTGAACCAGACGCGCTCAGCGGGGCCTGCGCAGGTTTACGCCAGCCAAAAGCCCGCCGCTGCGGTTGCCGAATGCATCAAGGTGACCTGGGCCAATACGCAGCTGTTCGGTGATGTCGCCGACGTGTTCATGGACAAGGGCAGTGCAGGTGAGCTGACCGTCTACACCACCGAAGGCGAGTATTTTGCCGACGTCCTGGGCAAGGGCGCTGCCACCACCATCAACTTCTACGCCAAACCAGGCGCCAAGGCCGTCGACCGGCGTGGCGCGGTATTGGCTACCTGCCTGTAGGTTTGCATGGCACCCCAGTGGCGGGCGCGTCAGATGGCGCGCCGCTCACATCGGCGGTGTCAGGCCATTTTCCCCAGCAGAAATCGACTGCGCGCTGAGGCTGCCGTCTGCGGCTTTCTGCGCCTGTAGCACGACTTTGACCCCGGGCTGGAGCAGGCTGCGATCGCCCGGCACCAGATTGACGATAGGGACGTCATCGGGGATCAGGATTTTCTTCTGCCCGCCCTTGTAGTTCACGGTGATGGTGCGGCCGTTGCTCGTCACCAGGTCACCCACTGAACCGTTGGTCATGGTGCTGTCCTTGCCCAGATCGAAAGCGCGATGCCCGTCGCCAGTGCCAGCCATCTGCGGCGGGAACACGTGGACCTCCAGCGCCTTGAGCGTGCCGTCAGGCTGCGCAACAGCGGCCGAGCCGATGTAGCTTCCCGGCTTTATTTCGGACACCTGCGCCAGGGTCACGCCGCGCACCTGGGTGTCCTTGGTCAGGTTGATCTGCAGGTCTTCACCGCGATTGCTGTGGACCTTAAGCAGATCGCCTTCGACTGCCGTGATCGCGCCGCGCACCCGGGTTGGCTTGACATCGTCGGCCTGTGACGGCCCGGCGAGCATCAACGCCGAAGCGAGCAGGCTGGAAATCAGCAAGGTGTTGCGCAGTCGCTTGCCTGTTGTCTTGTTCATGGCGGTCGCTGTCCTCTGGGGTCGTTTCGAGTCCACAGCATAGCGCCGTCCGCGACCGACGATGATGACGAGTCTGTCAGAAATGCAGGTCGCGCAAGGCAGGGGGCAGGGTATAGCGAAGACGGAGGCAGGGCATTTGCCGCACTGACGCAGAGGCTGTCTGCAGGTCAACTGCGCGTGCCGCGATAGGCGACAGCGCGCAAGTGCCGCGATAGCTATGGCTGCAATGAAACGGTGGTGTTGGCCAGCTTCGGCTGGTTGTACATGTTCACCAGCACTTCATCGAGGATCGAGGAGGCGCCCCATGGGCGAGGGTCGTTGAGGATCGCAACCACCACCCAGGTGTTGCCATTGCTGTCGCGGCTGAAACCGGCGATGGCGCGCACGGTGTTCAGGGTGCCGGTCTTGATGTGGGCTTCGCCGCGCAAGGCTGTGCGCTTGAGGCGCTTGCGCATGGTGCCGTCCATGCCCGCCAGCGGCAACGAGCTCATGAACTCGGCCTGGTACGGGCTGTTCCATGCTGCCTGGAGCATCTGCGCCATCTCCCGGGCACTGACGCGTTCAGCGCGGGACAGGCCCGAGCCGTTTTCCATGACCAGGTGCGGCGCGGTGATGCCTTTTTTCGCCAGCCACTGACGGATCACCCGTTGCGCCGCCTTGGCATCGTCGCCATCGGCTTCGTTGCGAAATTCCGAGCCCAGGCTCAGGAACAGTTGCTGAGCCATGGTGTTGTTACTGAATTTGTTGATGTCGCGAATGATTTCCGCAAGATCCGGCGAGTAGGCCTTGGCCAGCAGCTTGGCGCTGCCCGGTACCACATCCAGCCGGTCCTTGCCCAGAATGGTGCCGCCCAGTTCCTGCCAGATGGCGCGCACGGCGCCAGCGGTGTAGGTCGGGTGATCGAGCAGTGACAGATAGGTCTGCGAGTTGCAGCCATCACCCAATTGCCCGGATACGGTCACGGTGATGCCGCCGTCGGCTTCGGGAACAGGGTTGTACAGCACATCGCCCGTGCATTTGTTCGACGACAGCGCCTTGACCTGATTGTTGATGTGAATCGCGGCAATCGGTGGTTCTACGGAAACCAGAATCTTGCCGCCGTCATTGCGGGTCACGAAGCGCAGGGCCTTGAGGTTGACCATCAATGAGTCGGGACGAACCAGGAACGGCTTGTTCTTGTCGTTGCCATCATCGTCGAACACCGGCAGCTGCGGCTGGATGAAATGGCTGCGGTCGAGCACCAGATCGCCGGTGACCTGCTGCACGCCGTTGGCCCGCAGATCGCGCATCAGCAGCCAGAGCTTCTCCATGTTCAGCTTCGGGTCGCCGCCACCCTTGAGGTACAGGTTGCCGCGCAACACGCCGTTGCTCAGGGTGCCGTCGGTGTAGAACTCGGTTTTCCACTGGTGGGTCGGGCCGAGCATTTCCAGGGCCGCGTAAGTGGTGACCAGCTTCATGGTGGAGGCGGGGTTGACCGAAACGTCAGCGTTGAAGACCGTGGGTGTACCGGGACCGGTCACCGGCAGCATGACCAGAGACAGGGCATTGTTATCCAGCTTACTGGCCTTGATGGCTTCCTGGATCTTGGGAGGCAAGGCGGTGTTGATGGGTGCTGCGGCAACAGACAATGAGATCGGCAATAGCAGGGTGGCAAAAAACAGCGGACGCAAAGACTTGATCATTCAATAAAACCCTACTGCAAAAAGAGGGGGAACAGAGAGGGGATGGATTCCCTCACGACGTGAAAACAGCCCAAAAATTTCGCCTGCGGGCTGACAAACCAGGCCTTTTGCCAAAGCGGCATTATGCCCCAAGCTTTCGTGACTTGCGCCGGGGGACGGCCGTCAAACAGCGCTATTTTTTGCAAATTTTCTCCGATTGGCCCCATAAACCGCATTTTTCTGTACACCGTCGCCGGACGGCTGCGCGGTTTTCGGGCTTTTGGGCGCCCAAGCTGGTAGAGTGCCGGCCGATATTTACTTTTGAGGATTGTTTTCATGGCGACTAACCGTTCCCGCCGTCTGCGCAAAAAGCTCTGCGTGGATGAATTCCAGGAGCTGGGCTTCGAACTGAACCTGGAGTTCAAGGAAGACCTGGACGACGCGGCGATCGACGCTTTCCTCGACGCTTTCCTGACCGACGCTATGGATGCCAATGGCCTGGACTACGTCGGCGGCGATGACTACGGTCTGGTCTGCTCCGTCAAACGTGGTTCGGTCACCGAAGAGCAGCGCGCAACCGTCGAAAGCTGGTTGAAGGCGCGTGATGAAGTGATCAAGGCTGAAGTCAGCCCGCTGATGGACGCCTGGTACCCGGAAAAGGCAATCAACCCGACTGCCTGAGTGCCGTCGAGTTGCAAGAAGGGAAGCGCGCATTGAGCCCGCTTCCCTTTTTTGTTTCTGAGCATTGATAAGCGGGTTTGGCAGAAGCTACACCGGCGGTTGCCGGTGGCGCAGCAGCTTCTGCTCCAGCGCGGCCATGGCCGCTTGCAGTGCCTGCGCATAGCCGACCGTCACCGTGGCCGGGGCATCCTCCTCACAGGCCTGTTCGAGCAGCTCGCACAGGCCGATGACTTCGCTGGCGCTGATGATCCGTGCCGCGCCCTTGATCTTGTGGGCGATGTCGAGAATGTCCTGTCGGTTTCCCCGTGCGCTCGTCTGCGCCAGCTCCCTGGCATCGTCCCGGCTGCTGTTGATCAACTGGCCGATCAGTTGCTGGATCATTTCCGGACGGTTCCCGGTCAGGGTCACGATGCTGCCCATGTCGAAAAGAGCGCTGTCCTTGGGCTGAGCTGCGCGGTGTTGCCGAGTGCCGATGCGCGAAAGCTTGTCATTGAGTGCCGTCAGGCTGATCGGCTTGAACAGACAATCATCCATCCCCGCCTCGCGACAGCGCTGTTTTTCTTCGGGCTGGGCGTTGGCGGTGAACCCCAGCACGGTGCAGGGCTGTTGTGCGTGCTCGCCCTCATGGGCGCGTATGGCCCGGGTCAGGTTGTAGCCATTCATCACGGGCATGTTGCAATCGACGATCACCAGATCGAAGTGACCCGCCAACCAGTGCTCAAGACCCTGGGCACCCTGTTCGGCAACGACGCATCGATGCCCCAGGAATTCCAGTTGCTGGCACAAGAGCAAGCGGTTGGCCGGATGGTCGTCGACGACCAGGATATCCAGGGTCGCCGTGTGCTGATCAGCGGCGTCACGAGGCGCCGGAAGGTTGGCCACGGGGTCCAGGGACGTCAGCTCGAACAGCATTTGCACTCGAGTGCCTTCACCAGGCTGGCTGTCCAGGGTCAGCGTCCCGCCCATCATCTCGCACAGGCTACGGCAGATCACCAGGCCCAGGCCGGCGCCGGTCCGGGCCAGCTGTCCGCTGTTGTCGGCCTGGGCGAATGGCGCAAACAGGCGCGCCTGGTCGTCCTCGGTGATGCCAATCCCGCTGTCCTGAATCACCACTTGCAGCCTGATCTGCTGCTCATTGGCCGAATCCTCGGCTTGCAGGCTGATACGCACCTGTCCTTGCTGAGTGAACTTGATGGCGTTGCTGATCAGGTTGGAGAGGATCTGTTTGAACCGCAGCGGGTCGATCAACACGTCGATGTTGATCCGGCTGTCCAGCTCCAGTTGCAAGGCCAGACTCTTTTGCCGGGCAAGGCCGTCGAACACCCTGACCACCGACTCCACCAGTTGACGCAGGTTGGCCCGCTCCGGACTCAGGGCCAGCCGCCCCGATTCGATTCGGGCGATGTCGAGAATATCGCCGATCAGTTCGAGCAGATCCTTGGCAGAGCTGTACGCCACCTCGATGGCCGGACGATCGAGCTGGCCCTGATCCGCGCGCTTGAGGGCCAGTTCGAGCATGCCGATCACGGCGTTCATCGGGGTCCGGATTTCGTGGCTCATGGTGGCCAGGAAGGTGCTCTTGGCGCGGTTGGCGTCGTCGGCCTGTTGTTTGGCCGACTGCAGGTCTTCGATCAACTGGCGCCGGTCACTGATGTCGATCCAGCCACCAATGATGCCTTGGACCTGGCCCAGCGAATCGCGAAACGGCAGGATCCAGTGATAGATGGTCAGGGACTGGTCGCCGATACGCAGCGAGCGGTCGAGGATCAGCGGCGTGTCGCTGGCCATCACCTCCCGGTAATCGTCGACGTACTGCCGTGCCTCCTGCGGGTCGCTCAGCGCACTGTCGAGAATGCTCTTGCCGATCACGTCCTCGCGCCGGGCGGAGAAGGCGGTCAGGTAGCTGTCATTGCAGATCTGCAGCAAGCCGTCGCAGTCACGCACGTAGATCGGGTGAGGCGTGCCGTTGACCAGCGCACTCATGAACTCGAACTGGTCGCTCAAGGCCCGCTCTGCGCGTTCACGTTGCTTGATCTGACGGCGCATCCAGGCGTTCCAGGCCAGTGAGCCGAGCAGCAACAGCCCCGCACCGACGATGATCTGGTACACCAGCAACTGGTAGTCTTTCCAGGCACCGCGCCCGGTCGGCATGTAGGTGCGCCAGCGGTTGTTGATCACGGCCAGATCTTCCGGGGCGATGCTCGACAAGGCCTTGTCGATGATGGCAGTCAGTTCCGTGGCATTGCGCGAAGTGGCCATGGCGATACGTGCAGGCACCTGGCCCACCGTGACGCGCATTTGCAAGGCGTCGTGCAGCGCGCGCGATGAGAGGAAATAACTCGCGCTGAACAGTGAGGTGATTGCCCCTTCCACACGTCCGTGGGCGAGCATGTCCAAAGCCTGGGCCGGGTTGTCGACTTCTACCGGGTAGATGCTCGGGTGGGCTTGTCTGAGGTACGACAGGACCGGGCTGCCGAGGGTCAGGGCCACGCGCTTACCCTCCAGCTGGTCGAGGTTGGAGGGGCTGGAAGTCTGTTTGCGGGTGACCAGCACAAAGGCATTGTCCATGTACGGACGACTGAAGCTGAAGCGGTTCTCCCGCTCGTCGCTGGGGATCATCGCGCCGATCAGGTCGGCCTGGCCCTGGGCAAGCCGGTTCATCATGTCGCCCATGCCGGGTGCATGGCTGACTTCAAAGCGCAAGCCGGTGCGTAACCTGATCAGGTCCAGCAGATCGGCGGTGACCCCTCGAAAATTCCCGCTGGCATCGAAAAACGTCAACGGTGCGTAGGCGTCGTTGATCACCACCCGCACCGTTGGATGCTGGGCGATCCAGCGTTCCTCGCGTTGAGTCAGTTGCAGTTTCTGATCCGTGAGCATCAGGTCCGAGCCCGCGCCCCAGCGTTTGGAAATGGCGATGCGTTCCTCGATCGGGATGCCCTTGAGGATCAGGTTGACGATATCGAGCAACTCGGTGTTGTCCGCGCGCATCGCGAAGCTGAAGCCGTTTGGTTCGTGCTTGCCGAAGTTGGCCATCTGCACATTGTTCAGGTAGCCCTTGCTGATGACGTAATGGGTGGAAATCGCGTCGCCCAGGAAGACGTCGGCCTGATTGAAGGCCACGGCGTTGATTGCGCTCTGAAACGAAGGGAAGGTCTGCAGGCGGGCCTTGGGGTACAGCGCGCTGATTTCATCAGGGGGAAGATAGTGATAGGCCATGCTCAGGCGCAGGTCGTCGAGGCCGTCGGTCACCAGGCGCGGTTCCCCCACACGTGTCACCAGCACCGGCTGATCGATCGCATAGGGCGCCGAGAGCTTGAGGTTCTGAGCGGCTGCTTCGTAGCCGTTGGCACTGCCCAGCAGGTCGATGTCACCTCTGATCAGCGCGTCTATGGCCTGGCTTCGGGTTTCATAGCGCAGGACCCTGATCGGCAGATCCAGCGCCCGCGCCAGCATGCCGGCATAGTCGGCGGTGAAGCCTTCGTAGTCATGACCGGTGAGGGTCATGTCGAAAGGGGGATAGTCCGGGGCGGACGTCCCCAGAATCAGCTCGCGCCGGTTGCGTACCCACTGCCATTGACTGCGGTCCAGGGTCACGTCCATATGCGCCGGATTGGAGCGGCTGAGCAGGTTGTAACGCTCGGCCGCCGGCGACTCGGCCCGCACGGTGCTACTCAGGCAAACAAGTACGGCGGCTATCCAATAGTCCCTTAACGCCTTCGACATCCTATCTCTCACACTAACGAATTGCGTTTTGCCATCTCGATAAGTTCTACCAGAGTCTTGGCTTTCAGTTTCTGCATTAAGCGAGTCTTGTAAGTGCTCACGGTCTTGTTGCTGAGAAACATGCCCTTGGCGATTTCCTTGTTTGTTCGCCCTTGAGCAAATAATTGCAATACCATCAGTTCCCGATCATTGACCAGTTTGAAGCGCTCGAGTTCGTTCGGGTCGCCGTCTTGTCCGCTGGGTGCTCCGAGGGCCTGGCTCGGGAAATAATTGTAGCCGGATAATACTGCTTTGACCGAGCTGACAAGTTCGCTGAGGTCTTCCTGCTTGCACACATATCCGGCCGCACCCGACTGCATGCAACGAATGGCAAACAGGCTCGGCGCCTGCGCCGTCAGCACCAGAATCTTGGAGGGCAGATTCATCGCGTTGAAGCGGGCCAGGACTTCGAGCCCGTCAAGCTTGGGGATGCTGATGTCGAGGATGATCAGGTCCGGCATGCATTCGCGCACCATTTGCATCGCATCCACACCGTTATCGGTCTCACCGACGATCTCGTAATTTTCATTTTCCAGCAGCATTCGGATGGCCAGGCGAATGACCGGATGATCGTCGATGATAAAAACTGAGTTCATAATTCAATCCATAACAGGCTGCGAAGAAAGCGCGCACCTTATCTCAGATGCTCGAAGGCGCGCATGAACAGAAGGGGCTCGCGGCCATATATAGGAAAAATCCTACAAAAATTAGCGTATTGACGTACGTCAATGCCCAGGAAGTTCATAAATGTTTAAAAAAGTCGAGGCTCGCCGCTGTGAGAAAAGTTATCAAGAGGAAGGCGTTTATTTCGAATGGGAATAGTCCTACGGTTGAGTAAGGTTCAGGCTACGTAGTTAAACCTTTGAAGTTTTTCCATGCGGCCGAGCGAGTTGCGAGTGTGATAACCGGGCGGTGAAACGCCCTCGTTATTTGTTCGCCGACAAGTCAGAGTAGGGGTCGGATATCAGAGTTCACTCGTTCGGCGTGACCAGGCGCAAAAGCTCCAGGGTGTTCAGGGGCTTGTTCAGGCAACCGAGTAATGGAAGCCCTCTATGTCGGGCCCGGCGCTCGATGTCGAGCAATTGGGCCGTGTCCAGGCCGCTGAACAGCACAGCCTGGCGGATCAACCCGCGCTGGCTTGCCAGTTCGATCAGTTCGACACCGCCCATATCCGGCAGACGCTGATCGCACAGCAGCAGGTCATAGGGCTCGGCGCTGCGCTCAAGGGCGCTGATGGCCTCCGCCGCGGTCATTGCCGGCGTCAGCAGATAGAGGCCGTGGTTATTGAGCAGGATCTGCACGGCGATGAGTTGGAACGGGTGATCCTCTACCAGCAGGATGCGAAGCTTTTGTCTGAACATCGAGGTTTCCAGATTGGGCGATGAGGGGCGGATGGGCCATCGGCAGCGCGTCGTGCGCGCCTCGAGCCTGTGTGGGCAAGACGTTGCAGGCTGGTGAGGATGCGGGCTGGTGAGTGTTGTCGAGCTGGCGGATTATTCGGTAGAGGTAGGAGGGCGGCGATAGGTTATTTCTGGATAGCGGGTAGGACGTTTCTGAAGCTCCGGTTTTCTTTTCCGGAATGCATGAAAAGAAAAGCCCGAGCTCCTGACGGATTTCGGGCTTTTGCCTGGGACTGACGCCTCTACACCGGGCTTGAGTGCCCCGTCATTTCCCGAGCCATCTCGCTGGCATAGCTGTCGGTCATGCCGGCAATGAAATCGATGACGCGCAGAAACGAGGTATGCAGCGGCCATTGCGGATCGGGTGCGTTATTGCCCAGCAGGTCGAGGATGCGGCGGCTCTTGAACGAGGGGGTGTGGCCGCCGAACTGCTCCAGAGCCGCCCCGCAGAAGGCGTTCAAGAGGATCTCCAGGGTGGTGTAGGCGCCAATCTCGTGGAGGGTCTTGCGTTTGTCCTGGAAGATCTTCTTGCGCGCCATGTCCTTGGCGTTCAGCACGCAGCGCTTGGCCGGGCCGTGCATGTGTTCGACCAGATCCCCCTGTAGCGTGCCGGCCAGCAAGGCGTCCTGTTGTTCGACGAAAGCGCGGGCGGCGGCATTGGTCAGGTGTTCGATGGCCTTGCCGCGCAGGATGGCCAGTTTGCGTCGTCGTGAGTCGCCTGGCCCCAGTTGGCGATAGGTCTCAGGCAAGTCATCGCCCACCAGCCCCAGCAGCAGGGATTCGACCTCCGGATAGCTGAGCAGATCCATCTCCAGCCCGTCCTCAAGGTCGATCAGCGCGTAACAGATGTCATCGGCCGCTTCCATCAGGTACACCAATGGATGCCGGGCCCAACGCTGTTCCTCCAGTTGTGGCAGCCCGAGTTTCTGGGCGATCTGCTCAAGGATCGGCAGCTCGCTCTGGTAGCAGCCGAACTTGTGTTTCTTGTAGCCCAGGGAGTCGGCATGCCGAGCTGTCCACGGGTACTTGAGATAGGTGCCAAGGGTCGCATAGGTCAGCCGGGTACCGCCTTCGAACTGGTGATATTCCAGCTGGGTCAGGACGCGAAACCCCTGAGCGTTGCCTTCGAAATTGAGGAAGTCGTTGCGCTCGACCTCGCTCATGCCGTCGAGCCAGCCACGCCCTGCGGCCTGCTTGAACCAGTTGCGGATGGCGTCTTCGCCGGAATGCCCGAACGGCGGATTGCCGATGTCGTGCGCCAGGCAGGCCGATTGCACGACCATGCCCAGATCCGCCGGGTCGCACCAGTCGGGCAGGGCGCTGCGCAAGGTCTCGCCGACACGCATGCCCAGCGAGCGGCCTACGCAGCTGACTTCCAGCGAGTGGGTCAGGCGGGTATGAATATGATCGTTGCTGGTCACCGGGTGGACCTGGGTCTTGCGTCCCAGGCGCCGGAATGCCCCTGAGAAAATGATTCGGTCGTGGTCCTTGTGAAAAGGGCTGCGGCCCAGCTCTTCAGGGCTGTGCAGGGTCTTGCCAAGGCGCTCGCGGGTAAGCAGGGTTTGCCAATCCAAGGCCGGTACTCCATCGGGTGATTACCGGACTAGCTTCCCGGTTCGTCAACCGGGCTGCAAGCACAAGATGGTCGGGCGAGTGAATCAAAAACCGACGGCATCGACGTCGATCAACAGCAGCCGCTGGCCGTTGTCGAAGAACTGCCCCGCCGTCAGGCAATACTGATTGCTGGTGGCATCGCGGTAGGTGTTGGACAGCGTCAGACGACGCTCATGCCAGCCCTCGGCGAGCAAGTGATAGAAGTACGGGCGCCACGACCAGTTGTGACCCAGGTAGCGGGTGTCGGCGATCCATTCCCCATTGCGCCATTCAAGGTTGGGCGTGAGCTGCGTGCCATGTCGATCGCATTGGTAGAAGCGCAGCAGCCAGGGGTAGTCCTGCACTTTCGGCAGATCGCTCAGCGGCGCATTGCTTTCGGCCCAGGTCTGCAGGCCAAGCATGAGTTGGCTCAGGCGCTTGCGCAGGTTCATCAGCCGCTCACGCTCGTCGACCTTCTGCATTACGTAGCGATCACGCAGCCTGGCAAAGCGCTCGACGAACGCGTTGGCGGCGAAAAAATCTCGTTCCGCCTGGGCAAAGAGGAAGCCCTGAACGTAGCGCGAACCACATTCGAGCGCGAAATCCAGCTCTGCTTCGGTTTCCACGCCCTCGGCAATGATCCAGCAGCCGGTCTTTTCAGCCATCTGTGCCAGGGCCTTGACCACATCGCTGCTCGGCCCTCCACGGGCAGCTGCCTGGAACAGGCGCATATCGAGCTTGAGGATGTCCGGTTGCAGCGCCAGGACCCGGTCCAGTTGCGAATAACCGGCGCCAAAATCGTCGATCGCAATTCGCGCGCCGGCCTGCCGATAACGCGCCACGACATCGCTCAGGCGCTGGCTGTCGCCGCCCAGTTCCGTGATCTCGAAGACGATCCGCTGCGGGGCAATTCCGTGTTCCTGTAATTGCTTGAGGCTGGGCAGCGGCTGGCCCGGCCTGAGGCGGCTGATCCAGCGTGGAGAAATATTCAGGCTCAGGAACCAGTCGGCGGGGGCCTCATGCAGGCGTCCCAGAGCATCGTCGCGGATCAGTCGATCCAGGCGGCGCAGTTCGGCAGCCGGTCTCCTGGGGTCGGCAAACAGCGGCCCGACCGACTGCAGTCGACCATCTTCCTGACGCAGACGTCCCAGCGCTTCTACTCCGGCAATACGCCCCGTGGCGGTATCGATGAACGGCTGAAAACAAGCTAGCGGTTGCCCATCGATCACATGGCCTCCTCAATTGGTTATTGGCATGATTATCAAACGCAAACGCCGCGCCCTGGACCAATGTGAACCATTGGAAAAAGGCACGGCGCAGGTTTGTTGCAAGAATGCAGCCAAATGGCCATCTCAGGGCCGGCGGGACGCCCCTTGCATGACCAGTCTGATCAGCGGCAAGACGCTGGCGCTGAGTTTGATCAGTCGGCCGATATTGCCGGTGCGTTTGCTGCGAGCGCCTTTACCGGTGAGGAAACCCAGCAGAGAAACAGCGCCGACACCCCACAACGGCGCGTGCTTGATCCCCAGCGAACCGGGCAGGTCATGGGCCATCCCGCGCATGCGGTGCAGCGGGCGCATCAGCTGCGCTGACTCGTGACGAATCTCCTGGCGGTGCATCTCCATGCGCAGACGGATCAGCGCCTTGCGCAGTTCGCGACGATTATGGGTCTGGGGCGAATCAGGG
Organism: Pseudomonas sp. NPDC087358; assembly: GCF_044900785.1. Lineage (NCBI taxonomy): Bacteria > Pseudomonadati > Pseudomonadota > Gammaproteobacteria > Pseudomonadales > Pseudomonadaceae > Pseudomonas > Pseudomonas sp. NPDC087358. The sequence continues at coordinate 477,830 of NZ_JBJDOA010000003.1, forward strand.
GTACTCATGGCATCAGTCGCTCGCGGTCGTTGGCCAGTTCTTCCAGCGTTGAATGGAAGGGGGAGGACTCGTCGAAGATCGCGGCCTTCAGACGCAGTGCGCAAAACAACGCCGCCAAGGTGTAGAACCCACACAGGCCGATGATCCCGGTGAGGCGATAGCTGTCCCACACCAGTACCAGCAGCAGCGCGGAAAGCCCGATCAGAAGCAGCAGCGCAAACACCAGCGCCAGCCCGGCGAACAGCAACAGGCTGACGGTCCGCGCTTTCTGTTCCTGCAGCTCGATGCCGAACAATTCGACATGGCTGTGCAACAGACCCAGAAATGCGGCTCCCAGGCGACGCGGCGAAGAGCTGTTATCGGTCTCGGATGGACCTGTTCCCGACGTCATATCGATCAGCGCCTTGTTGCCAGCAAGCCCAGCAGGAAGCCAACGCCAGCTGCAATACCCACCGACTGCCACGGGTTGTTCTGAACGTATTCTTCCGTTGCAACCACCGCCTCCTTGCCGCGTTCACGCAGGGTTTCTTCTGCCAGCGAAAGGGTCTCGCGGGCGCGCACCAGGCTTTCGTTGATCTGACCGCGCAGCTCGTCAGCTTGTTCACCGGCCAGAGATGCCGTGTGTGCCAGTAGCTTTTCCGTGTCGGCAACCAGTGTCTGGAAGTCTGCCATCAAAATATCCTGGGCTTTCTCTGCGGTTGGGCGAGCCATTGGTGTTCTCCGTCTAAGTGGCAATTGGTTTTTCGAGTATGGCTCATTACCGAAGGTTCATTCCAATTGCTGCAAAGTGTGTGCGGTCGGCCTGGTACAGCTTTTGCTTTGTGATGGTGCGCCAGGGAGGTGTAGCGCTCCAATGCAGAGCGCGAAGGTCGGCCGATAAGCCCAGACCTTGATCCCAAACCATAAAACCGAGAACTGCGCCCCGGCTTTCAATATTTCTGCCTATCGTCGTGCGCCAAAACAGGTCGCGGCGGTTTCGCTTTGCGCCTCGATGGTGCTGTTTTTGCGAACGGGCTGAAGTCTTGTCTTGCTTTGGTGCTTTTCATGACTTGCAGGCCTGCCTCTCGATGGAAAATGTGCAAAGCGCGGTGGACACCCTGGTCCATAGCTCCAATACCCTGTTTATTCTGATCGGCGCAGTCATGGTCCTGGCCATGCACGCCGGTTTCGCTTTCCTGGAGGTCGGCACGGTCCGGCAGAAAAACCAGGTCAATGCGTTATCGAAAATCCTCAGCGATTTCGCCGTCTCGACCCTGGCGTACTTTTTCGTCGGTTACTGGATTTCCTACGGGGTCAGTTTTCTCCAGCCAGCAGCGGTGATCGCTGCCGATCATGGATATGGGCTGGTGAAGTTTTTCTTTCTGCTGACCTTTGCCGCCGCGATCCCGGCCATTATTTCCGGCGGCATCGCCGAGCGCGCACGCTTCGCCCCGCAACTGTGCGCGACGGTGCTGATCGTGGCGTTTGTCTATCCGTTCTTCGAGGGCATGGTGTGGAACGGCAACTTCGGGTTGCAGGCCTGGCTGCTGAACACCTTTGGCGCACGCTTTCATGACTTCGCAGGATCGGTGGTAGTGCACGCCATGGGTGGCTGGCTGGCGCTGGCGGCAGTGACGCTGCTGGGCGCACGTAACGGCCGTTATCGCGACGGCAAGTTGGTGGCTTATCCGCCGTCGAGTATTCCGTTTCTCGCGCTCGGCTCCTGGATCCTCATCGTTGGCTGGTTCGGGTTCAACGTCATGAGCGCCCAGACCCTCGATGGGGTCAGCGGACTGGTGGCGGTCAATTCGTTGATGGCCATGGTCGGGGGCACCGTTGCGGCGCTGCTTGTGGGGCGCAATGACCCGGGCTTTCTGCACAATGGCCCGCTGGCCGGGCTGGTGGCGGTATGCGCCGGCTCCGACCTGATGCATCCGGTGGGTGCGCTGGTCACCGGCATCATCGCCGGGGCGCTGTTCGTCTGGTGCTTTACCGCAGCGCAGGTGCGCTGGAAAATCGACGACGTGCTGGGTGTCTGGCCGTTGCATGGCTTGTGCGGGGTCTGGGGCGGGATCGCCTGCGGTATCTTCGGCCAGACCGCCTGGGGCGGCATGGGCGGGGTCAGCCTGATCAGTCAGTTGATCGGCAGCGCCCTGGGCGTGCTGGTCGCGCTGGCCGGCGGTTTTGCCGTGTATGGCGCGATCAAGCTGTGCCTGGGGCTGCGCTTGAGCCAGGAGCAGGAGTATTACGGCGCCGACCTGTCGATCCACAAGATCGGTGCCGTCAGCCACGACTGAAGCGCAATGGACGCACTTGGCTATGCTTATCGGCGAACGGGCAGGCATGGCCGGCGGCAGCGCTTGCGGATGCACATCCCCCGATATTCCTGATTTTGTCGCGATCCCGGTGATGGCGTCTGCTGTAGGAGCGGTCGATGGAGCGTATCTATTCCCTGCAGGGTTTGAGGGGGCTGGCCGTGCTGGGTGTGGTGCTGTTCCACATGAGCGCGGTGGAGCACAAATATTCCGGCGGCGACGTCCTGCTGCCGCCGCTTGTGGATTTCTTCCAGCTGGGCGTCGACCTGTTCTTCATCATCAGTGGCTTTGTGATGGTGATCGTCAGCCGCGAACGTTTTCAGAGCCGTGCCGAATCCAAGCGGTTTGTGTTCAACCGTGTGTCGCGGATCTATCCCACCTACTGGCTGTACTACCTGCTGACGCTGGCGGTGGTGCTGGTCCAGCCGAGCATGGTCAACAGCAGTCACGGCTCGTCCAATCTGCTGATGTCCTTGTTGTTGCTGCCCAACGATCGCGTGCTGCTGGTGATGGTGGCCTGGTCGCTGCTTTTCGAGTTGTGGTTTTACCTGGTGTTCACCGGCCTGATGGCTTTTCGCGAGCGTTGGCTGCCGGCGTTTCTGGCGGGGTGGGCGGTGATCCTGCTGCTGTTCAACAGCCTTGCCGATTGGCAGGATTACAACTCGGCGCTGAAGATCATGCTGCACCCGTACGCGCTGGAGTTCATCGCCGGTGTGGCGTTGGCGTTGCTGTTTTACAGTCGCCACAGCGCGCGGATTGCGACCCCGGTGATTTGCGCAGCGTTGCTTGCGGCGTTGCTGCCGGGTATCGGGTTGATCGGCTACTACCGGCTATTCGATGAGCAGGGCATGCTGCGAATGGTCGCCGTGGCGGCGGTATTCGGCACGCTGATCTTCGGCCTGGCGCTGCTCGAGCGGCGCAGGCACATACGCATGCCAGCGTTTCTGGTGGCAGTCGGGGATATGTCCTACACGGTGTATCTCTCGCATTTGCTGGTGCTGGGCGTCGTCGGGCGCGCCTGGCAGATCCTCGGCAACCGGCCAGACAGCCTGCTGGACAACGCACTGTTCTCGATGCTGATGCTGGTGGCAGTCCTGTGTTACGGCTGGGTCGGCTATCGCTGTTTCGAGAAACCGGTGCTTGACCGTTCCAACGATTTTTCCAGACGGCGTTTCAGGCTCGACGCGATTTCCGGGCGGGCATAAACTGGCACACCGCACAGCGCAGAAAACCCGTGATCAGAGGGCCACGTCATGCCACCGGAATGCCAACTGCTCGGCACCCTGGGTTGTCATTTGTGTGAAGTCGCCGAGGCCGAACTGATGCCCCTGGTGGAGCATGGCCTGTTGATCGAACTGATCGATATCGCAGAGAGCGTGGCCATGAGTGAGGCCTATGGCCTGCGCATTCCGGTGTTGCGACGCACGGACACCGGTGCCGAACTGGACTGGCCGTTCGACACCGATCAGGTGGTGATGTTCTTGCGCGACTAGCCGCCTGAGACCCGTCGACTTACGCTTGAATCCGGCCTCGAACCTGTCGCTCAGAGATACTGAGTGTCCACCACCATCGCCTTGGCCACTGCTTCTTTCTGCGCATCGCTCATGCCGTCCCAGACGTGGACTTTGGCGTAGTAGCCAAGGCCGGCGACGACATACAGGCTCAGGGTGAAAACGATGAACACCGACATGAAGGTCCAGCGACCGACATCGCGCTCTTCGTCGGAGAACGACTGCGAATAGCTTTCGTCGTTCTCGGCGGAGGTACCGGTGGACAGGCGTTTGATCCATTGAAACAGTTGACCGAGCATGGCGTAACCTCAAAGTTTGAAAGAGAAAATCTGTCGTGGGCAGTGCAAGACTTCGGATACTTGAGCCTTGGGTGCCGACGTGAAAGTCCCGGCAATCGCGCCTGACGCGCGGTACAAACGCTGAAAACGAAAAAAGCCCGTCGAGGACGGGCTTTCTTTTTATGAGTTCAGGTCTGGCAGGCGTTTTCGAGGTTGCTCATGAAAAGCTTCATGTGCGTTCGGTTTCGCGCCTGCTTGCCGATTTGGAAACATTTTAGAACAAATCATTTTCCGCATCTACTGCTGTCATGTAGATGTCTGACAACTGGTACATCTAAACGCTGCGGCAAATCGTCACGCGCTGGAGTGCCAGTCGCTTGCGCAACACTTCAGCTTGCCAGTAGCTCAGGGACTTCGCCGCCGCCAAGCGGTGCTGCTATCGGGATCAGTGGGCAGTTGAGAACGAAGGTGACGGCCGTCGTCGCCATTGCAATCACATCGCAGCCGCCTTTGTTCGCACAGGGCGGCGACGCTGAGCGATAATCGCGCCGCTGTTCGCATCCGCCATTGCCGATCCTGAGTTGCCCATGTCCGAATCCGCTTTCACCCCCGCCCATCATCAGGCCAGTACCTTGTATCTGCCGCCTGGCCCCTGGCTGACCGTGCTCGATTGTCTGTGCGAGCGCTTCAGCGCCATCAGCCGCCAGCAATGGCTTGACCGTATCGCCCGTGGCCGGGTGCTGGACGGCGAGGGGCAGCCGATCCAAGTGGATCTGGCGTATCGCGAGGGGTTGCGCATCCACTATTTTCGCGAGGTGCCCAACGAGACGCCGATACCGGTACAGGAGACGATTCTCTACGCCGACGAACACCTGGTGGTCGCCGATAAACCGCATTTTCTGCCGGTGACCCCGGCTGGGGAATATATCGAGCAGACACTGCTGCGGCGCCTGATCCGCACGCTGGATAACCCGGACCTGGTGCCGCTGCATCGCATTGATCGTCATACCGCAGGCCTGGTGCTGTTTTCAGCGAACAAGCAGAGCCGTTCGGCCTATCAGCAACTGTTTCCGACCCGGAAGATCGACAAGTGCTATGAAGCCATCGCCCGTCCTTTGCCTGACCTGGACTTCCCCCGCGTGCATAAAAGCCGGCTGATCGATGGCGAGCCGTTTTTTCGCATGCAGGAAGGCGAAGGGCCGAGCAACACCGAAACGCGGATCGAGGTACGTGAGCGCACTGCCGATCTGTGGCGCTACGGGCTTTATCCGGTGACGGGCAAGAAACACCAGTTGCGAGTGCACATGGCCGCGCTGGGCGCGGCTATCTGCAACGATCCTTTTTATCCGGATGTGATCAAGGATGCGCTGGATGAGTATGACAAGCCCTTGAAACTGTTGGCCCAGGGGCTGCGATTCATCGATCCGCTGACGGGGCAGGAGCGGGTGTTCGAAAGCCGGATCACGCTGGATTGGTGATGCGTTGCCTACCAATCGATTCTCACCCCACCGGCCAGTATTGGGTCAACGGCGGTTGTCTTCCGCTCACCGGGTCGGTTTCCGGAAACGGCAGCGCGGCCATGCGCTTGAGCATCGCCGCGCTGGGCGCCTGGCGGCAGATGTCCCATGGCTGGTCAGGCGGATAACCGCCGACCACCAGCAAGTCCTCGCTTGCCCAGAGGCGGCAATGGCCGGTGCCGGTGGGCAGCAGCACCACGTCGCCCTTGTTGACCGTCACCTCATGCCCACCCGGCCCGCCCAGCATCAGGCGTGCGCTGCCTGCGGCGAAGCCGAGTACTTCATGGGCAGTCGAGTGATAGTGGTGATAGTCAAACACGCCATCGCGCCATGCCGGCTTCCAGCCGTTTTGCGTGAACAGCGCTTCCATCGCCGAAGCGACGTCGCCCTCGTTGATCACATCGGTGTAATGCAGCACCGGCAGGCGCGGGTTGTTCGGCACCCAGTCGTTGCGTTGCAGCAAGCGTGTCTGTGGAGTTCGCATTCTGTCCGCCCTGGCGAAACCGGTCGGCAGCGCAATGGCACCCGCGCCGAAAACCAGTGCACCTTTAATGAAGTGTCGTCGATCGAAAAGAGTCATGTGCCGTCCTCATTGACAGCAGACCCGAGGAAGTCGGCTTGTGTTCCTGAGCCCAGGCCCGTGATTGCAGTCCGACACAGCCTTGCGGCATGGCGAACGGCCCAAGGCGCCGTGCGAATAAGACCAAGCGGCGCCCGGACCGCGACGGCGATGTCCAGACCCGGGCAGCCTGGTCGGTCAGAGCCCGAGCACGTTGGCGCCGATACACGGATCGATGCCGCGCTCCAGGCGTTTGGGGTGCACGATTACGGTCAGTTCCATGGAGCCGGTGGTCACGTCAAAATCCAGAATATGCCCGCCGTAGGCCTGAAACGACGCATCGCCTGCCACGCCGTGCATGTGGATGGACGGCTGATCGTTTTTCCACGCCAGCGAGCCGGTGATGCTGGCCATCTCCATGTTGCTGTAGACCCGGGTGTCGAAATCCTTTCTGTCCTTGTTCCAGAACCCGAACTTCACGTTGCCAAAACCAATGCCGCTGATCGAAGCGCTGGGGATCTTCTCGGCGATGGCCAGTCTGCTCAGTTCCTTGAAGGCATTGTCGCCCTGGCGCAGGACCATCAGAAAACCGGTCGGGGTTTTGTTGTAACGCGGGGTGGACTCGGTTGCGCATTGCATGGGCGCCGGCGTCGCGGCGGGTAAGGTGTTGGCAGCGGCCAGTGGCAGGTTGACCGAGTTGAGCAGCAGCGCCCCACCGAGTACGAGCATCAGACGGGGTAGCGGGCGTGGTTTGACGAGCATGGAACTTCCTCTGTTTTTGTTTTAAGGGTAGGTGCGACGACATTCGGGGCGAACGCATCCAGCGCCTGATTCGCAACAGGCGCGGGGCTGGTTCGGTCGATCATGAGTTTCCCTGGCGAGCCGGCTTGCTGACGTGGGCCTGAGTTGAAAATACGTCTCTGACCGTTGGCATTCGCCAGCAAGCTCACTGCCAAAGGGTTGTGCGGTTTATAACGCCGCGCGGCTGCTGACACCGTCCAGCAAGCGGGCGATCTCCAGCGGATTGCTGTTTTTCAGCGCGTCAGGCAGCAGGGCGTCCGGGCAGTTCTGATAGCAGACCGGGCGCAGAAAGCGGTCGATGGCCAACGTGCCGACCGAGGTACCGCGGGCATCCGAGGTCGCAGGATAAGGCCCACCATGGACCATCGCCTCACACACCTCGACGCCTGTCGGATAGCCGTTGAACAGCACCCGGCCGACTTTCTGCTCCAGCAAGGCGAGCACCTCACCCAGATCAGTGAGTTCAGTGTCCTCAACGATCAAGGTCGCGGTGAGTTGACCGCGCAGGCCGTGCAGCGCCTGTATCAGTTGGGCCTTGTCGTTCACCTCGACGAGGATCGTGGTGGGGCCGAACACTTCCTCCTGCAGCAATTCATCGCCTGTAAGCAGCAGATTCACATCGGCCTTGAACAATTGGGGCCGAGCCTGGTTGCCTTGTTGTTTGGCGCCAGCCAGGTGCGTCAGGCCTGGATGGGCCGCCAGGTTTTCCAGGCCGTGGCAGTAGTTTTTCAGGGCGCCGCTGTTGAGCATGGTCTGCGCCGCCTGCTCGTTCATCAGTTGCGCGAAACGTAGCTGGAAGGCAGTGAATTCAGGCGAGCGAACACCGATTACCAGGCCCGGACGGGTGCAGAACTGACCGGCACCCAGGACCACCGATGCTGTCAGCTCGGCGGCAATCCTGTCGCCGCGTGACTTCAGCGCTTCTGGCATCAACAACACCGGGTTGATGCTGCTCATCTCGGCGAACACCGGGATCGGTTGCGGGCGCGCGGCTGCCATGTCGCACAGTGCGCGACCGCCGCGCAGCGAGCCGGTAAAACCTACCGCTTGAATCGCCGGATGCTTGACCAATGCCTCGCCGACGCTGCCGTAGAGCATGTTGAAAACGCCTTTGGGCATTGCGGTTTTTTCGGCGGCACGCACGATAGCGTCGGCGACGTAGTCAGCGGTCGCCATGTGCCCACTGTGCGCCTTGAACACCACCGGGCAGCCGGCAGCCAGGGCGGCTGCGGTGTCGCCCCCGGCCGTGGAGAACGCCAGCGGAAAATTGCTGGCGCCAAACACCGCCACCGGTCCCAGACCGATGCGGTATTGACGCAGATCGGCACGTGGCAGCGGCTGACGATCGGGCTGGGCGCGGTCAATGCGGGCGCCATGGAAATCGCCGCGACGCAGCGTCTGGGCAAACAAACGCATCTGACTGCTGGTGCGCGCGCGCTCGCCCTGGATCCGTGCGGCGGGTAATGCGGTTTCACGGCAGACCAGCGCGATGAACGCCTCGTCCAACGCATCCAGCTCCATGGCGATGGCATCGAGGAACTGCGCGCGACGCTCGGCAGGCAGGTTGCGCAGCACCGGGTAGGCGCTCGCCGCTGCCTGTGCCGCCTGGTTCACCTCGTTGGTCGTGGCCGCGTGAAACCCATAGGGCAGGGCCTCGCCGCTGCTGGCGTCATGGCTCGGCAGGGTGAGCGAACCTTGGGCCGAGCGGGTGCCGGCGATGTAGTTGTGACCTGAAACTTCAAACATAAGTACTCCTTCAAGGGCCCGATGCAGCGGCGGGCAGGCATGTGGACAGGTAGATGAGAACGCTCAGGGCAGTCGGTAAATACGCCGGGCGTTGTCATGGAAAAGCGCCAGACGCTCAAGCACTGGCCTGTCGCCGACGATGGTCTTGAAACCGTCATAGATTTCGCTCATGCCGTTCACCACGCCGTCCACCGGGGAGTTGCTGGCAAACGCACAGCGGCTGAGGTCAAAGATGGCAATGGCGTCATTGACGATGCTTCGGTTCGACGCGATCGGCCACGGTTGACCGGGAATGCAGATCCCGGAGATCTTCAGCGCCACATTGGGCTCGCCGGCCAGGGTCGCCAGCGCCTGACGCCATCCGGCCAGGCCTTCGGCAGAGCGGTCCGAGGGCAGCCCTGTGTGGTTGAGCACGATGGTCACGTCAGGGAAATCGCGCGCCAGCTCGGCGGCTTCCGCCAGATGCCACCAAGGGGCTTGCAGCTCGAAGTGCAGATCGTTGTCGCCGAGCAGTGCATAGCCGTCGCGCCAACGCGGATCGCGCATGGACCCGGCCGCGGCGAAGTCATCGCGCCAGCGGTTACGCTCGGTCACCGTCGGTTTGTGGCGAACGCCGCGCAGCAACGGATGGGCGCCGTAGTGACGCAAGAGTTGGGCAGCGTCTTCACGATCCAGCCAGGCCTGGCCGACCATCGCCGCCAGGGTCGACTCCTCGGCTGCCAGCGTTTCGATGAAGCGCATTTCGCTGGCCGGGCTCGCCGGGTCCCATTCACCCTCTATGACCACGGTCTGGACAATTCGATGGCGACCCGCGGCGCGCCGGTAATCGGCGGGCAGGAAGTTGCGACAGATGGAGCTGTAATCGCCATAGCGAAAGGCGCGCAATGGCCGGTCATTGAGCCACGGGTAGTAGTGCTGCTCGATGTCGAAGTAATGCTGATGAGGGTCGATGATGGGCAGATCAGCGTCGTCGCCGCTGGCGAGAAAGCGTGCGCGCCAGTCGATGGCCAAGTCAGTCATGCCGACGCTCCAGACGCCGGCAGTTGCAGGCGGTAAAAGCGTTGGGCATTGCCCGCAAATACCGCTTCCTGCACTGCCCGGCCCCAGGGTTCGAGCATCTGCGCCACGCCGTTGGCAATCGTGTCATAGGAGGCACGCAGTCCGGCGACCGGGAAGTTGCTGGCAAACATGCAACGCTCTGGGCCGAAGGTTTCCAGCGCGTGGCTGACCACCACGCGGTTGTCTTCATAGCGCCATGGCGAGTCCTTGAGGCCGAATTCGGACAGTTTGATGTGCACGTTAGGCTGCGATGCCAGCGCCTCCAGTCCTTTGCGCCAGCGACGCATGCCGGTTTCGCTGCGATCCCAGGCGAACCCTGTGTGGTTCAGGGCGATCTGGATATTGGGAAACATCGCAGCCACTGCTGCCGCTTCGATCAGGTGCCAGGGCGGGACGCGCAAATCCCAGGACAAGCCGTAATGCTCAAGGCGAGAAAAGCCTTCAAGCCACTTGTGGTCTTGCATCGTCCCGGGTACGCCGCGCAGCGATTCCTCTGGCGAGGGCGCAGTCACCGGCTTTGAGCGGATGCCGCGGACCAATGGCCGCGCCGCCTGGGCGGCGAGCATCTGCTCGCTGTCGTCGCGATCGAACCAGGCGTGGGCAACGATGGCGTTGGGGAAACCGAAGCGGGCATGCACCTGTTCCAGCCATAACGTTTCGGCCAGCTGTTGGTCGCGCGCGCGCTCGGCTTCGACATGCACAGTGCCGATCAGCCGTTGCTGGCGGGTCAGGGCAAGAAACTGTTGCGGCAAGAAATCCTGGCACAGCGAGCGGTAGTCGCCGAGGAAAAACTCGTGGTGATAATCATCCTGTAACCACGGGTAGCGACCGGCCGACAGATCCCACAGATGATGGTGGGCATCGACAACCGGCAGCGCACCTTCAGGCGCCAGGCTGGGCAGACCGTTGTGTTGATGCAGGGTAATCATGGCGCCGGCTCCCTGCTTCAACGTGACGTCGCCAGACGCGCGGTGCTCAGGGCGACGTCTTGGGCATCACTCGTCAGCGCCGACGCCGCTTTTGCCTGCACCCGCGCACGCAACTTGGCGACATTGATCACCACGCGGGTGTGGGCCGCGGTGGCCACCAACTCGACCTCGTCGCGGACTTCGATATTGAAGGTCACGCTACGCCCCTCGATCCGCGTGACGCTGGCGACGATGCTGACCGACATGCCCGACAACGTGGCGCCGACATGGCGGATGTCGACCGCCGCTCCCACGCTGTTCTCACCCTCGTCGAGGAAGTTCAGCAGGTAGTCCAGGCACGTCTGTTCGATGTCATCCACCAGCCGTGGCGTTGCGTAAATGCGCAGGTCTTCGCCGAGAAACGAGATGGTGCGTTCGCGGTCGACGGTCAATTGGCGCTCGGTGTAATCGCCGGTGTTCAGGGTGGAGAAGTTCATGGGCAACCTCTTGCGCAATGAATGGAGCGTGAGCCGCCGAGCCAGTGTCCAGCGGCATTGAAAGTCAGCTGGGGTTCAACGCGTCGGCAAAAAGCCGATGGACACCCAGGGCACGGCGATCAGCACGCCCAGGGCCAGTACCAGCGCGCCCAGGTACGGCCAGACCCGGCGCATGGCGCCTGTAGGGTCGACCTTGGCAATGGCGCAGGCCGCGTAGAAGCCCACACCGAAGGGCGGGGCGAACAGGCCCAGACCCATGGCGAAGATCGCGACCATGGCGTAGTGCACGTCGTTGATACCCATCGCTCGGGCGATCGGAAACAGCAGCGGGCCGAACAGCACGATGGCCGGAATTCCTTCCAGGAAGCTGCCCAGGACAATGAAGGCCAAAGCCGAGATGATCAGAAAACCCAGGGCGCCGCCGGGTACCGTTGACATCAGTTGTGCCAGCTGATGGGAGAAGCCTGACTGTGTCAGGGCCCAGGCCATGGCCGTGGCGCTGCCGATGATGATCAGGATCGAGCCCGACAACGATGCGGTGCTGACCAGAATCGGGTACAGCCGGCGCCAGTCGAAGCAGCGGTAACACAGCAGGCCGGCAACGAAGGTGTACGCCACGCCGATGGCGGCCACTTCCGTGGCGGTGGCCACGCCTTCGACCACCGCTGTACGAATCACGAACGGCAGGGCCAGGGCGGGCAGGGCGATCAGCAATGAACGACCGATCTGCCGGACGCTGGCGCGCTTGACCTCGCAGGCATCACGCTTGCGGTTCTTCCACCAGACCACCGCCGCCATGGCGATGGCTCCGACCACCGCGGGCATGAAACCGCCGGTAAACAGCGCGGAAATCGACACGCCGGTCACCGAACCGATGGTGATCAGTACCAGGCTTGGCGGGATGGTTTCGGACATGGCGCCGGACGCGTTGAGCATCGCCACCAATTCGTTTTCATCCTCGCCGCGCTTCTTCATTTCTGGAAACAGTGCCGGGGCGATGGCTGCCATGTCGGCGGCCTTGGAGCCGGAAATGCCGGAAATCAGGTAGATGGCGCCAATCAGGACGTAGGACAGTCCACCGCGGACATGACCGATCAGCGAGCAGAGAAAGGCGATCATGGCCCGGGCCATGCCCATGGCCTCGATCAACGCACCGAGGAACACGAACAGCGGAATCGCCAGCAGAATCAGGCTCGCCATGCCCTCGTCCATCCGCCCGACGACCAGCGTCAGCGGTGTATCAGTCATGGTCGACAGGTAGGCGACAGTCGCCAGCCCGAACGCCACCATGATCGGCACGCCCATGACGATCATGGTCATCACGCCAACCAGGAAGAAGACGATCAGGTTCCAGTTACCCATCAGCTGCATGACACCTTCAGCGCTCCACAACAGCGCCGCCACCGAGCCGAGAATGGCCACCGACACCACGAAATCGATCAGCCGCGCGGTAGTCATCAGCCGCGCCACGCAGGTCATCAGCATCAGGCTCAGCCCCACGGCGATCGCCGAGACGCGCAGCGCGTTGGGAATCTCCAGTGCAGCGGTGGTGATGATCCATTCGTCACTGACGTATTCCCACGCCGGGGAAAACAGCATGACGATGAAGGTGATGACGATCACCGCGCCGAAGGTGTCGACGAAGGCGCGTTTGGGCGCAGGCAAGTGGGCAATGAACGACGTCAGGCGCATGTGCTCGCCTCGGCGCATGGCCACCACCGAGCCCAGCATCGCCAGCCAGAGGAACAGCAGCGAGGCCATTTCATCCCCCCAGACAATTGGCTGGTTGAGCGCGTAGCGGCAAAACACGTTGCCGAACAGCAGGACCACTTCGACCACCACCAGCAGCGCGGCGCTGCCTTCGGTGGTCCAGCGCAGGACAGTGTCCAGGGCACGCCCCAGACGGAAAATGGCGTGGCGCGGGCTGAGTCCTTCAGCGCGACTACTGTTCGTCATGGACAGCTTGGGCACAGACAGCGGTGCCACGGGGATCTCGTTTTTCATGACCATGCCTCCGGCTCAGGACAGTTGACCTGCGTATTGTTCAAGCAGGGCCCAGGCCTCATCGCCGTACTTGTTCTTCCACTGGGCGTAGAAACCCTTTTTCTGCAGCTCGTTGCGGAACAGCGAGCGGTCGACCCTGTTGAAGGTCACCCCCTTGGCAGTCAACGCAGGTTCCAGGCTGGCATTGAGGTCGATCACTTGCTGGCGTTGCACCAGCGCTGCGGCGTTGATCTGCCGGGCGACGATTTCCTGCACGTCGGCGGGCAGCTTCGGCCAGGTCTTGCCCGAGGCGAGCATCCAGAACCCACCCCAGATGTGGTCGGTCATCGAGCAGAACTTCTGCACCTCGTAGAAGCGCGCCGACTCAACCACCACCAGTGGGTTTTCCTGGCCATCGACCACTTTGGTCTGCAAGGCAGAATAGGTTTCATTGATGCTGATGCCGGTCGGCGAGGCGCCCAGGGCGCTGAACATCGAGGTCCACAACGGGCTGACCAATACCCGCAGTTTGAACCCGGCAAGATCCTGGGGCGTGTTGATCGGACGGGTCGAGCTGGTGATCTGGCGGAAGCCGTTATTCCACACCTTGTCCATGGCGATCAGTCCGGTCTTCGCGGTCTGGGCGCGTACGTGCTCACCCAGCTTGCCGTCAAGGGCGGCCCACACGCTGTCGTAGTCCTTGAATGCGAACGGCATGCTTTCGATCGACATCATCGGCACCAGCGTCGACAGGATCGCGCCGGGCAAGGGGATGAAGTCCACCGCGCCGGCGCGGACCTGGGACAACATGTCGGTGTCGCCGCCCATCGAGGCGTTGGCGTACACCTGCAGGTCGACGGCGCCATTGGTCTCGCTGCCGATCGCCTGCGAGGCGGCTTTCATCTGCTGGTTCAGCGGATGGGTGTCGGGCAGGCTGCTGGTGTAGCGCAGCACGATGGGCTTGGTGGCGGCAAAGGCCCACGACGGCAACAGGCTGGCGGCGAACGCCCCGCCTGTGGCCGCGCCGGCCGAGATCAGGAATGAACGGCGGCTTACGCCTTCGGTCAGGATGCGACTCATGATGTTCACCTTGTTGTTCTTGTTTTGATGATCTGTCCGGGTGATCGACGGCGACTGACACCCGCCGCTCAGGCACTGCGCGCGAGCACGGCCTGGCTGCTGATCAACTCGTTGATTTGGTCCTCGGCGTAACCACTCTCCCTGAGCACCTCGCGGGTGTGCTCGCCCAGCAGCGGAGCGGGGCGGCTGACAGGCTTGTCCTGGCTCTGGTCCATGTCGGAGAAGTGAATCGGCAGGCCCATGCCGCGCACCCGGCCTTCGGTGGGATGGTCGGTTTCCACCACCATGCCGCGCGCCAGGGTTTGCGGATGGGCGACGGCGGCAGCGATGTCCAGCACAGGACCTGCGGGCAGGCCGAGGCCATCGAACAGCACCATCCACTGATCGGTGGTGCGGGCGACCAGCACCTCGTTGAGAATTTCCACCAGCGCCGGGCGGTGCTGCAGGCGCAGGGCGTTGCTGGCGAAACGCGGGTCAGCCTTGAGTTGCGGCACTGCCAGGGCTTCGACCAGGCGTTCGTAGTTGGCCTGGTTGGCCGCGCCGATGTTGATCCAGCCGTCCGCGGTGCGGAACACCTGATACGGCGCGCTGGTGGAGTTGGCCGAACCCATTTTCGGCAGGATGGTGCCGTCGGCAAAGTAGGACGCCGCCGGCCAGTACATCTGTTGCAGCCCGGCTTCGAACAGTGAGGTGTCGACCATCTGCCCCAGTCCGGTCCGTTGCTTGGCGGCATAAGCGGCGCAGATGCCCAAGGCGGCGAGGATCCCGGAATTGATGTCGGCCACCGGCGATCCGGCCTTGACCGGCTCGCGTCCGGCTTCACCGGTCATGCTCATCATGCCGCTCATGCCCTGGGCGATCAGGTCGAAACCGCCCTTGTCACCAAACGGCCCGCTGCGCCCGTAGCCGGAAATCGCGCAGTAGATCAGTCCCGGGTTGAGGGTTTTGAGGGTGTCGTACCCCAGGCCGAATTTCTCCATGGTCCCGGCGCGGTAGTTTTCCGTGACCACGTCGGCGTCCTGCAGCAGGCGGCGAAGGACATCGCGGCCACCCTCGGTCTTGAGGTTCAGGCCGATGCCGCGTTTGTTGCGATTGACCACCATGAAGGCTGCCGATTCGCCGCTGTCCATGATCGGCGAGAAGCGCCGCGAGTCGTCGCCATCGGGCACTTTCTCGACCTTCACCACATCGGCACCCATGTCGGCCAGCATCATGCCGCACACCGGCCCGGACATGATGTGAGCCAGTTCAACCACGCGCATTCCTGTCAACGGTCCCATGTCATTTCCCCTTGAACTGTGGCCGGGCTTTATCGATGAAAGCACTCAGGCCAGTGTGAAAGTCTTCGCTGTCGTAGCAGAAGTAACTGGTGTCGATCTGCTCGGCGCTGGGCGCTCTGCCGGCTTCCAGTTGCCGTGCCGCCTGACGGTGCCAGCGGGCAACCAGCGGTGCGCCGGCGCAAATGCGTCGGGCGCAGGCCAGGCTCTCGTTTTCAACGTGATCGTCGGCCACCACGCGGGTCACCAGCTGTTTGACGTAGGCGTCGGCGGCATCGAGGATGCGACCTTCCAGAAGGATTTCCAGGGTGGTGGAGCGTCCGGCCAGCGCGACCAGTCCGGCCATTTCGTCGTAGGACATCACCAGCCCGAGCTTGCCGACCGGTGCGCCGAAACGGCTGGACTCACCGCAGATGCGCAGGTCGCACAAGGCGGCAATTTCCAGCCCGCCGCCGACGCAGACACCATGGATCATGGCGATCACCGGGTGGGTGCATTCGGCAATAGCGCGCATGGCGGCCGAGGTCACGTCGGCATAACTTCGCGCCTGGGCGGTGTCGCCACGCACAATCGGGAATTCGCTGACGTCGGCGCCTGCGGCAAACGCCTGCTCGCCAGCGCCGCGCAACACCACGCAGCGCAGGTCGAGATCAGCGGACACCTCGGTCATGACGTCACGCAGGTCCTGCCACATGGACAGGGTCAGCGCGTTCATCTTTTCCGGGTTGCTCAGGGTGACGATGGCAATCGAGTCTTGCCGTTCGATAAGGACGGTGGGCTTCATCTTGGGTCAGCCATCGTCGCCCGGCCTGAGCCGATGCGCCGATGACGGTGCCTCCTGTTTTATTATTGTGGTCAGGCGTGGGGTGTGTCGTGCGGCCGTTACAGCGATTGCGCGAGCATCGACCGGTAGTCGGCGGGTGAGGCTTCGCGCGGGTTGGTCTTGTGGCTGTGATCGTGCAGCGCACCCTCGACGATCCCGGCGAACAGGCTTTCATCGACACCGATGTCGCTCAGGCGGGTCGGCAGGCCCAGGCGTCGGGTCATGTCTTCGATGGCCGCACCGATGTCGGCATCCCCGGCAAGGCCCATGGCGTGGCGCAGGCGTTCGAGCTTGCGTTCATCGCGCACGCTCGGCGAGTCGGCATTGAACTGCACAACCGCCGGCAAAAAGATCGCGTTCAAGGTGCCGTGGTGCAGCGTTGGATTGATCCCGCCCAACGCGTGGGACAGGCTGTGCACGCACCCCAGGCCTTTCTGGAAGGCCAGCGCGCCTTGCATCGACGCACTCATCATGTTCAGCCGCGCTTCGCGGTCGCCCGGTTCTGCGGTGGCGCGCTCGATGTGCTGCCAGGCGCGCCACAGACCATCGAGGGCAATACCGTCTGCCGCCGGATTGAAAGCCGGGGCCATGAAGGTTTCGATGCAGTGGGCGATGGCGTCCATTCCTGTGGCGGCGGTCAGCATCGACGGCAGGCCGAGGGTCAGTTCCGGATCGCAGATGGCCACGCGGGGGATCACATGAGGCGAGATCACTCCGACCTTGCGGCCGTCGTCGAGGATAAGAATCGCACCGCGTCCGACTTCGCTGCCGGTGCCGGCAGTGGTGGGAATGGCAATCAAGGGCGCGGTAGCGGCGGTGATCCGCTCAAGGCCGCCCTCGATCACGGCAAAACTCTGCAAAGGACCGTCGTGGGTGGCGCACACCGCAACGCCCTTGGCCAGGTCGATCGACGAGCCGCCGCCGACGGCAATGATGCCGTCGCATTCGGCGCTCAGGTACTGCGCAACCGCGGCACGCACCGCGCTTTCGTTGGGGTTGGGTGGGGTGGCGTCGAAGATCGCCGGTGGGGTGCTGACGCCCAGGGCGGCGATGACCTTGTCGACAATGCCGGCCCGGCGCACGCCTGCGTCGGTGACGATCAGCGGGCGCTTGATCCCGGCACGTGCGGTTTCGTCGGCGAGGGTCTGCAGGCTGTCATAGCCGAACTGGATCTTGGTTACGTAATTGATCAGAGACATGCTTCACCACAAGTTATACAGGATTGTTATTGTCACAATCGGTCAGCGCTGCGAGGACCTCGTCCCGGCGTGCAAACCCATTGCATTGCCTGGTTGTGGGGCTGACTATAGGTCCGCAATGAACACGTCCGATACTGACGACTTTCGATACCCCTATAACTTTTAGTTAATCCAGATGACCCCATCCCTCAACTCGATCATGTCCCGCCTGCACGTCAAACAGCTGCGTCTGCTGATCGCCCTGGACGAGCACCGGTCGCTGCTGGGCGCGGCCAGACAGGTGGCGTTGACCCAGCCGGGCGCGAGCAAAGCGCTGCAGGAAATCGAAACCACCTTTGGCACCTCGTTGTTCACCCGGACCAACCGTGGGCTTGAGCCCAACGATGCCGGCCGCTCGGTGATCCGCTACGCGCGGCTGATCCAGACCGACCTTGCGCACCTGCGCGAGGAGCTCAACGGCATCATGAGCGGGCAGGGTGGTCGGGTGTCGGTGGGCACCATCATGGGTGCCGTGCCGCTGCTGACCACCGCGATCAGTCGTGTGATCGCCGACAACCCGCAGATGTCGGTGGAGATCGTCGAGGACACCAGCGCCGCGCTGCTCGCGCAACTGGATGCTGGCAGGCTGGACCTGGCGATCTGTCGCACCACGGTCAGCACCACGCCTTATCTGTATGAGAGTGCGGTGCTGGTCGATGAAACCCTGGCCGTCATCGCCAGCACCAAGCATCCGTTTGCCTACGCCAGACGGCTGACGCTCAAGGACCTCGCCGATTACCGCTGGGTCGTGTACCGCGCCAACATGCCGATGCGTCTGTTGCTGGAGCGCGAATTCCACGAGGCTGACCAGCGCTTCCCGGTGCACCTGCTGGAAACCACATCGGCGTTCGCCACCTTGTCGTTGCTTCAGGAAAATCCGAGCCTGGTGGCGCTGGTGTCCACGGATGTCGCCAATTTCTGTTCTGCGTATGGCTTCACCACCACGTTGGCGTTGCCGATCACCTCGCGCAGCGAACCCTACGAGCTGGTTTCGCGCAAAAGTGTGCCCGACTCGCCGGCGGCCCGATTGCTCAGGGAGGCGTTATTGAGTCGCAAGCTGAGTCATGGCCAGTGAGTCCCGCAGATCCAGCCCCTGAGTGAACCCTTTCGCGACTGGCGCGGTCGGTAGATTCGTGCCTGCAGAACAAATGTCATTTGTGCCCCCTGTGCTGTTTGCTGTTAAGCGACATGGCGATACTTCGGCAGACTTTGTATATCCAGAAACTGGCCCATGGATGGCCGTCGTGAGGTACACCGATGATTGTGTTGCGCCGATTTGCACTGCTGATGTCCGCTGCCGCGTTGCTCAGCGCCTGTGGTGAATCTTCCAAGTTGCCGTTTCAGGCGGGGGTCGGACCCCATCCGCAATTGCCTGAACCGAGCAGTTCCCTGATTCCGACCCTGAAGGTCTCCAAGGCGGTGGGCTGGAGTGGCAGCGATACGCCCAAGGCGCCGGACGGCTTCAAGGTGCAGGCGCTGGCGGACAACCTGCAACATCCGCGCTGGTTGTACAGCCTGCCTAATGGCGACGTGCTGGTCGCCGAGAGCAACACCCCGGCCAAACCCGAAGGCACCACCGATGGTGGAACCGGGCTGATGGCGTGGATCAAGCGCACGGCATCGGGCATCGTCATGAGCCGGGTCGGCGCCGAAGCACCGAGTGCCAATCGCATCACCTTGCTGCGCGATGCCGACGGCGACGGCAAGGCCGAAGTGCAGACGGTGTTCATCAGTGGCCTGACCTCACCCTTTGGCATGGCGCTGGTGGGCAACGAGCTGTACATCGCCAACGCCGACTCGGTGGTGAAAGTGCCGTACAGCGAAGGCCAGACCCGGATCAGCGCCACGCCGGTGAAAGTCACCGACCTGCCGGCCGGGATCAACCATCACTGGACCAAGAACATCGTCGCCAACAGTGATGGCAGCAAGCTGTACGTGACGGTGGGTTCCAACAGCAATGTTGGCGAAAACGGGCTGCAAGCCGAAGAGGGCCGTGCAGCGATCTGGGAGGTCGACGCCAAAAGTGGCCAGAAGCGTCTGTTCGCCAGCGGTCTGCGCAACCCCAACGGCCTGGTCTGGAAGCCAGGTAGCAGCGAGCTGTGGACGGTGGTCAACGAGCGCGATGAAATCGGCAGCGACCTGGTGCCCGACTACCTGACATCGGTCAAGGACGGCGCTTTCTACGGCTGGCCGTGGAGTTATTACGGCAACCACGTCGACAGCCGCGTGCAGCCGCCCCGGCCTGACCAGGTGGCCAAGGCCATTGCCCCGGATTACGCGTTGGGCACCCACGTCGCCCCCTTGGGCCTGACCTTCTCCGACGCCCGCGGGATGCCGGAAAACTTTGCCAACGGGGTCTTCATCGGCGAGCACGGCTCATGGAACCGCAACCCGCAAGCGGGGTACAAGGTGGTGTTCATCGGCTTCAAGGATGGCCAGCCGTCCGGTGTCCCCATGGACTTCCTCACCGGTTTCCTGAATGCCGAAGGCGAAGCCCAGGGGCGTCCGGTGGGCGTTATTCTCGATCGTCAGGGCGCGTTGCTGGTAGCCGACGATGTCGGCAACAAGGTCTGGCGGGTCAGCCGCAACCCGTGAGTGAGCCTTGTGTCGGGTCCTGAACCTGGCCTTTAGCAGTCCGGTTGCCGGCGGCGATGGCGAGTGCGTCACCGCCGACAAACCGCGCTGCTAAAGGGGGCGTGCAAGGGATGCAATGCTCTGATTCAGCCTCGTCCTGTGCAGGGTACGGGCAGGGCGTTGGATCCGGGACGCTGCTGTGGTGTACTTCGCAGATCCTGCAGACAACCTTCCTCTCACCGGGCGGCCCGATGAATTCTTCAACCCGCGCACGCAGTCATGTCATCGGTATGTGGTTGATGGCCAGCGTTGCCCTGGCATTCGCCAGTCACGATGCCATTTCCAAGACCCTGATCCTTTCTCTGCCGGTGATCTTCGTTGCCTGGGCGCGTTACCTGGTCCACACCTTGATCGTGACCACGGTGAGCCTGCGCAACAGGCGCGAGAAGATCTTTCACACCAGACGCCCATGGCTGCATCTGCTGCGAGCCGTGGTCCTGCTGTGCGACAGTCTGACGTTTCTGTTTGGCCTGACCCATGTGCCGCTGGCCGAGTCCACGGCACTGGTGTTTCTTGCTCCGGCCTTCGTCACCCTCCTGTCGCCGCTGTTATTCGGCATCAAGGCCGACCGCTTGCAGTGGCTGTCGGTGATCGTCGGTTTTGTCGGGGTCCTGGTGGTGATCAATCCCGGCAGCGACGGGTTTTCCCTGTGGATGCTGTTTCCCCTAGCGACCGCATTCTTTTTTGCGATCTATCAACTGCTGACACAACTGGCCGGTGAAACTGACAGCCCATCGGTGTGCAGCTTCTATGTCGGGGTGTTCAGTACCTTGATTCTGAGCCTGGTGGTGCCGTTCTACTGGGCGACCCCCAGCGCCACTCAGTGGCTGTTGCTGGTGGTTCTCGGCAGCCTGGGCCTGTCGGCGCACTTTCTGATCTCTACTTCCTATCGCTATGCTTCCTCGTCCGTGCTGGCACCGTTGGGCTATCTGCAAATTGTCTTCGCGGCAGGCTATGGTGTGCTGCTGTTTGGTGGCTACCCCGTCATGTCATCGGTGCTGGGCATGGTGCTGATCTGCCTGAGCGGACTGGTGGTCTATGCACGGCGCCCGACCGCCGTGCTGTCCGGTTGAGCACAGGTAGCGCAGCGATCAGCGAGAAAACCGCCGCGCCCCGGCGACACACAGAATGACGGCGACAGTCACCAGCAGCATGCCGGGGCTGACCGGCTCGTGCAGCAAGGTCGCGGCAAGCGCCAGACCAAAGAAGGGTTGCAGCAGTTGCAACTGGCCCACCGCAGCAATGCCGCCCTGAACCAGCCCGCGATACCAGAAGACAAAGCCGATCAGCATGCTGAACAGTGACACGTAGCCCAGGCTGATCCACGCGGGCAACGTGACGGGCGCCAATGACGTCGGCGCAGTGAGCCCGCTCAGCGCCAGCATCACCGGTAGCGCCAGTACCAGCGCCCAGCAGATCACCTGCCAGCCGCCGAGTGTTCTCGAGAGCCTGGCCCCTTCGGCGTAACCCAGGCCGCAGACAACAATCGCCAGCAACATCAACAGGTCCCCGCTGGCCGATGCGCTCAGCCCTTGCGCCACGGCAAAGCCCACCACCAGTGCGCTGCCAAGTGTCGAGAACACCCAGAACACCGGGCCAGGCCGCTCGCCACCGCGCAGTACGGCAAAGGCGGCGGTCGCCAGCGGCAGCAAACCGACGAAGACGATCGAATGCGCCGAAGTCACGTATTGCAGGGCCAGCGCGGTCAGCAGGGGAAAGCCGACGACCACGCCCATGGCGACGATCAGGAGCGGCAGCAGCTGTTGTTTCGTCGGTCGTTTTTCCTTGAGCAGCACCAGCAGGCACAACGCTACGGCGCCGGCAATCGAGGCGCGGGCGACCGTCAGGAACACCGGTGTGAACTCCTGGACGGCGATGCGCGTGGCCGGTAGCGAGCCGCTGAAGATCAGCACGCCGATCAGGCCGTTGATCCAGCCGCTGAAGGTTTTTTCCGTGCTGCGGTGTTGCAGGTTCGATGCATGTTCCATTGCGCAAGACTCAAGGCTGATGGCTGGCTGATCGGCAAGGCTCGCTGCGCAGGTTTTTCGCGTCGAGCAATCGCGTGTTGTATCAGCGCAATCCTGAGGCGCAGAATCAATACAATCAAAAAATTGTCATGGATACATCGCCCATGCCCCGTGCCCGTTACAAGTCCATCGTCGACATCTTGGCCGGTGACATCGCCTCAGGCGTGCTGCCCCCGGGTACGCGGCTGCCCACCCACCGACAACTGGCCGAGCAGCAGGGACTGGCGCTGGTGACCGCCTCCCGGGTGTATGCCGAGCTTGAGGCGATGGGCCTGATCAGCGGCGAAACCGGGCGCGGCACCTTCGTTCGGGAGACTGCGCTGCCCTTGAGTCATGGCGTCGACCAGCAGGCGACGGCCGCGGGCGTGCTGGACCTGAACTTCAATTACCCGTCGTTACCGGGTCAGGCCGAGTTGTTGCGCAGCGGGCTACGCCAGCTGGCGTTGTCGGGGGATCTGGAGGCGTTGTTGCGCTACCAGCCGCACGCCGGGCGCGGCCATGAACGCGTCTGCATTGCCCGGCATCTGCTGGATCGCGGGCTATCGGTACAGGCCGAACAGGTGTTGATCGTCAGCGGTGCCCAGCATGGGCTGGCCACTACCGTCATGGCGCTGCTAAAGCCGGGGGATGTGGTGGCGGTGGACGCGCTGACCTATTCCGGGTTCAAGGTGCTCGCCCAGGCGCAGCGCCTGGAATTGGTGGCTATCCCGCTGACGGAGCATGGACCTGATCTGGACGGCCTGGAAAAGCTCTGTCGCAAACGGCGGATCAAGGCGGTCTATGCGATGCCGACCCTGCACAATCCCATGGGCTGGGTCATGGACCTGGCCTGGCGCCAGCGTCTGGTGGGCATCGCTCGAGCACATGGGCTGATGCTGATCGAGGATGCAGCCTATGCGTTTCTCGCCGACAAACCTGCTGTGCCGCTCACGGTGCTGGCGCCAGAGCTGACGGTGTACGTCTCGGGGTTTTCCAAGAATGTCGCCACCGGGTTGCGGGTGGGCTATGTGGTGGCGCCCGTGCCCTGGGTGCCTGCGATCGAACGTGCGATCAGAGCGACCACCTGGAACACAGCGGGGGTGATGACGGCATTGCTCTGTGGCTGGATCGAAGATGGCACGGTCGCACGCCTGGAGGCGCACAAGCGCGAGGATGCGATGACCCGCCAGGCCTTGGCCCGCAAAGTGCTGGAGGGGCTGAATGCCATTGGCCATCCGGCGTCCTACTTTCTCTGGCTGCCGTTGCCCGAAGAGGTGCGCGCCGATCAGGTGGCGGTGGCGTTGCTGGCACTGGATATCGCAGTGTCAACCGCTGAGCCCTTTGCTGTTTCAAGTCCGGCCCCCCACGCGATTCGCCTTGCGCTGGGGTCGCTGCCATTGCCGGCGCTTGATCAAGCGCTGCATAAAGTTCGCCAGGTCATCGATCACTATGCCTGGTGATTTAGTCCGGATATGCATATTGAAAGTCGGGTTTATTCAGGAAAACGCAACAGACTTTCTTCGCCTACATACCATTCGCGAAATCGATAGTTAACATCATCCATCGAGAGTTCTTTTTTCCCGGCAAAGGAGCAGGATAGAGCCATACCGAACTGGCTTTAGAAAGGAAGTGCGCGATGAGAATTTCAACTTTGCTGGCTCTTGTCGCTGTGCTGACTGGCGCAACTGCCGCCGCTGTTCCGGCGTACGCCTCGGACTACGTTTCCAGAGAACAGTCTTGCCACTTCATGCCGGTTGCTGACAGCGGCTTTGCCTTGAAGCGTTCTCAATCTGTCGGTGTGCTCTACAGTGAAAACACCGTTGCCACGCTTCAATACCTTGAGCATTACCACTCGGTTGCACTCAAAGGCGTGAAGAACGGTGCACTGGATTCTCGTATCCGTGATGCCTTCATCAACAGCTCCGATCCGAAACTGGCGATCGACTGGCTTGAAGGTTCGCTGAAGAAAGAGTTCGCCTCGGTCACCGTCTACGACAACCTCGATGCGTTGATGCAGGCGCGGCCCGATGTGGTGGTGATGCTCGACACCTACAACCGCCTGGTCACTCAGCGCAACAGCCAGGTCGAAGCGCGTTTCGTCGCCAAGTTCTATGATTCGAACCTGCAATACATCGGCAAGGCCGAAGGCCTGGGCGCCAAGGAACTGACCTCGGTCTGGGTCCACGACAAGGCTGCCCCTGAGATTGCCGCACAGATTGACCAGCAGCGCGATCTGCAGATCAATGCCCTCAAGCAGTTCGACATGTCGCTCAAGGCGCTGGTGACTTCCGGTGAAGTGGCCCAGGTGGCGGGCAACTGAGGTCACCGGCTGTCGACCTTGCTCTTCTCTTGATCCTGCATGCAGTCCGCCCAGAAAAAAACCCGCTGCCACGCAAAAGGTGACAGCGGGTTTTTTCTGTGGCCGGCTTACTTGCCGTCGGGCAGTGCGTACGCGATCACGTAATCGCCACGGTCAGCCGACTGGCGTGCGCCGCCAGCGGTGATGACGATGTACTGCTTGCCGGTCTTGGGCGAGACAAATGTCATCGGACCACCCTGGCTGCCTACTGGCAGGCGGGCTTTCCAGGCTTCTTCGCCATTGGCGCTGTTGAACGCGCGCAGGTAGTAGTCCTGGGTACCGGCGATGAACACCAGGCCGCCTTGGGTGGACAGGGTGCCACCGAGGGTCGGCATGCCGATAGGCAGCTGCAGGTGCATCTTGATGCCCATGGGACCGGTGTCCTGCACGGTACCGACCGGCACCTGCCAGGCGATTTTCCGGGTCTTCATGTCGATGGCGGTCAGGGTGCCGAACGGCGGTGCCTGACAAGGGATACCCGCCACTGACAGGAAGCGGTTCTTGTTCACCGCATAAGGCGTGCCTTTGAGGGGCACCGCGCCCATGCCGGTGTTCAGTGCTTCGCCGCCAGCGGCGCTTACCGCATCTTTCTGTTGCGGCACCATCTGGCTCCACAGACCCAGGCGCATGTCGTTGACGAAGATGAAGCCGTGTACCGGATCAGTCGACAGGCTGCCCCAGTTCATACCGCCCAGCG
The DNA here is from genome assembly GCF_044900785.1 of Pseudomonas sp. NPDC087358. Taxonomy (NCBI): domain Bacteria; kingdom Pseudomonadati; phylum Pseudomonadota; class Gammaproteobacteria; order Pseudomonadales; family Pseudomonadaceae; genus Pseudomonas; species Pseudomonas sp. NPDC087358. The sequence continues at coordinate 503,097 of NZ_JBJDOA010000003.1, forward strand.
ACCCGGGGAAGCTCAGCGAGATGTCGCTGCCTGGCGCTGTGTACAAGCCGTCGTAACGCATCTTCTTGAACGAGATGCGGCACAGCAACTGGTCAAACGGCGTGGCGCCCCACATGTCAGACTCGGTCAGGGTCTGGGCACCGATCTGCGGCATGCCTACCGATTTGGGCTGGGTTGGCGAGTAGGGCTCGTTGGGGATGTTGGAGGCCTTGACCGGTACTTCCTTGACCTCGGTCAGCGGCTGACCGGTGTGGCGATCCAGCACGTAGATCTGACCGGCCTTGGTGCCGATCACCACCGCCGGGACCTTGCTGCCGTCGGCTTTGGTGAAATCCATCAGGCTCGGCTGCATCGGCAGGTCGAAGTCCCACAGGTCGTTGTGCACGGTCTGATAAACCCACTTCTGCACGCCGGTGGTCGCGTTCAATGCCAGCACCGAGGCGCCATAGGTGTGATCGAGCTGGGTGCGTTCCACCCCATAAATGTCGGTCGACGAGCTGCCCATCGGCAGAAATACCGTGTTCATCGACGGATCGTAGGACATCGGCGCCCAGCTGTTGGGCGTGCTGCGCACGTAGGTGGTGCCGTCGGCGGGGGCCTTTTTGTCCTCGGGATTGCCCGGGTCGAACGCCCAGCGCATTGCACCTGTGACCACGTCGAAGCCGCGGATCACGCCACCGGGCATGTCGGTCTGCACGTTGTCGGCGACTCGGCCACCGACGACCACCGTGGTGCCGGCCATCAACGGAGCGGACGACAGCTGATAGTAGGAATCAGGAACCTTGCCCAGACCGGCCTTGAGGTCCACCTGGCCATTGTTGCCAAAGCCCTGGCAGAACTCGCCAGTGTCGGCGTCGACCGCAATCAGCCGCGCATCGATGGTGTTGGTCAGCAGGCGGCGCTGGCAATTGGCGCCGGCCGGCAAGGTCACCGGTGCCGCAGGGGTGCTGCCATCGGTCGGGGAGGCCACGGCAGCAGTGGCGTCAAAGTACGCCAGGCCACGGCAACGCTGCCAGACCGCCGACTTGGCGTTGATCTGGTTTTTCCACAACTGCTTGCCGGTGTCGGCGTCCAGCGCGATGACGTTGTTGTGCGGGGTGCAGATGAACACCTTGTCGCCGACTTGCAGCGGGGTCATCTGATCTTCGGCACCGTTGCCGTCACTGATGGCGATATCGCCGGTGTGATAGGTCCAGACCGGCACCAGCTTGGCAACGTTGTCGCGGTTGATCTGATCCAGGGCGGCGAAGCGGCTGCCGCCTTCGTCGTTACCGTAGTGTGCCCAGTCCTTTTGCGCCTTGGCCGGATCGACCTTGGTCAGCGCCGGACCGTCACCGGTCGGGGCGACCGAGGCGTGAGGCTGGAACATGCCCCAGAAGCCGGCGACCATGGCAATGGCCAGCACAGCGCTCACGACGTAGCCGCCACGACCACCGGCCAGGCCATTGGCCTTGCGCAGGGTCGGGTACACCAGCGCCACCAACAGGCTCAGCACCGCCAGGGCGAACAGGCGCGACACCAGCGGCCAGAACACCAGTCCGGCATCGACCAGCGCCCAGATCAGGCTCAGTACCATCACCGCCGTGAACAGCCAGGCACCGGCCACGCGTCGCTTGAACAACAGAACCGCCGATGCGATCAAGCCAAGACCGGCAAGCAGGAAGTACCAGCTGCCACCCAGCGTGACGAGATAACCGCCACCCGCTGCGAAAAGTAATCCAAATACCAGCACGCCGAGGGCGACGACCCAGATGGGCCAGCGACTGGCGGATGCCGTAGGTCGAGACGTAGTCATGTTGCGTGATCCTGCTGACGCTGAGCAGTGTGCGAACGCTCAACGGTGGTGGGGAGGACGGTTATTCAGGATGTCAGTCGGCAATTCCGCCGGATTCGGGGAATGTCGACAGCATAATTAACCAGTTAGTTAATTGTGCAACGATAGCAAAAATTGCTTTGCCTGCGGCAAATTGTCCTCTGAGCGGCGGGATAAACACTGTTGTGTGATTGGTAATAATAGACGCTGGGGGGGCTGGGGCGCCGCCGCTTGGCGCAGGTTCTTAAGCGTGACCGTGCGCCGCCGGGACGCCCTGGCGCTGCCCAGGTGGCACGCGTGTCGAGCTTGAACTAAGTTGACAGGCCCATACCCGGATTTGCCGATGCCGCTGCAGGAGTGCGCTCGTGAACCCTCAACAACTCTGCGATCTGTATCGCGGTTATATCGATTGTCTGAACCGCCAGGACTGGCCAGCGCTGGGGCAGTTCGTTGATCAGGAGGTCCGTTACAACGGCCGACTCATCGGACTGGCCGGTTACCGGGAAATGCTCGAGCACGATTTTCGGGCCATTCCCGATCTGCGCTTCGTCATCGATCTGCTGGTGGCCGAACCGCCGCATATCGCCGCCCGGCTTTGCTTCGACTGCACGCCCGTGAGCGAGCTGTTCGGCCTGCCGGTCAATGGCAGGCGGGTCAGGTTTAGCGAAAACGTGTTCTACGAGTTCAGCGCCGGGCGTATCGGCAATGTGCTTTCGATCATCGACAAGGCGGCGATCCAGACGCAGCTTGGCTTGTGAGTCGCGACTGCGATGCCCGGCCAGCACCGGACCTGTGATTGAAATCTGCTTGAGCCGCCGCCCGGTAAACACATACTCTGAACCGCTCTGACTCGCGCCCGGTCTCATCCTGACCACCCTACGTCTCACTGCGCTACGGGTGATTGCAGTGATCGCCCGTAATGACCCACCAAGAGGTTCGTTTCGTGACTAAAGCAGCTTATGTTCCCCCCAAGGTCTGGAAAAACGACGCCGCATCTGGCGGCCAGTTCGCAAGCATCAACCGTCCGGTTGCAGGTCCTACTCATGAGAAAACGCTGCCGGTCGGCAAGCATCCGTTCCAGCTCTATTCGCTGGCCACGCCCAACGGTGTGAAGGTCTCCATCCTGTTCGAGGAGCTGTTGGCACTCGGGCACAAGGACGCCGAATACGATGCGTGGCTGATCCGCATCGGCGAAGGCGATCAGTTTTCCAGTGGTTTTGTCGACATCAACCCCAATTCCAAGATTCCGGCGCTGCTGGATCGCAGTGTCGAGCCGCCGATTCGCGTGTTCGAATCCGGTTCGATCCTGCTGTACCTGGCGCAAAAGTTTGGCGAGTTTCTGCCCACCGACGCGGCCGGCCGCACCGAAACCCTGAACTGGCTGTTCTGGCAGATGGGCGCGGCGCCATTACTGGGCGGTGGCTTCGGGCACTTCTACGCCTACGCGCCGGAAAAAATCGAATACGCGATCAACCGCTACACCATGGAAGCCAAGCGTCAGCTCGATGTCCTGGATCGCCGCCTGGCCGAAAGCCGTTACCTGGGCAGTGACAGCTACTCCATCGCCGACATTGCCGTCTGGTCCTGGTACGGTCAGTTGGTGCGCAATAATGTGTATTCGGCCGCCGAGTTCCTGGCCGCCGAGGCGTACACCCACGTGCAGCGCTGGGCCGAGGAAATCGCCAATCGCCCGGCGGTCATCCGTGGTCTGCGGGTCAACCGCACCTGGGGTGACGAGGACCAGCAAGTGCCCGAACGCCATCAGGCGTCCGATCTGGACTGAGCGACGTATTTCAGGATCTGCTGCGCGCCGTAAGTCCCCATTGCGGCGCAGCATCGGTTTGCTCGCTCAGCTTTTCCTCGAATCGCGAAGGATCTTGTCGGCTCATGATGAAAAACACCCCCTACCCACAAGGCATCGATACGCCCGTTACCAGCAGCGCGATTTTCATGGTGGCGACGATTGCCCCAGGTGATGACAACGTCGAAAAGGTCAAAGCCTGGTGCGCCGATGTTGCCGGGCGGGTTCGATCAGTCGGCAAGCGCGTGCCGGACGGTAATCTGTCCTGCGTGTGTGGTTTCAGCTTCAATGCATGGGATTCGCTGTTCGGCAGCACGCGTCCGGCATCGTTGCACAGCTTTCGCGAGTTCGGAGTAGAAGGGCGCCGGGCCGTCGCCACGCCCGGGGATATCCTGATGCATATCCGTGCCGACCGAATGGATTTGTGCTTCGAGCTGGCCACGCAGTTGCTCCTGCCCTTGGGCGCGGCGGTAGTGGTGATCGATGAAGTCCACGGCTTTCGCAATTTCGACTTGCGCAGCATGGTCGGCTTCGTCGACGGCACTGAAAACCCGGTGGGACAACGTGCCGTCGATGCCACGATCGTAGGCGACGAAGACCCGACCTTTGCCGGTGGCAGTTATGTGATCGTGCAAAAGTACCTGCATGACATGAGCGCCTGGAACAGCCTGACGGTGGAGGCCCAGGAGCGTGTCATTGGCCGCAAAAAGCTGTCGGACATCGAACTTGACGAGTCGGTGAAACCGAGCAATTCCCACAGTGCGCTGACGGTGATTGAAAAAGACGGCAAAGAGGTGAAGATCCTGCGCGACAACATGCCTTTCGGTCGCCCGGGGTCGGGTGAATTCGGCACTTATTTCATTGGCTACGCGCGCTCGCCGGAGTCTCTTGAGCAGATGCTCGAGAACATGTTCGTTGGCCGGCCTGCGGGTAACTATGACCGGCTGCTGGACTTCAGCAAGGCGGTCAGCGGGACGTTATTCTTCGTCCCCTCATCGGACTTTCTGGAAGCCTTGGGCCAATGACCGACTCCGACGGGTAACGCAGCGTCGCAGTGCGGCGATGGCAGCCGAAATCATCCGCTGCCACTGGCATTCCCGGGATCAGCTTCTCAGATCGGTGTGCTTGTCCTCGCTGGGGACTCTCTGGGTTTCCCCGGGGAAAAAATCACCGGGAATCTGCAATTCCTCGAGCCGTGCGATGAGTGCGTCCTCGATGATTTTGACGGCGGCTTTATCCTGCAGATCGTCAACTTTAAGCCAGAGCTTGGCCAGGTTCTGGAAAAAGGCCGCATCGATTTCCACGTCGCCAGTGAGCACCCGCCGCGAGCGCCACAGACATTCACGTTTATCAATCTCAGGGTCTTGCGGCCAGCGTTCGGAGTTCGTCAGCCAAACTTCAAAATAATCTTCCAAATTAATGTCATCGAGTTTTTCCAGCGGGATAAAGGTATTCAATGCATCACCTGTCAGCGAGTGGATTCCAAGAGACAACGGTTGGCTGTCTGTGCCTGCCCTCTGCCTGAGCAGTGTTCCAGAGGGGTACAGGTATATGGCTTGAAATTCTCCGGTGAGTTCCATCGAGCTTTGCCGCAACCTGGCCGTCTGACATCCACAGCGCCACCCCGTCGAACGACGCCTGCTCAGGGACCGCCGGCTCAGTGCCGATTGAGCTGCCGTCGATCGGGTCCGCCCGCTGGACTGATAATGATCCGTCGGGCCTTGGCGGCTTCGGGCACGACCCGCAGCAGAAAGATGATCAGCAAGCCGTTTTCGAAGGTCGCCCCTTGCACTTCAATGGGCTCGGCCAGATGAAACACCAGACGGAACGCGCCGTGGGCAATGCCCTGGTAAAGGTAGGTCGCACCCGCGTCGCCTTGCCGTTCGCCTGCGCAGACCGTCAGCACGCCTTTATCGACTTGCAGGTTCAGGTCGTCCGCTGTGAGCCCCGCGGCGGCGACGACGATCCGGTAATGATCTTCGCCGTATCGTTCAATGTTGTGAGGTGGGTAGCAGGTCGCTGTTTCGCTGTGCAGCGCCGTCTCCAACAGTTCGTTGAAGCGGTCAAACCCCACCGATTGACGCAGCAGTGGGGCCAGTGAAATTGCAGTAGCCATGTCAAAATCTCCTGAGCGTTGCGCGGTGATTAAGACGCGAGTCGCTTGTCGGCTTCGCACACTAAGCAGTTAGGCTCACTGGCTGGAAAACACAAGCGCGTTGAAGAAAATTCATGGCTCCAGACGGCGTATTCACTGAGCAAAGGGGCGAGCGGGGGGGTATTTCAAGTCTGCGCCTGGCACGCTTCGAAAATATCCAGCAATTCTTGCACGGTGCTTTCCAGATACTTGCCTGCCCGGTAATCGGGTTTGACGGCATCTCCTCCCAGAGCGACCTGTTGCGGTTGTTCGACGAAACGCCCGACCGGCTGAAACTGCTCATCGAGCACCACCACCAACGGGATCGGAATGCGCTCCAGGGTCAGGCGTTGTTCCAGCTGATTTTCGGCGCGGCCCCTGGTGATGATTGCCAGATCGATATTCGGCTGGCTGCGTTGCAGGTAGTCCATGACGGTGATGTTGATCTGGCAATCCGGGCACCACATTTCCCCGGCCACCAGCAGGTGATAACGGCGCCGGACTGCGCCCAGTCGCTGCTGGCTGACCGCGCTGATGACCTCAGGCTCGGCCAGCCTGGCCTGCAGGGTACGGATGGCGCTGATTTCCGCTGGCAGGCCGTGGCCGACGAAGGATTCGAAATCTTCTCCGATGTCCAAGAGTTCCTTGTACGAAGTCATGCTGATCGCTCTTTTCCAATAATCAATGCTGCATCCCAGCAGAAATGCCGGCTGGCGGCAACGGGCAAAGGCCTCTAAGGGTGCTGCCGGTGCCCGGCCGCTCGCCGGCAAACCAGGCTCCCAAGCCCTGCGGGCCGAGCCGCAATGGACAGACGCGGGAACGATGAGATATCGCCGTGCGAGCTGCTGGAGCTGTGCGACCGTGGCGAACGCGGACTGTCAGCAACGGTTATCAGAACTGACCCACCGCGTTCGCCAGCACGCCGGCTTCTTGAAAGTGCCGACAGCTTTCAAATCTGCCAGACGAACTGGCGCGAAACGAAAGCAATCCCTGGCAACGCGATCCGCGCGCCCCCACGCCCCGGCGAATTTCCCGGAATGCCCTGGGCAGGGCGTTGTCACAGGCTGTACCTATATTTGCCATGAGGGTTGCAGCCATGAATGCGCAGAACCGTATGAACTACATCGAGATTACCCGGCCGGGTGGGCCAGAGGTCCTGCAATTGGCACAAACCGCAGTCCCGCAACCGGCTGACCAGGAGGTGTTGATCAAGGTGCATGCTGCCGGTATCAATCGCCCCGACGTGATCCAGCGCACGGGCAAATACCCGATGAAACCCGGCATGAGCCCGGTGCCCGGTCTGGAAGTTGCGGGCGAAGTGGTGGCGATGGGTGCGGCGGTTTCCGGGTTCAAGGTCGGTGACAAGGTCTGCGCGCTGGCCAACGGCGGCGGCTATGCCGAGTATTGCGCCGTGCCTGCGACCCAGACGCTGCCGATTCCGCAAGGTGTCGACATGATCCATGCGGCGGGGATCCCGGAGACGTTCTTTACCGTGTGGGCCAATCTGTTCGAACTCGGTCAGGCGCGCGAGGGCGCTACGGTGCTGATCCATGGCGGCACCAGCGGCATCGGGACCACCGCATTGATGTTGTGCAAGGCGTTGGGCATCAGAGCGTTCGCCACGGCGGGCAGCGATCATAAATGCGAGCAGATCCGCGCCCTGGGCGGCGAAGCGATCAACTACCGCGAGGCTGATTTCGCCGAGGTCATCGCCCGCAAGACCGAGAACAAGGGGGTGGATGCAATCCTCGACATCATGGGCGGCAGCTACTTCAACGGCAACGTCAGTGCACTGGCGCGACGTGGGCGTCTGGTGATCATCGGTTTCCTGGGCGGCAGCTCGGTGAAGGACTTCAGCCTGCCAGCGCTGATCGACAAGCAAGCGTCGGTCACAGGTTCCATGATGCGGTCGCGCAGCGCGCAGGAAAAAGCCGAGATCGCCCAGGCGCTCAAAGCCTATGTCTGGCCGTTGCTCGACCAGGGGCATTGTTTGCCCATCATTGACCGGGTGTTCCCGCTGGCCGAGGCTGCTGGCGCTCATCGACGGATGGAGGAGGGTGAGCACGTCGGCAAAATCGTGCTCAAGGTGCTCTGAACAGCGAGCTGAACATTGGCTTTACAGCTCAACTCGCCGGCGATGCTGGGCAGGCCTCACTGCCGTTGCTCATCACGCTCAGGCTGGCGAGACGTCGCTACCCTCGACCAGCAGCATCCGGTAGTCGGCACCCTTGAGGCGATGCTCACGCGCCTGCTGATAGGCAGGGCTGTGATACCAGGCGCGGGCCGCGTCCATGTCGGGAAAGCGCAGGATGGCCACGCCTTCGGCCGATGGACCTTCCAGTGCCTCGAACTCGCCATAGAAAGCCAGGCGGGTGATGTCGTGACCGGTGCGGGCGGCCGGCGCCTGGTTTGCGTATTCCTGCATTTGCGCAGGATCAAGGGTGTTTTCGCGGATGAAAATGACATAAGCGGACATATTGGTCTCCTCGATGAGAGCTGAACGCACGACGCGCGCGTAGAGCAGGCCCCGGCCTGAGGACCGCAGGAGTGACTGCAGCCATCAGGCGGGCATGGGTGTGATCTCAGCCTAACGCCTGGACCATGGCCTCGGCCAGCGGACCGGCTGAGGCCGGGTTCTGGCCAGTCATCAGGCGGCCATCGACCACGACCTTCACCTGCCAGGCATCGGCCGACGAATACTCGGCGCCCTCGGCGCGCAAGGCAGTCTCCAGCAAGAACGGGACGTCTGCCTGGGCGTAGCCGATTTCCTCGTCGTCGGAGAAGCCGGTCAGCTTGCGGCCACTGATCAGTGCGCTGCCGTCGTCAAGCGTGGCACCGAGCAATGCCACTGGACCGTGGCATACCGCCGCCACGATCTTGCCGCCATTCCAGGCGCGTTCAACCGCCGCCTTGATTTCGGGATTGTGGGCGAGGTCAACCATCGGACCCAGGCCGCCGGGGAAGAACACCGCGTCGTAATCCAGCACGTCGACCTCGGACAATTTACGGCTGCGGCTCATGCGCCGGATGGCAGCGCTGTTGCGGAACGCCAGTTGCGCAGGATCGCTTTCGTCGTAGCCGTCTTCCGGTGGCGTACCACCGAGCAGCGAAGCGTATTCGACCGCCACCCCGGCCTGGGCGAACACATCGTAAGGGTGAGCCACCTCGGGAAAGAAATACCCGGTAGGACGCTGGTTCGGGCCGATTTGCGCGGCATTGGTCAGGATGAACAGGACGTGCTTGATGCTCATGACAAATTCCTCAGGTAGGGGCTGATGCGGCAAGGGACTTGGTGAATCCCTGTGGATGGGCTAACTTTGCGCCACGCCCAGATATTCAAGAAATTTATTTGTCTGATTGCAGATATTCACAGAGCGTTATAAGTATGCGATACGACCTCAATCTGCTGCCGGTCTTCATCGCCCTGATGGAGGAGCGCAGTGTCACGCGTGCCGCCGTGCGCCTGGGCATCACGCAGCCAGCGCTGTCGAATGCGCTCAACCGCTTGCGCGACACGCTGCAGGATCCGCTGTTCATCCGTGAGCGCTACGGCATCAAACCCACACAACTGGCCGAGGAAATCGCCCCGGTCATCGCCCAGACCCTGGCCCGACTGGATGAAGTCATCCTTGGGCAGCAACATTTCGATCCGGCGACCTCGACCCGACAGTTCACCATCGCCCCCAACAGCTACGTCGAAATCGTGCTCATGCCCAGTGTCATTGCCCGCCTCGGGCAACTGGCTCCGGGCATAAAAGTGTCGCTGACCCCGTTCGGCACCGACGTGGCTGAGACCGGGGTGAGCTCGGGCGCGACCGACATGGCCCTGGGGCGCATGGTCGATCCGCCCGACAACCTGATCGTTGGGCATCTGATGGACGATGGGCTCGCCTGCGTGGTGCGCATCGACCATCCGGATATCGCCGACAGCATTTCCCGTGAGCAGTACGAACAGCTGCGCCACGTTAACGTCCTGCCCCCGGGTCGCCTCAGAGTGGGGCTGTTCCAGTCCCTCGAACGGCAAGGATTGCGACGCGAACTGGCGATTTCCGTGACGCATTTTCTGGCGGTGCCGGAAATCATCGCGGTCACCGATTACTGCGCCACGCTGCCGCGGCTGATCTGCGATCAGATCGCCAGGGATCCGCGGCTCAAGGTGCTGGCGTCACCGGTCGATCTTGGCACCTTCCCGGTCGACATCGCCTGGCACGTGCGCTATCGCAACGACCCGGCGCATCAATGGTTCCGTCAGTTGCTGGTCGAAACCGCGGCTCAGGTCTGCGCAAAAGTCTGAAACTGCGACGCTTGAACCTTCAGACGTTGACCAGCAGGTCGCTCAGGCGTTGGCGTTACCCGGCCGGGTAAATGAGTAGCGATCGATATCCTCGCGCAGTTGCCAGCCCTGGCGTTGCCAATAGCGCGCGGCGGCGTCGTTGGTTTTCAGCACATCGAGGTGGCATTTGTGGATGCCCAGTGCCTCCAGCTTCGACAGGCAGCGCATGACCAGTGCCCTGGCGATGCCTTGCCGCCGGAACTCAGGCGATACCAGCAGATGCTGCAGATAGCCTCGACGGCCATCGTGCCCGCACATCACGCAGGCGCAGAGGCCCGAGCCAGACTCGGCGACGAAACTCATGTCGGGATTGCGCTCCAGGTATCGAGCAGTGGCCTGGCGCGAATCGGCGTCGCGCAAGGAGATACCAGGGGTCTTGCTCATGAGTGCGAGGACTGCGTCGTAATCGTCCATCGTCATGACGCGAATATTAAGCATTGCGGGACAGTCCGGTGGCTGTTCGGGTCAGGCAGGTTAGCAGAGCCGAGCGATGCACAGCGTGACAGCGGCGTGTCGGCTGGCGGCGCGCCTGGCCTGCGTCCGGCTGACAGAGTGACTCTATCGCCAGGCAATGCTCTGACTATTAGACCTCTGGCCGAAGCCGACTAGTCTTGATCTGGCGTCGGCCAAGGCCGTGCAGTTGCAACCTGACAAGGAAATAAGAATGAGCTCAAGCTCACAGTGCCCGCCGTGGACTCCGGGGCCGGCCGTTCGACTGCCGATACCCAGAGTTTCATCCCGCCGGTGTGATCGCTTCGATCATGCGGCAAGTCCCGCACCCTGCGCTCCTGAGTTTACTCATTGCTGTCTGCCGCGCCACGCGGCGGAACGGCCGGATGTACACGACCAAAGGTAGATCAAGCATGTCAACTGAATCGAAATGCCCGTTCAACCACGCTGCTGGCGGCGGCACGACGAACCGCGACTGGTGGCCGAACCAACTGAACCTGAAAATCCTCCATCAGCATTCGACGCTGTCCGATCCGATGGACGAAGGCTTCGACTACGCCAAGGAGTTCAAGAGCCTGGACTTTGAAGCGGTGAAGAAGGACCTGCTGGACGTGATGACCCGGTCCCAGGACTGGTGGCCGGCGGACTTCGGCCATTACGGGCCGTTTTTCGTGCGCATGGCCTGGCACAGTGCCGGGACCTATCGAACCGCTGACGGGCGTGGTGGTGCAGGTGCAGGGCAGCAACGCTTCGCGCCACTCAACAGCTGGCCCGACAACGTCAGCCTGGACAAGGCCCGGCGGCTGATCTGGCCGGTCAAGCAGAAGTACGGGCGCAAGATTTCCTGGGCCGATCTGATCGTCCTCACCGGCAACGTCGCACTGGAGTCCATGGGCTTCAAGACCTTCGGTTTTTCCGGCGGGCGTGCGGACGTCTGGGAGCCTGACGAAGATATTTACTGGGGCGCGGAAACCACCTGGCTCGGTGGCGAGGAACGCTACGGTGCGCACAAGGACATGGAGCAGCCGGGCCAAGGCGATCTGGTGGCTGAGCCGGCCAAACACGGCGAAGAGCACAGCCGTACCGAAGGCGGCGAGCGCAATCTGGAAAACCCCCTGGCAGCGGTGCAGATGGGGCTGATCTACGTCAATCCGGAAGGCCCTGAAGGCAACCCCGATCCTGCCGCCTCGGCCAGGGATATCCGTGAAACCTTTGGCCGCATGGCCATGAACGATGAGGAGACCGTGGCGCTGATCGCCGGTGGACACGCCTTCGGCAAGACCCACGGCGCAGGCCCTGCCGACAACGTCGGGCCGGAACCGGAAGCGGCGGGCCTGGAGGAGCAGGGTCTTGGCTGGCGCAACAGATTCGGCACCGGCAAGGGCGGCGATACCATCACCAGCGGTCTGGAGGTGACCTGGACTTCGACGCCCACCCAATGGAGCAACGAATACCTGGAAAACCTGTTCGGCTTCGACTGGGAACTGAGCAAGAGCCCGGCCGGCGCCAATCAATGGAAGCCGAAAAACGGCGAGGGTGCAGGCAAGATTCCGCACGCCCATGATGCGGCCAGACGACAGGAGCCGCGCATGCTGACCTCCGACCTGGCGCTGCGCTTCGACCCGGCCTACGAGCAGATTTCCAGACGCTTTCTGGCCAACCCCGAGCAGTTGACTGACGCCTTCGCCCGGGCCTGGTTCAAGCTGACTCACCGCGACATGGGCCCGCTGGCGCGTTATCTGGGGCCGGAAATGCCAGGTGAAGAACTGCTTTGGCAAGACCCGCTGCCCGATGTCGATCATCAGCTGGTCGATGACAGCGACCTGGCGGCGCTCAAGGGCAAGATTCTCGAGTCGGGTCTGTCCGTCTCGCAACTGGTCTCCACGGCATGGGCGGCGGCTTCCACCTTCCGCGGTTCTGACAAGCGCGGCGGCGCCAACGGCGGGCGGCTGCGGCTTGCTCCACAGAAGGACTGGGCTGCCAATCAGCCTCAACAACTGGGCAGTGTGCTGCAGACCTTGGAGAGCATTCAGGGGCAGTTCAACGGCGGTCAGACCGGCGGCAAGAAGATTTCGCTGGCCGACCTGATCGTCCTCGCCGGCAACGCAGGCGTCGAACAGGCGGCAAGAAATGCCGGCCAGAGCCTGAGCGTGCCGTTCACGCCGGGGCGAGCGGATGCATCGCAGGAGCAGACCGACGTCGAATCGTTTGGCTTTCTGGAGCCAATCGCCGACGGTTTCCGTAATTACCTCAAGGGCCAATACAAGGTCTCGGCCGAGAAACTGCTGATCGACAAGGCGCAACTGCTGACCCTGACTGCCCCCGAAATGACGGTGCTGCTGGGCGGCATGCGGGTCTTGAACACCAACGTCGGACAGAGCAGGCACGGGGTTTTCACCCAGCGCCCCGAAGCGTTGACCAACGACTTCTTCAAGAACCTGCTGGACATGAGCGTGGAATGGAAAGCCGCTTCGGCGGCCAACGACACCTTTGAAGCGCGCGATCGCAAGACCGGCGAGGTCAAGTGGACGGGCACCCGGGTCGATCTGGTGTTCGGCTCCCACGCCCAGCTTCGGGCGTTGACCGAGGTCTATGGCAGCGCGGACGCGCACGAGAAATTCGTCAAGGACTTCGTCGCCGCCTGGACCAAAGTCATGAACCTGGACAGATTCGACGTCGCTGCAAGCTAAGCCAGCTTTTTGTCGCTGTACAACAAAACGCCTCCGAATGGAGGCGTTCTGTTTCCCCAGTCGAGCCGTCGCTCCCCGGTGCCGCGCTGCGCTCAAGCGCAAGGGTGCGAGCGCGTCTGACCCATCTGATCCGTATTTTTTAGCCAAACCTGGCGCTGTATTGGAACAGCCCACGGCCGCACAATGCTCCGCAGTCCCAGCCTTCAACCCAGGCTGGTCAGAGTGCGAGTGCGAGGTGCATTGATCTGCACCGCCAACCTGTCGTTGAGAGGAGGCCTCATGGCCAAGATGACGATTTTCCTGCTGGGCTTCCTGGCCATCACCATCGGCATCGGCATGCTGGCGACGATTCCTCCGGGGTGAAACCGCAACCGCCGTTGCCTTCAACCCGACCGCGAGGTTGATCGCGACCCCTGTCAGGGATGACCCCGGCAGATTCAGCAGTGAATAACCCAAAGCGCGTGCATGACCCTGGCAGGTTTAGCAGTGAATACCCATCGCTTCTGGGCGTAGCCCGTGGGAGTGCGACTTGTCGACGATCTGCCGCGAAGCGGTAGTCAATTCGTTGAGCAGAGTATCCCTGAGGCGGCGCAGGTGAATGGCCTGGCTGCCGCTGCGCGGCAGATCGCGAGCAAGCTTGCTCCTACGCCCTGCGGGCAGAATCAAAAGCATCTGCATGACCCCCATAGATTTTGCAGTGAATAACCCAAAGCATGTGCATGACCCCGGCAGATTCAGCCGTGAACAACCCAAAGCGCGTGCATGACCCCGGCAGATTCATAGTGAATAACCCATCGCTTCTGGGCGTAGCCCGTGGGAGTCCGACTTGTCGACGATCTGCCGCGAAGCGGTAGTCAATTTGGTGAGCAGAGTATTCCTGATGCGGCGCAGGTGAATGGCCTGGCTGCCGCTGCGCGGCAGATCGCGAGCAAGCTTGCTCCTACGCCCTGCGGGCAGAATCAAAAGCATCTGCATGAC
>NZ_JBJDOA010000003.1:517393-637435 GCF_044900785.1 Pseudomonas sp. NPDC087358
ACCCCCATAGATTTAGCAGTGAATAACCCGAAGCATCTGCATGACCCCGGCAGGTTTCAATAAAGAACCGCTCAATTCAGTTCGATGTCCAGGCGCTTCAATCGCGAAGCCAGGGTCGTGGGCTTGACCCCCAACAGTTGCGCAGCGCCGCCTTTGCCGAACAATTTGCCATTGGCCGCTTTCAACGCGGCGTGCATGTTGTTGCGTTCCAGGTCGCGCATCTGGGTTTCGGTCAGGAAACTATCGCTGGGCAGTGCGCTGTTGTTCGTGGCGTCCTGGGGCTTGGGCTCCTCCGGCAGGTCGAGATTCAGGTCGGCGCCAGTGGAGGTGATCAGCGCCCGCTCGATGACGTTCTGCAGTTCGCGGATATTGCCCGGCCATGAGTAGTGCTGCAGCCGCTCGATGTCACTGTTGCGCAGGCGTCGGCCGGGCATGTTCAGGCGTTTGCCGACCTGCTTGAGAAAGTGCGCGGCCAGCGGCGCGATGTCGACCGGCCGATCACGCAGGGCAGGGGACTGGATGGGGAAGACGTTGAGGCGAAAGTACAGGTCTTCCCGAAAGCGTTTGGCCCCGACCTCCTGGCGCAGGTCGCGATTGGTGGCGGCGATGATGCGCACATCGACCTTGCGCGTGCGCTCTTCACCGACCCGTTCGAACTGGCCCTCCTGCAACACCCGCAGCAGTTTGCTCTGCAGCTCCAGGGGGATTTCGCCGATCTCGTCGAGAAACAAGGTGCCGCCATCGGCCAGTTCGAAGCGGCCGACGCGATCACGTACCGCCCCGGTAAACGCGCCGCGGATGTGGCCGAAAAATTCGCTCTCGAACAATTCGGTGGGAATCGCCGCGCAGTTGACCCGAATCAGCGGATGGGCGCTGCGTCGGCTGGCCTGGTGAATGGCGCGGGCGATCAGTTCCTTGCCCGTCCCCGACTCGCCATTGATCAAGACACTGGCGTCGGTGGGCGCGACCACGTCGATCTGTTTGATGATCTTCAGAATCGGCGCGCTCTGGCCGACGATCTCGCGGAAGTTGTGTTCGATGTGGATTTCTTCCTGCAGGTAAGCGTTCTGGTCTTCCAGGCGCTGCTTGAGGACCTTCAATTGCTCCAGCGCGGTCTGCAGTTGGGTCTCGGTGCTGCGCCGTTCAGTGATGTCGCGAAACACCACCACCGCCCCGGCGATGCGCCCATCGGAAATCACCGGCGTACTGGTGAATTCAACCGGGAAGAAACTGCCATCGCGACGCCAGAACACCTCCTGGCGGCCTTCATGCACCACGCCGTCATGCACGGCCTTGTAGATCGGGCATTGCTCCACCGGATAGTGGCTGCCGTCTTCATGGCTGTGGTGATGAATGCGGTGGATGTTCTTGCCGATCATGTCCTTGACTTCCCAGCCCAGCATGCGCGCGCCAGCCGGGTTGACGAAGGTCGCCAGGCCCTCGCTGTCGATGGCGTAGATGCCGTCGCCGACGGAGCTGAGCAGTAACTGGTTGTCGCGCTCCGACTCTTGAAACAGGTTGAGGATGTTGCGCCATTCGATCAGCCCGCCGCGCATGGTGCGCTCGGTGTGCGCCTGATCCTGCTGGTACTTCTGCTGGCTGGCTTCACGCATTACCAGAATCAGCTGGGCACGGCCTTTGATCTGCAACAGCGTGGCGGAGATTTCCAGCTCGATGCGCTCGCCGGTCCTGATGTTGCAGCTCAAATCGTCGGTCCAGCCCCGGCCTTTATCCATCACCGCCTGGGTGAACACGATCAGGTCTGCCAACTGGTGGCCGAACAGTTTGCTCACCGGCAGCTCCAGCAGGTCCTGACGCGGATAGCCGAGCAGCTTGCAGGTAGCGATGTTGAGGTCGCCGAAGTGGTCGCTATACGGGTCGAGCAAGGCAATCGCTTCGGCGCAGTGCTCGAACACCATATGCCGCGAGGAGTAGGCAAGGTCGGCCCAGCCGATCAGCGAGTCTGGCTCGTTCATGATTTACGAAATCTCGTGATGTGCCGCTACGAATATTCGTATTTCTACGGGAATACGTGGTTTCCCGAAAGCATCAGAATGTTGGTTAAAAAGCGGATCAGATAGCGATCTTGCGTGATATCAAGCAGTTAAGCCGCTATCAAAACGGTTTTTATTTTCTGGCACGGCGTTCGCTCTACCTCTTGTGTCACCCGGTGAACGATCCAGAACACCGCCAACACCTGAACGAACGGAGCGACGACATGCCAAGCGTAGAGATCAACCACTATCAAGACGGCGACTTCCTGGTCAATTACGAAGAGAAGGTCTTCGAGGACGTCAAAGCCGAGCCTGGCGAAAAAGCCCTGCTGACCTTCCACACCATCGCGTTCGAGGGGTCGATCGGCCTGGTCAACATGCTTCAGGCCAAGCGTCTGCTGCGCAAGGGTTTCGAAACCAAGGTGCTGCTGTACGGGCCGGGCGTGCAGTTGGGGGTACAGCGTGGTTTTCCGACCCTGGGCGCCGAAGCGTTTCCCGGTCACCTGGCTGTGAACAACCAGATTAAAGCGTTCATGGCCGAAGGCGGCGAAGTCTACGCCTGCCGCTTTGCTCTGCAGGCGCTGTACGGCCAGACCGAAAAAGCCCTGATCGAAGGTATCCGCCCGATCAACCCGCTGGACGTGATGGACCTGCGCCTGCTGATGCGCCGTGAGGGCGCGATGATCATCGATACCTGGACGGCCTGATCCGGCGGTCAGCACCGCATTGACGCAATGATCGTTCCCACGCTCTGCGTGGGAATGCATCCCGAGACGCTCCGCGTCTGCCGAACCGGCGCAGAGCGCTTGCGACGGCATCCCACGGCGACCGTGGGACCGCTCGACGTCAGCACCCAATGCTTTATCCGAACGATCAGGACCAGCCCATGACCACCATCCGCGCCGCCGCCGTTCAGTTCAGCCCCGTGCTGTACTCCCGCCAGGGCACTGTCGCCAAGCTGTGCGACACGCTGCTTGCGCTGGGTCGCGAGGGTGTGCAGTTTGCGGTTTTCCCGGAAACCGTGGTGCCGTACTACCCCTATTTTTCGTTCGTCCAGCCGCCCTTCGCGATGGGCAAGGAACACCTGCAACTACTGGAACAATCGGTCACCGTGCCCTCCGAGGTAACCCGGCAGATCGGCGAGGCCTGCCGTGAAGCGGGCATCGTCGCCTCCATCGGCGTCAATGAGCGCGAAGGCGGCACGATCTACAACGCCCAATTGTTGTTCGACGCCGATGGCACGCTGATCCAGCACCGGCGCAAGATCACCCCGACCTACCACGAGCGCATGGTCTGGGGGCAGGGCGACGGTTCCGGCCTGCGCGCCGTCGACAGCGCCGTGGGCCGCATCGGCTCGCTGGCCTGCTGGGAGCATTACAACCCGCTGGCCCGCTACGCCCTGATGGCGGACGGCGAGCAGATCCACGTGGCGATGTTCCCCGGTTCACTGGTGGGCGACATCTTCGCCGAACAGATCGAAGTCACCATCCGCCATCACGCCCTGGAATCCGGCTGCTTCGTGGTCAACGCGACGGCCTGGCTGGATGCCGATCAGCAGGGCCAGATCATGCACGACACCGGCTGCGCCCTGGGGCCGATTTCCGGCGGTTGCTTCACGGCGATCGTCTCGCCCGAGGGCAAGTTGCTCGGCGAGCCGCTGCGCCAGGGCGAGGGCTGGGTGATCGCAGATCTGGATCTGAAGTTGATCGACAAGCGCAAACGCATGATGGATTCAGTCGGGCACTACAGCCGCCCCGAGTTGCTCAGCCTGCTGATTGACCGTACCCCGACGGCCAAGGTCCACGAGCGCGCCGCGCATCACCTGGCCGTCCCTCACATGAGCACCACTGGCGAGGACATCGACCATGCAAACCCATGAACTGCTGGCCGAATTGCAATGCCACGGCGTGCGCTGGCCGGCTGCGCAAAATGGCCTGTCGCGCCAGGGCGGTGCCGGGCCTTCGGACCACAAGGCGCTGACCTTCGGCGGCCGAACCATGATGGTGCCGATCCTCAATCAGGCCTCGCAGAACTCGCCGTATCAGGCGCAGCCCACTGCCGATGGCAGCCAGGCGCTGATCTTCCGTGAAGGGCTGCAGGTCGGTCAGGTGAAGATGCCGGGCGTGCCGAACTTTTACAGCCTCAGCACCGCCGAGGGTATTCCCTACTGGAAGATCGCCACCCTGCACAGCGCCGACGTGCTGGCCACCACCGTGTTGCAGCACTGCATTCGCTTCAACGATCGCGCCACCTCCTGCCAGTTCTGCGCCATCGGCCAGTCGCTGGCGGCGGGCAAGACCATCGCCCGCAAACGTCCGCAGCAGTTGGCCGAGGTGGCCAAGGCTGCAGTGGAACTGGACGGCGTCAAGCACATGGTGATGACCACCGGCACCCCGCAGACCTCGGATCGCGGCGCAGCGATTCTGTGTGAATCGGCCGCCGCCGTGACTGCCGCGGTGGATTTGCCGATTCAGGCGCAGTGCGAGCCGCCGGATGACGATCGCTGGTTCCAGCGTCTGGCCGACAGCGGCGTGGTGTCGCTGGGCATGCACCTGGAAGCGGTCACCGAACAGGTGCGTCAGCGGATCATGCCCGGTAAGGCCGAGGTGCCGTTGAGGCGCTATTTCGAAGCCTTCGAGGCGGCGGTGAAGGTCTTCGGGCGTGGTCAGGTCAGCACCTACATCCTGGCCGGCCTTGGCGACAGTGAACGCGCGATCACCGACATGAGCGAGCGCCTGAGTGCCATGGGCGTGTACCCGTTCGTGGTGCCGTTCGTGCCCATCGACGGCACACCGCTGGCCCATCACCCCAAACCCGACAGCGCGATGATGGCCCGCTTGTATCCGCAGATCGGCGCCAGCCTGCGTCGTCACGGGCTGCATTCGGAAAACATCAACGCCGGCTGCGCCAAGTGCGGCGCCTGCTCTGCGCTGAAAAACCACGAATAACCGCGACACGACCTTGCGCCACATGGGAGACCGATCATGCACAACCTGGCCTTTGCCCTCGTCGACAGCACCTTCGAACCCTTTCGTGCCGGTGAACTGGTGGTCAAGCCGGCCACGGAAAACTGGGAGAAACAGGCTTACTTCGCCTTGCGTCGCGCGGTGTTTTCCGATGAGCAACACCTGCTGCCTCAGGACAAGGACAGCCATGACTTCCAGGCTATCGCCATCGTTGCGCTGGCCGGCAGTTGCGGCATGGCCGATCAGGTGGTGGGTGCCGTGCGCATTTATCAACCCGAGCCGGGCCTGTGGTTTGGCGGCCGCTTGTGCGTGGCCCAGGCCTATCGTCGGCACAGCATGATCGGCAAGGCGCTGGTCAACGAGGCGGTGTCACGGGCCAGGGATCTGGGCTGCCACACGTTTCATGCCACGGTGCAGGCGCCCAACGAGGGGTATTTCCACGGCCTGCAATGGCAGACCCTCCAGCATCTGCAGCTGCTCGGTCAGCCCCATTGCCTGATGCAGGCGGACCTGGCGAGTTACCCGTTGATGCCGCGACAAGTCTCGCTGCGTGCGCTCAAGGTGGCTCGCCATGAATGATTCAGTGGATTTGCCGACGCTGCTCAACGTGCTGCGCAACACACCGGCGATGCGCTCCAAGCAGGCGATCCAGCAACCGGCGCGAGCGCTCGGCGGGGCCGCCAGGCCGCTGACGCGTGCCGAACTCTATGCGTTACCCGGCGACGACACGGCAGCCATTGCCTGCGGCGATCACTTCCAGCTGCTGGCGATCGAAGGCATGTTGCCCGGTTTCGTCAATGCCGCGCCGTGGTTCGCCGGTTGGTCGGCGGTGATGGCCAACGTCAGCGACATTACCGCCATGGGCGGCCGCGCAACGGCGGTGGTCAACGCCTACTGGCATCACGACGACGCTGCGGCGCAGGAAATCCTCGCCGGCATTGTCGCCGCCTGCCACGCCTATGGCTTGATGCTGGCGGGCGGTCACACCAGCCTTGCCGAGCACAACCCGACTGCGTTGGCGGTGGCGATCACCGGCATCGCCAGCAAGCTGCTGTCGACCCTGCATGTCAGACCCGGCCAGGTGATCGCCATGGCGGTGGATCTGGAAGGTGGCTGGCATGCCGACAGCACCTACTGGAAAGCGTTCGAAGGCGTGCCCGCCGGGCGTCTGCGCAGCAAGCTTGAAGTCCTGCCGCGCCTGGCCGAAGCCCAACTGCTGCACGCCGCCAAGGACATCAGCAATGCCGGGGTGCTGGGCAGTCTGTTGATGCTGCTGGAAACCACCGGCTGTGGCGCCGAGATCGACTTGCAGCAAATGCCGCGTCCAGTCGACGTCTGGGACGATTCCGATCTGACGCGCTGGCTGCAAGTGTTCCCCAGCTACGGCTTTCTGATGACCCTGGAGGAGGCCGACTGGACCAACGTGCAGGCGGCTTTCGCCTTCGAGGGGGTGCGCTGTGAACGCATTGGCCAGGTCACCGACAGCGCCGAACTCAGCGTTCAGCACGGCCTTCAACGCCACACCTTCTGGAACCTCAAGGAACAGCCGTTCACCGGCTTCGGTTACTCCCATCTCGATCTTTCCCCGTTGTCTGCACACAAGGAGCACTGACATGCCCGCCGTCAATTTCAAGATCCGCTGGCCCAACGGCAAAGAGGCCGCCGGTTATTCGCCCTCGACTGTGATCTACGAGCATTTGCAGGAAGGTGCGAGCTATCCGCTGGCGGATTTTCTGCAGCGCATCGAAGGCGGCCTGAACAACGCATCCGAGCGGGTCAGGCAGGTCAAGGGCTTCTACTGCAGCTCGGCCATGGACACCCTCAGCATGCTCAAGGGCCAGGCCTCTGTTCTTGCGGACGGGCAGGTGGAGGTCCTGAGCATGCGCACCGAAGGCGGCGGCCGGGTGACCGGGGCCGGGTGGAGTTCGTTTTGATCCACGAGCCAATCGTGCCCTTGTAGCCGTGAGCTTGCTCGCGATTGCGCTCCAGGTGTGATGACGGTGTCGGCCGGCACGAGGTCATCGCGAGCAAGCCCACTCCTCCAGATATTCATTCCAAGCCCTAAACGCACCTGCGGAGACCACACATGCCTGGTTCACTCACTTCCATCAAGCCCCCTCACCACAGCGTGATCGTCGTCGGCGGCGGGCAGGCCGGGTTGTCGGCCAGTTACTACCTGCAGCAACAGGGCATCGATCACCTGCTGCTGGAGAAGCACAGCCTGACCCACACCTGGCGCCGGCAACGCTGGGACGCCTTCAGCCTGGTCACGCCGAACTGGCAATGCGCGCTGCCGGGGTATCGCTACAGCGAAGAGCACGGCGGCAAGGATGCGCATGGTTTCATGAAGAAGGATGAGATCAACGACTACCTCGCCGGGTTCGTCAAAGCGGTCAATGCGCCGGTACGTGAGGGCGTCGCGGTCAAACGCGTGGTGCCGCGCGCGGCAGGCGGGTTCGATGTACACACCTGCCAGGGTGAGTTCAGCGCCGACCAGGTGATCTGCGCCTCGGGCGGTTATCACACGCCGATCATTCCGCGCCTGGCCGAGCGTCTGCCCGCTGGCATCATGCAGATTCATTCCGAGCAATACCGCAATCCGCAGGCCTTGCCCGAGGGTCACGTACTGGTGGTCGGCTCCGGCCAGTCCGGCGCGCAGATCGCTGAAGACCTGCACCTGGCCGGGCGCAAGGTGTACCTGGCGGTTGGCGATGCACCGCGTTGCGCGCGTTTTTATCGCGGCAAGGACGTGGTCGAGTGGCTGGCTGAAATGGGTTACTACCGCATTGGGGTCGACACTCACCCGCTGCGTGAAGGGGTGCGCGACAACACCAACCATTACGTCACCGGACGCGATGGCGGGCGTGACATCGATCTGCGCAAATTCGCCCTTGAAGGCATGGAGCTGTTCGGACGCCTGGAAGGCTTGCAAGGTGAGGTGCTGCAGTTCTCCGGCAATCTGGGCGCCAGCCTCGACAGCGCCGATGCGGTGTACAACCGCATCAACGGCTCCATCGACAAATACATCGCCGAGCACGGCATCGAAGCGCCGGCTGGCGAGCCTTATGAGCCGCTGTGGACGCCGGGGCAAGAGCGCGGTGAGCTGAATCTGCTGGAGCAGGGCATCACCAGCATCATCTGGTGCATCGGTTTTACCCCAGACTTCACCTGGGTCGAGGCACCCGTATTCAACGGCCGTGGGCATCCGGGGCATGAGCGTGGCGTGACCGCTCAGGCAGGCCTGTATTTCCTTGGCTTGCCCTGGTTGTACACCTGGGGTTCAGGGCGGTTCTCGGGCGTGGCACAGGATGCACAGTATGTGGTGGAGCATATTGTCGGCGTTGCGTCTGCGCACAAGGCTGCAGTGCATTAATCGCGTGCCGAACCCCGTGTAGGAGCGAGCCTGCTCGCGATGGCGTTGTATCAGTTGCCATCGTCGTTAGAGAAAGACCGCCATCGCGAGCAAGCTCACTCCTACAGAGGCGCAATCATCACGCCGCTCATCCGACGGCATCACTGCCTGGCCTTGACGATTAAATGTAACGAGACAATACTTCGCTCAGATTCATATAGATGACTACATAAATACAACAGCGAAGCGCCGCCATGAATAGCCTATCGAGTGATGTCCGCCTGCCGCTCTATCAACGTCTGCGTGATCAACTGGCCGAACAGATCGCCAACAACCGATGGCGTCCGGGTGAGGCGATTCCTACCGAAGCCGCCTTGTCCAGCGAGTACTGCCTGTCCACCGGCACGGTGCGCAAGGCCATTGACATGCTGGTCAGCGAAAACATTCTGGAACGTCAGCAAGGGCGGGGCACGTTCATCCGTCGTCCGCAGTTCCAGTCCTCGCTGTTCCGTTTCTTCCGTTTCCAGAGTGTCTCGGGCGAGCGTCAGGTGCCCGAAAGCCGGATTCTGTCCATTGAACCGGTGACCGCGCCCTCTGCGGTGTCCCAGGCATTGGGGCTACCGCTGGATGCCCCGGTGATTCGCATGATTCGCCTGCGTCTACTGGACGCCCAACCGGTGCTGGCCGAAGAAATCTGGCTGCCGCAAGTGCAGTTCCAGACCCTGCTGGAAACCGATCTGGGCAGACATGGCCCGCTGCTGTATCCGATCTACGAAGAGCTGTGCGGCCAGGTCGTCGCCTACGCCGAAGAAACCCTGACCGCCGAAGCCATCAGCGAGGTGCACGCGCGCCTGCTGCAGGTGCCGGCCAACAGCCCGGTGGTGGTGATCGAGCGCCTGGCCCGCAACTACGCCGGCCAGCCCCTGGAATGGCGTCGCTCGCGCGGGCACGCCAGCCACTTCCGTTACAGCGTCGACATCCGCTAGGTCGAAAGCTCCCCCATGTTTTGTAGCAGTGCGGCGTGCCGGCGCTAGCGGTCCTGAGATCGAACGCCGGCAAGCGGAACGCCGCCCGGCCGTACTGCTACAGGAAAGTTTTGCGCCAGGCCTGTCATCGAGAACGGGCTCAACAATAACTGCCGCTTCACCTGCATAAGGACAAGAACCATGTTCAACTGGTATCGCCAAGTCACTCCTCGGGAGCGCAAGACGTTCTGGGCCTGTTTCGGCGGATGGTCGCTGGACGCCCTTGAAGTCCAGATGTTCGGTCTGGCCATTCCGGCGCTGATTGCCGCATTCGCCCTGAGCAAGGGCGACGCAGGCCTGATCAGCGGCGTGACCCTGATCACTTCCGCCCTCGGCGGCTGGGTCGGCGGCACGCTGTCGGACCGCTATGGTCGCGTGCGCACCCTGCAATGGATGATCCTCTGGTTCTCGGTGTTTACCTTCATTTCGGCCTTCGTCACCGGCTTCAGCTCGCTGTTGATCGTCAAGGCCTTGCAAGGCTTCGGCATCGGTGGCGAGTGGGCCGCAGGCGCGGTGCTGATGGCCGAAACCATCAACCCGAAATTCCGCGGCAAGGTCATGGGCACTGTGCAGAGCGCCTGGGCCGTGGGCTGGGGCCTGGCGGTGGGCGTCTTTGCGCTGATCTATTCGTTCGTGCCGCAGGACATGGCCTGGCGCGTGATGTTCCTGGTGGGTCTGCTGCCATCGTTCCTGATCATCTGGGTGCGCCGTAACGTCGAGGAGCCGGACAGCTTCCAGCGCCTGCAGAAAGACAACGCGATCCCACAGAGCTTCTTCAAATCCCTGGCCGGTATTTTCCGCCCCGAACTGATCCGCGTGACCCTGCTCGGCGGGCTGCTGGGCCTGGGCGCTCACGGCGGTTATCACGCGGTGATGACCTGGCTGCCGACCTTCCTGAAGACCGAGCGCAACCTCTCGGTGCTCAACTCCGGCGGCTACCTGGCGGTGATCATCGTCGCCTTCTGGTGCGGCTGCGTGGCCAGTGGTTTTTTGATCGACCGTATCGGTCGGCGGATGAACATCGTGCTGTTCGCCCTTTGCTGTGTGATCACCGTGCAGTGCTACGTGTTCCTGCCACTGACCAACACTCAGATGCTGTTCCTGGGCTTCCCGCTGGGCTTCTTCGCTGCCGGCATTCCGGCCAGTCTCGGTGCGCTGTTCAACGAGTTGTACCCGGCCGACGTGCGCGGGGCAGGGGTGGGTTTTTGCTACAACTTCGGGCGCGTACTGTCCTCGGTGTTCCCGTTCCTGGTGGGTCACATGAGCGAGTCGATGTCGCTGGGCTCGGCGATCGGCATCGATGCCGGTATCGCCTACGGTGTGGCCGTGATCGCCGCCCTGTGCCTGCCGGAAACCCGCGGCCGCAGCCTGGAAGCCAGCGCTGCCGACCAAGGAGCGGGCGGCCACAACCAGACCGCCAGTGCCTGATATTCCTTCTGCGCGGTGGCCTGGTTTTCAGTCACCAGGCACCGCGCTTTCTTTGATAGATGAGATCCATGTCCGATACCTTCCCTACGTCGATTCTTGGCATCGACGGCCACGCACACGTATTCAGCAGGGAGCTGGATCTGACATCGGCAAGACGCTATTCACCCGACTACGACGCGACGCTGGCGATCTACCAGGACAACTTGCAGCGCCATGGTCTGAGCCATGGGGTCCTGGTGCAGCCGAGCTTTCTGGGCAGCGATAACAGCTACCTGTTGGATGCGCTGAAACAGGCGCCCGAACGGCTGCGCGGGGTGGTCGTGGTCGAGCGCGACATCAGCCGTGCGCAGCTGGCCGAAATGGATCGTCTGGGCGTGGTCGGCATTCGCCTGAACCTCATGGGCAAGGCGCTGCCGGATTTTTCCGAACCGCAATGGGCCGTGTTGTTCGGCCACATCGCCGAGCTGGACTGGCATGTCGAACTGCATCGACAGGTTGCGGACATTCCCGCTCTGGTACGAGGTTTGATGCCGTTTGGCGTGAAGCTGGTGATCGATCATTTCGGCCGTCCGGATGCACGACTGGGCCTCGATCAGCCAGGTTTTCGCGACATGCTGGAGCTGGCCCTGAGCGGTCAGCTATGGCTGAAAGTCTCGGGCATTTATCGACTGGAAGGCAACGCACCGGAAAACCTCGATTTCGCCCGCGCCGCGTTGCCGTTACTGGTGCAGAGCTTTGGCGCGCAACGTCTGGTCTGGGGCAGCGACTGGCCGCACACCCAGCACGAAAAACGCGTCAGTTACGCCACTGTCGTCGAGCAATTGCAGGCGCTGGACTGCTCGGCGCAGCTCATGCGCTCGATGTTGATCGAAGCGCCGCAGGTGTTGTTCGATTTTGCGCAGGCTGAGGCCTGACACCAAGCCCACAGGCCAAAACGCAACCCCTGTAGCAGTCCGGCTTGCCGACCGCCGCGATTCCATGGACGCCGTCGGCAAGCCGTGCTGCTACAGAATCCGAGGGTTTTCAGATCTTCCAGAACCACGGGTCGCGCGCCACCTCTTTCTCCAGGAAACGCTGCATGACCTTCACGCGCGCCAGTTCGTTGGTGTCGGCGTGGGTGATGATCCAGTAGGTACGGTGAATTTTCTGACTGGGCAGCACATGGCGCAGCCCGGCTTCGTTGCGGGCCATGAAGCACGGCAGGATCCCCAGTCCGACTCCACTGCGCACCGCCGCCAGCTGGGAGATCACGTTGGAGATGCGCACTTGCGGGTGCACGCTGGGTAGCTGCCCATGAAAGTAGTTCAGCTCCGGCGTCCACATCAGGTCTTCTACATAGCCCACCCACTTGTGCTGCGCCAGCTGTGTCACTGAGTCAGGGCTGCCGTGTTGCGCCAGGTAGTGCTGCGAGGCGTAGATCCCCAGTTCGTAGTCCACCAGCTTGCGGGCGTGAACCCGCCCGTGATCCGGTCGGGACATCGCAATGGACAGGTCGGCCTCACGCTTGGACAGGCTGAAATTGCGGGGATTGGCCACCAGTTCGATCTCCAGCAACGGGTGGTCGGCGATCAGCCGTGGCAGCCGTTCGGCCAGAAACCAGGTGCCGAAACCTTCCGGGGTGCCAATGCGCAGGGTTCCGGACACGCTGTGCTGGGCGTCCTGCAGCCGCGTCTGCAAGCGCAGGCTGATGCTCTCGATCGATTCAGCCTCAGACATCAGCGCCTCACCCTCCTGAGTCAGGGTGTACCCCGTCGCACGGCGATCAAACAGCTTGACCCCCAGCGCCTCTTCCAGGCTCGCCAGGCGCCGGCTCAGGGTCGAGTGATCTAGGTTCAGGCGCTGTGCGGCAACGGTCAGGCGTCCGGTGCGGGCGATGGCCAGAAAGGTTTGCAAGTCGTTCCAGTTGAAAGCGTCCATGTGGTTTTTTGCACATCCGGTAGTGAGAAAAGCCTCATTCATCCGCAGAAATACTAATGCTAGATTCCAATCACCACAAACGGTGGCGAGGGCGGCTCAACGCACCGGCAGCAATCGAAGTCGGATCACCAGCCGCTCATTGTTCAAAAAAACAATAAAGAGGATGCACCCTCATGATGTTGATCGATCAACTGCAACAGCGGCAGGCAGACGGCAAGCCGATTCGTGTCGGCCTGATCGGCGCCGGCAAATTCGGCTCGATGTATCTCTCCCAGGCACGCCGCACACCGGGGATTCACCTGATCGGCATTGCCGACCTGTCACCGGAGCGCGCCCGCAACGCATTGCAACGGGTCGGCTGGAGCGCCGAGCAATATGCCGCCCGCTCCTTCGACGATGCGGTACGCAACAGCACCACCTACATTCAGGATGACGCCCAGGCGCTGATCTCCAATGGTCAGGTCGACGTCATCATCGACGCCACGGGCAGCCCCGCCGCGGGCATCAAACATGCCATGCTGTGCTGCGAGCACCGCAAGCACATCATTATGGTCAACGTCGAAGCCGACGTATTGGCCGGTCCGCTACTGGCGAAAAAAGCGGCCGAAGCCGGCATCGTCTATACCATGGCTTACGGCGATCAACCGGCGTTGATCGTTGAGTTGGTGGACTGGGCCAGAACCTCGGGTTTCGAGGTGGTCTGCGCAGGTAAAGGCACCAAATACCTGCCCGCGTACCATACCTCTACCCCTGATACCGTCTGGGGTTACTACGGTTTCACCGAGGAACAGGTCGGGTCCGGCGATTTCAACGCGCAGATGTTCAACTCGTTTCTGGACGGCACCAAGTCCGCGCTTGAAATGGCTGCGGTGTCCAACGCCACAGGCTTGACCCCGGCGGCTACCGGCCTGGCGTTTCCCCCTTGCGGGGTCGACGATCTGCCGACTTTGCTGCGGCCACGGGAGGTCGGCGGCATTCTTTCTCACTCAGGGACCGTAGAAGTCATTTCTTCGCTGGAACGCGACGAGCGTCCGGTCTATCGCGACCTGCGCTGGGGTGTGTATGTCACCTTCAAGGGCCATAGCGATTATGTGCGCGACTGCTTTTCGCAATACGGCGTACGCACCGACCCTACCGGCGAGTATGCGTCACTGTACCGGCCTTACCACATGATCGGACTGGAGCTGGGCATTTCGGTGGCCCAGGCTGCGCTGCTCGGTCGGGCCACGGGCGCCACCAACGGGTTCCGAGGCGACGTGGTGGCGACCGCCAAGCGTGATTTGCAGGCGGGCGAACGGCTGGACGGCGAGGGCGGACATCGGGTGTACGGCAAGCTGATGCCTGCTGTCGACTCACTGGCAATGGGCGGTTTGCCGATCGGGCTGGCCCACGGGGTGACCCTGACTCGCCCGGTGGCGGCGGGGCAGCCGGTACGCTGGAGCGACGTCACCGCCGACCTTTCGATTCAGGCAGTACGGGTGCGCAAGGAGATGGAGGAGGTGTTCCAGGCGACATTGCGTTAATCGGCAGGCGCTGCACTCTGGCCCGTGTCGGCTACCCCTGTTCAGCCAGTGCTGAACGGGGCGCCGCCAGGGCCGGCCAACAATAACAAGATCTTCACAAAAGAAGAGGTACGTATGCCGAACATCAGCGACGCCGTCGTCAGTGGGACGACCAGCCAGGCAGGAACACGTGGCGACGTGTACCGCAAGATCGCCTGGCGAATCATGCCGTTCATCATCTTCTGCTACCTCACCGCCTACCTGGACCGGGTCAACGTCGGCTTCGCCAAACTGCAGATGATGTCCGATCTGGGTTTGAGCGATGCGGTGTACGGCTTCGGGGCCGGGGTGTTCTTTATCGGTTACTTCTTTTTCGAAGTGCCGAGCAACCTGATTCTGCACCGGGTCGGCGCCCGGGTGTGGATCGCCAGGATCATGATTACCTGGGCGATCATTTCCGCGGCGATGCTGTTCGTGCAAACGCCAATGCATTTCTACATCGCGCGATTTTTGCTGGGCGTCGCTGAAGCCGGTTTTTCACCGGGCATCATGCTGTACCTGACGTACTGGTTTCCGTCGAAGAAACGCGGGCTGTCGCTGGGCTTGTATTACATCGCCATTCCGCTGGCGGGGGTGATAGGCGGGCCGATTTCCGGAATCATCATGGCGCAGATGAAAGACTCGCCGATCATGGCCAACTGGCAATGGCTGTTCCTGCTCGAAGCCATTCCGTCGTTCCTCGCCGGGATCGCCGTGCTGTTCCTGATGGTGGATAAACCGGCCAAGGCCAAATGGCTCAGCGATGAACAGAAGCAGCAGATCCACAGTGATCTGGAACGCGAGAACGCGGTCAAGACCCAGCACGCCAGCGTTGGCAGCTTCATGAAGGACCGCAATATCTGGAAGCTGACGGCGGTGTATTTCTGCCAGATCATCGGCCTCTACGGCATCAGTTTCTGGCTGCCCTCGCTGATCAAGCAATCGGGTATTCAGGACATCGCCAATGTCGGCTGGGTTTCGGCCATTCCGTATCTGGTCGCGCTGCCGGCCATCATCCTCTCGGGCATGACCGCAGACCGTTCGGCCAAGCGTCGGCAGCATTTCTCTGGCGCTTTGCTGATTGGCGCGCTGGGGTTCATCGCCTGTCCGCTGGTGGGTGCCAACCCGGTGCTGGTGGTGTTGGCCCTGTGTGTCGCCACGGCAGGCGTGCTGTCTGCGCTGTCGCTGTTCTGGGGCATTCCTTCGGCGTTCCTGGCCGGTGTTTCGGCAGCGGCGGCGATTGCCGGGATCAACTGCATGGGTAACCTGGCCGGTTTCGTTTCACCGTACATGGTCGGCGCACTCAATACCTTCACTGGGCACACCGATACCGGCTTGTATGCTGTGGCAGCGTTCCTGATCCTGGGAGCGTTGTTGGTGTGGAGCGTGCCCAAGGCGCTGGCGGATCGGTGATTGCTCCAACCCTGTAGCCGTCCGGCTTGCCGGCGGTGGCGATGGTGAGGCCGTCACCGCCGGCAGGTCGCGTTATGACGGCTCCCGGTCAAAGCGCCGGTTGATCAGGTCAGGATGCGGATTTCCAGCCCCCGCCCAAGGCCACCAGCAACCCGACATGGGCCTGCAAACGGCTGGTGTCCACTTCCTGCAAACGGCGTTGCGCCTGCAGCGCCGTGGTCTGCGCGGTGACCACCTCAAGGTAGTTCACCGCGCCTGCTTCATAGCTGCTCATGGCCATGCGCTCGGCGCTTTGCGCAGCGTCGACGGCGGCTTGCTGATCGGCTGACTCGCGTTGCAAATCCTGTATCTGCCCCAGATTGTCTTCGACCTCACGCACCGCCCTGAGGACCTGGCTGTGGTACTGCGCGGCCGCTTCTTCGAACTCGGCCCTGGCCTGGCGCTCATTGGCACTGCGCCGCCCGCCGTCGAAGATCGGCAGGTTGATCAGCGGTCCCAGCGCCCAGTAGCGGTTGGCGGCAGCGAGCAGATTGCCACTGCCTTGAGTCTGGCCACCTAGCAGGCCAGTCAGGCTGAAGTCTGGATACCAGGCAGCCTTGGCCACGCCGATATTGGCGTTGGCGGCGAACACCCGACGCTCTGCCGCAGCAATGTCAGGGCGTTGCTGCAACAGCCTGCCAGGTAGCGCCTGCGGGAGACTGGGCACGCTCAGCGGGTCGGCGTCATGCACCAGCGCAAAGTCGCTGGGCAGCACGCCGATCAGTTCGGCGATGGCGTGTTCGCTGAGGTCGCTCTGGGCCTTCACGTCGTCCAGTTGTGCCTGGGCTTCGGCCAACTGGCTCTGGGCCCGGGTCAGGTCCAGTTCCGAGGCGATCTTGCCCTCATAGCGATCACGGGTCAGTTGCAGGGCCTGGCTGTAGTCATCCAGCGACGTCTTGAGAATCCGGCTCTGGGCATCCAGGCCGCGGGCCTGCACATACAGGGTCGCCAGCTGTTTTTGCAGGCTCAGCCGCGCGACCGCCAGATCATCCGCCGAGGCCTGAGCCTGGGCGTCACCGGCGGCCACCTGATTGCGGATCCTGCCCCACAGGTCGGGGTCGAAACTCAGGCTGAACCCGGCGGTGTCACTGTTGTACACCGAAGGCTGGCTGGAGCCGCGCAATGGCTTGCGGTCCGATTGACGCTGGCGCAGCGGGCTGAGACTGGCGCCGACTTGCGCAAACAACCCGGCGTGCAACTGGCTGGCATAGGCCTGGGAGGCGTCGTAGTGGGCCAGGGCCGCTGCCAGGTCCGGGTTGGCGGCGAGCAGTCGCTGTTGCAGGTCGTCCAGCTGTTTGTCCTCAAACAGCTGCCACCATGGCGCCTTGAGCTGATCGGCCGGTTGCGCCGGATGCCATGCTTTGGAGTCGACCCCGGCCTGTTCCTTGTAGTGCTCAGGCAACGGCACGTTCGGTGTGTGATAGGTCGGTGCCAGCGAGCAGCCCTGCAGGCTGATGGCAAGGGCGATGGCAATGGCGGGGGCCAGACGTTCAAGCCTTGGGCGCATGCTCACCTCCAGCGTCAGCCAGCTGCACCGGATCGTTCTCGCGCAAGGCGTCGGGCGGGTTGTCGATCACCTTGTCTGCGACCTGCAAGCCCTGATCGACCACCAGCCGGTCGCCCAGGTCCATGGCGATATGGATAGTGCGCAGGTGCACGTGACCTGCGCTGTCCAGGGTCGCCACCTGGGTGCCTTTGGCGCGAAAGATCAGCGCACTGGCGGGGATGCTCACGCCCTGTCCGCCAGCGGCGACCGGCAAAGTGGCGTCGGCGTAGTCACCGGGTAGTAGCGAGCCGTCCGGGTTGTCGGCGACGAATTGTGCGAGCAGCGTGCCGGAGCGCGGATCGACCGCGGTGGAGTCGCCCATCAGCCGCGCGCTGTAGGTCTTGCCCGGATGCTCGGGGACGCTCAACTGCACCTGCATGCCCGGGTGGATCACGCTGGCGTAGTTCTGTGGCACCGGCACGTAGAGACGCAGGCGGTGGGTGTCGGCCATGCTGAACAGCGGAGCAACACCGCCGTCATCGGCCTTGATCAGCTGACCGATGTCGGTGTTGCGGGCGATGATGGTGCCGCTGAAGGGGGCTCGAATGGTCTTGTAGGCGGAGAGGTCCACCAGGCGTTGATAGTCCGCCTCGGCAGCCTGCACGTCGGCCTTCGCGGCGGTAGCGGTCGAGCGTTTTTCATCCACCTCCTGTTGCGACACCGAATGCGTGGCCAACAAATGTTGCCAGCGCTGGGCGGTGGTCTGGGCGATGCGCGCGGTGGCCTGCTGCTGGGCCAGATGGGCACGGGTCTGCGCCAGTTGCTGGTCCATTTCCGGGCTGTCGATATGGGCGAGCACCTGACCGGCCTGGACCTGAGCGCCGATGTCCGCGCTCCAGTCTTTCAGATAACCACTGACCCGGGCGTTGATCGCCGCCTTGCTCCAGGCCTCAAGCCGCGCGGGCAGTTGCAGCGTATCGCCCTGGGCGTTTTGCGCAGGGGACACCACGCTGACCACGGGCACCGCCTGGCTTTCGGTCCACGCGGCCACTTGATGATCATGACGCGTGCGCGCCGCCAGGCCGTTGGCGACCAGCAGCGCCGCCAGGGTCAGACCGCCGATGCCGGTCAGCATCAGGCGTTTGCGCGAAGGGGCGTTTTCAGACGACATGGGGTGTTTCTCCATCGGTAGCGCGGGCTTGGGTGGCGGTGTTGGGGTTTACACAACGGGGTTGCGAACGACGGTGCACGAGGCTGAACACCACCGGCACGAACAGCAGGGTGGCGGTGGTCGCCAGGATCAGCCCACCGATCACGGCGCGGCCGAGCGGGGCGTTCTGTTCCTGGGAAATGGCCAGCGGCAGCATGCCGATGATCATCGCCAGGGCGGTCATGCACACCGGACGGAAGCGCGTGTAGCCGGCCTCCATTGCGGCCAGCAGGGCGTCGCCATGTTCGGCCAGGCGCTCGCGACAGAAGCTCACCACCAGAATCGAGTTGGCGGTCGCCACGCCCATGCACAGGATCGCCCCGGTCAAGGCCGGCACCGATAACGAGGTGCCACTGAGGAACAGCATCCAGACGATCCCGGCCAGGGCCGCGGGCAGGGCGGTGATGATCACGAACGGGTCGGTCCACGACTGGAAGTTCACCACGATCAGCAAGTAGATGAGGACCACCGCGCCGAGCAGGCCCAGGCTCAGGCCGCTGAAGGCTTCGTGCAGGGCATCGACCTGACCGTGCAGGCTGACGGTCGCGCCTTTGGGCCGCAGATGCGCCGTTTCGTCGATGACGTTCTGCACGTCTTTGGCGACGCCGCCCAGGTCACGGCCCTGCACGTTGGCGAACAGGTCCAGGGTCGGCTGGATGTTGTAGTGGGTGACCACCGCCGGGCTGTCGACCCGCTTGATGGTGGCAAGGCCGCCGAGGATCTGCGATTGACCCTCGCTGCCGGTGATCGGCAGGGCTTCAAGGGTCGGCAGGCTGTCCAGGCGGTATTGCGGGGTGGCGGCGACCACTGAATAGGACACGCCGTTTTTCGGGTTCAGCCAATAGGTCGGCGCCACTTGCGAGGTGCCGGCCAGTGAGGCGCCGAGGCTGGTGGTCACGTCTTTTTCAGTGATGCCCAGTTGCTTGGCGCGCAGGCGGTCCACGTCCACTTGCAGCGAGGGGTAGCCGGTGGACTGCTGGATGCGCAGATCGGCGATACCGGGAATGTGTTGCAGCCGGCGTTGCAGCTCCAGGGCATAGGCCTGGTTGGCTTCGCCGTTGGGACCGGAGACCTTCAGGTCCAGCGGGGCAGGTGCGCCGAAGTTGAGAATCTGGCTGCTGATGTCTGCCGGTATGAAGGCGAACTGGCTGCCGGGGAAACTCTGCGGCAAGGCTTCGCGCAAGCGTTTGACGTAGTCGGCGGTCGGCGCATGATCGGGCTTGAGGGTCACCTGGATGTCACCGTCCTGCGGGCCGATGGTGCCGCTGCTGCTGTAGGCCATGTCGATGCCGCTGAGCGGGATGCCGATGTTGTCAATCACAGTGTCCAGTTCATTGGCCGGAATGATCTGGCGGATACGCTGCTCGATGCGGTCGAAGGCCGCAGCACTCTCTTCGATGCGGGTGCCCAGCGGCAGGCGCACATGCATCGACAACGCACCGGCGTCAGTGGCGGGGAAGAAGTCCTCACCCAGGCTTGGCAGCAGCGCGAAACTGGCCAGTACGCAAGCCAGAAAACCCAGCAGGAACGATTTGCGATGGTGCAGGGCCAGCCCCAGCAGGCCATGGTACAGATCACGGATGGCCGAAAAGCGATGCTCGAAGCCTTGCTGAAAGCTCAGCAGGCCGCGCAGAACGAAGTTGCGCTGACGACCCTGCTGATCGCCCTCGTGGTGATTGATGAACGCATCCTGCGGGTGATGACCGGGGCCGGTTTCCAGCACATGGGGCTTGAGCAGGAACATCGCCAGCGTCGGCACCAGTGTGCGCGACAGCAGGAACGAGCTGCCCATGGCGAAGATCACCGCCAGCGCCATGGGGCGAAACAGGTAACCGGCAATGCCTTGCAGCATGAACATCGGCACGAAGACGATGCAGATGCACAGCAGCGAGACGAACGCCGGGCCGACGATCTGCCGGGCGCCGTCCATGATCGCGTCCTTGACCGCCTTGCCTTGTTCCAGGTGCCAGTTGATGTTCTCGATGGTCACCGTGGCGTCGTCCACCAGAATCCCGACCGCCAGCGCCAGCCCGCCGAGGGTCATGACGTTGAGGGTCTGGCCGCTGACCGCAAGCAGCGCAATGGCCGATAGCACGGCAAGGGGGATGGAGGCGGCAATGATCACCGTCGAGCGCCAGCTGCCGAGGAACAGCAGAATCATCACGCTGGTCAGCAGCGCGGCAATGATGCCTTCGCGGGCGACGCTGCCTACCGACTCCTTGACGAACACCGAGGCATCACCCAGCAGCGAGGTTTTCAGTTCCGGCGGCAGGGTTTCGTTGATCAGCGGCAGCATGTTGCGGATGTTGTCGACGATCGACAGGGTCGAAATGTTGCCGTTCTTCAGCGCCGGCATCAGCACCGCGCGACGGCCATCGACCCGCACGATGTTGGTCTGCGGGGGCGATCCGTCACGCACGTGGGCCACTTGACCGATGGTGATCAGCGCACCGTCCACGGTCTTGATCGGCAGGTCGTTGAGTTCGTCGATGGCTTTGGGGCTGTTGTTCAGTAGCACGGTGTATTCGTCGCTGCCCATCTTTGCCGTGCCCACCGGAATGATCTGGTTGCCGGCGGCCAGCGCATTGCCGACGTCCTGCGCGGACAAGCCCTTGGCGGCCAGCGCCTGCGGGTCAAGGTCCAGGGTGATCTGCCGTTGTTTGCCACCCATGGGCGTCGGCATCGCCAGGCCCGGTACGGCGCTGAGCGGCAGGCGAATACTGTTCTGCACCAGGTCGCGAATCCGCGCCTCCGAAAGCGTCGGGCTGGAAAACGCCATCTGCAGGATCGGCACGGTGGAGGCGCTGTAGTTGAGGATCAGCGGCGGGGTGATACCGGCCGGCATCTGCTTGAGCACGGTTTGTGACACCGCTGTCACCTGCGCGTTGGCGGTGCGGATGTCGACGCCCGGCTGGAAGAAGATCTTGACGATGCCCATGCCCGGCAGCGACTGCGACTCGATGTGTTCGATGTCGTTGACCGTGGTGCTGAGCGAGCGCTCGTAGGTGTAGATCACCCGTCCCGCCATGGCGTCCGGCGACAGCCCGGCGTATTGCCAGACCACAGCGACCACCGGGATGCCGATTTCGGGGAACACGTCAGTGGGCGTCTTGAGGGCCGCCATTGGCCCGACGATACAGATGAAAATCGCCAACACGATGAACGTGTACGGCTTGAGCAATGCAGTCTTGACCAGCCCGAGCATGCCGGAAACCTCCCATTTCGAATCAGCGCAGTCTTGGTGCAGGCACCTAACAGGCGGCTTTCCGGCAGATGAACAAATCGTTAGTCCGATGCACAAAGAGCTTTCATGGGGGATTCATTTGTTGTTCATGTGCACCGCGCGCAGCCTTGCTCGATCGAAATCCGTCCCGCTGAGCGGGGATTTCCCGACCGTTTTTCAATCTGCCGAGGTGCGCCGTCATGAAAGCCCAATCGCTGTTGCTGATCCCGATGTTAGGTCTTGTTGCTGCGTTGTCGGCCTGCGCCGGCCCCATGCCCAAGGCTGACCCGAGCGAGGCCTGGATCGGCCTGCAGGAAGAGCCTTCAGGGGTGCTGATGGCCGAGGACCTGGACGGCAAGCGCCTCAACGACGGTCGCTATTTCGAGGTCAAGCCGGGGGCACACAAGCTGGACCTGGAACTGATCGTTGAAGGCAGCGGTGACGATGGCCAGGTCAATTGCCAGACAGGCATCAGCTTCAGTCAGTTCAAGGCCGGCGAGCATTACAAGCTGGTGGAGTCGAGTCTGGGCGAGGAGTACCGAGTGAAGCTTGAGGATGCTCATGGGCATCAGATTGGGCATAGCAAGGACTTTACCTGCATGCCGGGGTGATCCTGTCTGGCCTTCGGCGAGGTTACTGGTTAGCAAAATCAGAACGATCAAACGCACAGACTGGCGACCTGGAAGGCCGAGCGCAGGTGTTGTGTAGGGAGATGAGCGGCATTGCTGATCGTTCCCACGCTCCGCGTGGGAATGCCGCCCGGGACGCTCTGCGTCCGTTGACGCGGAGCGTCAATCACTGCGTTGCCACGCGGAGCGTGGGAACGATCAATCAAAAGCAGAGCTGTACAACCCACCCTGTAGCAGTCCGGCTTGCCGGCGGAAGCGGTTTTGAAGATGCCACCGCCGGCAAGCCGGATTGCTACCAGGGGGGGGCGGAGTGCCGCGCTTTTGTGAACGCACAGGATGGCGACCTGGAAGGCCGAGCGCAGGTGTTGCGTAGGGGGATGAGCGGCATTGCTGATCGTTCCCACGCTCCGCGTGGGAATGCCGCCCGGGACGCTCTGCGTCCGTTGACGCGGAGCGTCAATCACTGCGTTGCCACGCGGAGCGTTGGAACGATCAATCAAAAGCAGAGCTGTACAACCCACCCTGTAGCAGTCCGGCTTGCCGGCGGAAGCGGTCTTGAAGATGCCAACGCCGGCAAGCCGGATTGCTACAGAGAACAACCTGTGCGTCGAAACCCCGGTACACCACCAGACCTGTAGACGACGTCGGAATTCTGCGCACTGAGTGAGCCTTGCTGGCTTGTCAGGTATCAGACGTGGGTTTTGAGCTGGCTGGTGAATGCTGACCAACGCATCCTGTTTCGTTTTGTTGCGTCGGGTAGGCAGAGCTGGTCGAGCACGCTTACCGTGCCCGGACCCATTTGTGATGAGTACAGGCAAGGAGGCGTAGTCAATGGAGCCGGATGATCAACGGGTCGCGGATGACGCAGTGGTGTTTGCCAAGGCGAACAGGAAGGAAATTGCGAGGAGACTGACGGATCAGGCGGTTTATTTGCCGGATGAGTTCCCTGTTTCGATATTCATGGCCGGGTCTCCCGGCGCAGGTAAGACCGAGGCATCATTAGAGTTTCTGGCCAGATTCGAAGCCATGTCGGTTCGGATTGATCCCGATTTGCTCCGAGTGGAACTTCCATCTTATACAGGTGGCAACGCCTATCTCTTTCAGCGTGCGGTTTCTGTTTTGGTGGACAGGATTCACGATCAGGTCTTGAAGCAAAGCCAGTCATTTTTGCTCGATGGTACCTCTGCAAACTTTGATGTCGTGGCGCGGAACATCCGTAGATCTTTGAAACATGGCAGGTTCGTGCTGTTTCTCTACGTATATCAGGATCCGGCTTTGGCGTGGCAGTTTGTTAAGGCGAGAGAGCAGATTGAGGGGCGCAACATTCCGCTGGAAGAGTTTGTCAGGCAGTACTTCAGTGCCAGAGACACTATAAACCGGTTAAAACTGGAGTTTGGACATGCGATCACTGTTGATATTTTCATCAAGAATGAACAGGGGCTAACACAGGTTTACAAGGAGAACATCCAGCGCGTTGACGATCATGTCCCCGAAATTTATGATCAGGCTTCGCTCGCAAGGATGCTGACAACCAGAGGGAATGAATATGAGCACTGCTAAGAAAACGACACCAGAATTGAAACGGTCGCTTTCCGACTTCGTCCGCAACGCCACTTCCGAAGAGAAGGAACGCGTCTACCAGGAGGTCATGAAAAAGGCCTGGGAACGCCAGGATCGGATCATCGAGAAAGCCCGCAACCTGTAAGCCCGACCCTATATGACAAAGCCGCCCCTGAGGCGGCTTTGTCATGTCACCCCAACGCCAACACCTGCCGACACTCCAGCACCAGACTCGCACCCCCCGAAGGGCTGTTGCCGATGCGCAGTTTGAAGCCGTGCAAGTTGACGATGGCGGCGACAATGGACAGGCCCAGGCCGAAGCCGCTTTGCTGATTGCCGGTTTCGCTGCGGTAGAAGCGTTTGAACACGGCCTCGCGCTCGGCATCGGGGATGCCGGGGCCGGTGTCCTGAACTTCGATGAACGTCGTGTCACCTTCGGCGCGGGCGATCATCAGTACCTGGCCGCCGGGCGGGGTAAATTTGATCGAGTTGCTGAGCAGATTCGACAGCGCCTCGAACAGCAGCGCCCGGTCGCCCACCACCGGCGGCAGATGCTCGGCCACTTTCAATTGCAGGGCGACGCGACCTTCTTCGGCGAGCGGCAGGTAGAAGTCGTGCAGTTCCTGCAGCAGCGGCAGCGGATCGAGCTGGCCGAACGCCGAACGACGCTGGTGATCCTCCAGCTCGGAAATGCGCAACAACCCACGAAAGCGTGCCATGAGGGTGTCGGCATCGGCGATCACCTGCGCCATCTGTTCGCCTTGTGGGGAATCTTCCGGCGACTGCTGCTGGATCCGGTACAACTGTGCACGCAGGCGGGTCAGTGGGGTGCGCAGGTCGTGGGCGATGTTGTCGCAGACGCCTTTGACTTCATTCATCAGACGTTCGATGCGGTCGAGCATGGCGTTGACGATGTCGGCCAGCATGTCCAGCTCGTCGCGCCGGTCGGAGACGGGCAGGCGTCGGGTCAGGTCGCCGGTGACGATGGCTTCGGCACTGGCCTGGATCGCGCCGATTCGCCGCAGTGGCCGGCGACGCAGCAGATGCCAGCCAGCGGCGCCTGGGATGATCGTCAGGGAAATACCCCACAGCAGGGCGCGCAGAATCAGCGTGGTCACGGCAAACAGCGAGCCGTTGTCACGCACCAGGATCAGCCAGCGATTGTCCAGGGTATGAATCGCCACCGCATCGCAGCTGGCCCTTGGCAGATCCGGATCGTCGGACTCGATGCAGGTGTCCAGTTCCTGGATTTCGCCGGTCAGCCCGAGCCCCTCGGGGATCGCGTGGATCGGTCCGCTGATGGGCTTGAGATCGTTGTCGAACAAGCCATAGGCGTCAACCGAGCGCATGTCGAACTTGTCACTGGTAGCCAGCGCATCGTCCAGCTGCGCGCCTTCGAAACGCGAGAACAGCTGCTGGCGCTGCATCAGTGAGTGACGGGCGAGGGTGTTGAGGTAACTGGTGACTTCCCAATACAGCACCCCCATGAGGATGCTGCTCCAGGCCACGAACAGAAAACTGTAAAGCGCCAGCAGACGGCTGCTGGAGGAGCGCCAGCCCTTAGACGGGTTCGGCAATGACATAACCTGAGCCTCGAACGGTACGTATCAGCGGCGTCAGGGTAGGGGGATCGATTTTCTTGCGCAAGCGACCGATGTGCACGTCGATCAGATTGGTCCCAGGGTCGAAGTGGTACCCCCAGACTTCCTCGAAGATCATCATGCGAGTGATGATCTGGCCGCTGTTGCGCATCAGGAATTCCAGCAGTTTGTATTCGGTGGGCAGCAGGTTCAGTGGCTGGCCTGCGCGGCTGGCTTCGCGGGTGATCAGGTTCAGCTCCAGATCCGCCACCTTGAGCATGGTTTCGGCTTGGGTACCGGGGTTGCTGCGGCGCAGCAGGACTTCGACCCGGGCAGCCATTTCGTCGGAGGCAAAGGGTTTGGACAGGTAATCATCGCCGCCGGCACGCAGGCCTCTGACCCGTTCGTCGACGTCGGACAGGGCGCTGATCATCAGGATCGGCGTGGCAATCCCCAAGGCGCGCATGGTGGTGACAATCGCCAGACCGTCGACTTCCGGCAGCATGCGGTCCAGGGTGATCAGGTCGTAATCACCGCTGACCGCACGCACCAGACCCTCGCGGCCATTGTCGACCCAATCCACCTGAAGGCCATGGCTGCTGAGTTCTGCAACGATTTCCCTGGCGGTGACGGCATCGTCTTCGATTGTCAGAATTCGGGTCATTGGATTGTCTGAACCACGTAGTGACTGAAGGCTTCATTTTGCCTTTAAACGTAGTCGGTATTTCTTAAAAATAATTTAAGTTGGGCCCTAAGGCCCAACGTAGGCGTGAGCTTGCTTGCGATTTCGGTAGGTCAGGCACCCAATATCTGGCAGATAGACCGCTATCGCGAGCAAGCTCACTCCTACAGGAGGCATGCTCATCGCGAGCAAGCTCACTCCTACAGGAGGCATGCTCTATCGCGAGCAAGCTCACTCCTACAGGAGGCATGTTCTATCGCGAGCAAGCTCACTCCTACAGGAGGCATGCTCTATCGCGAGCAAGCTCACTCCTACAGGAGGCATGCTCTATCGCGAGCGCGCTCACTCCTACAGGAGGCATGTTCTATCGCGAGCAAGCTCACTCCTACAGGAGGCATGCTCTATCGCGAGCAAGCTCACTTCTACAGGAGGCATGCTCTATCGCGAGCACGCTCACTCCTACAGGAGGCATGCTCTATCGCGAGCACGCTCACTCCTACAGGGGCTGCTTTTATCGCTCGCTCGGGCCTTCGCGTTTCGGATCGGCTCGCTGTTCGTGCTTCGACGCCTGCTTCTTCGGCGTACCGCTTTCACTCCTGATCTGCGCATGGCTGATCAAGGCGAATATAAAGCTGCCGCCGATGATGTTGCCCGCAAGCGTGGGGCCTGCGAACACCAGCCAGAATTCCTTCCAGGCCAGCTCGCCGGCGAACACCAGATAGGACACTTCCGCCGAGCCGACCACGATGTGGGTGAAGTCTCCAAGGGCCATCAGGTAGGTGATCATCAGAATGATCCAGATCTTGGCGTTTTCCATGGAGGGAATCATCCATACCATGGTGGCGATCATCCAGCCGGAAACGATGCCCTTGGCGAACATCTGCGAGGTGCTGTTTTCCATGACCTTGCGACCGATTTCCAGAAAGGCCGCGTCAGTCTTGGTGTCGAAGATTGGCAAATGCAGCATGACGTAGGCCACCAGCAGCGTGCCGCACAAATTGCCCACCAGCACCACGCTCCACAGGCGCAGCAGCCGCCCGAAATTGTTCAGGGTCGGCTTGCTCATCACCGGCAGCACGGCAGTCAGGGTGTTTTCGGTGAACAACTGCTGACGGGCGAGGATGACCGCAAGGAACCCCGCGCTGTAGCCGACACTGGCAATGACCTTGAAGGCTTCGCCATCGGGCAAGCGCGAATTGAGCAACCCCATGGCCATCAGTGACAAGCCCATGGTCAGGCCGGCGGCGAGCGCCGACCAGAACAGCGCCGCGACATTGCGCTCCAGTTCCTGGTCGCCCTGCATGCGGATCGTCTCGTGCAGGACGGCGGCACGCGGCGGCTGGTTTTCGTCGATGTCGCGCTCTTCCTCGGCGGTCAGGCCTGGGGTCTTGCCGTCTTGTTCACTGTCCATGAAAATCCTTTGGTTGCTGAGGTGGGAGCAGTGTTTTCGGTTTTGTCTGCTGCGCCGTGCTGTTGGTTGAGACACAATCGGCTGCCTGTCGTTCGCCAGCCCACGCCAGCCTTTTTCATTGATTCAGGAGACCCCGCTGTGACCCTTCATATTCGTGACGCTACCCGCGCCGACGCCGCCGTGATTCTGGGCTTTATCACTGAACTTGCGATCTACGAAAAAGCCGAGCACGAGGTCAAGGCCAACGTGGCCGATATCGAGCGCAGCCTGTTCGACGAGCCCTCGCCAGCCAGGGCGTTGATTTGCCTGCTGGACGACCAGCCGATTGGCTTTGCCGTGTATTTCCTCAGCTATTCCACCTGGCAGGGCCGCAAGGGGTTGTATCTGGAAGACTTGTTCGTCTCGGCAGCGCATCGCAGTATCGGCGCGGGCAAACGCTTGCTGCGCCATCTGGCGAAGATCGCCCACGACAGCGGTTGTGCCCGTTTTGAATGGAGTGTGCTGGACTGGAATCAGCCGGCGATTGATTTCTACAAATCGATTGGCGCCGAACCGCAGGATGAGTGGGTGCGTTACCGGATGGAGGGTGAGGGGTTGAAGCGTTTTGCGTTGGGCCAGGGGTAACGCAAGCGCCTGGTCCCCTGACAAGTTGGCGCTCAGTCAGATAAGTCGTCGCTGTTGATCCGAACCACCCCCGCCGTTTGCAAATCCTGCCAGGCCTGGTCCAGCGACCCGGCCAGATCGATCGCCTTGCAGGCATCGGCAATCACCCAGGTGTTGAACCCGGCCGCCCGCGCGTCGAGCGCCGACCATGCCACGCAAAAGTCCAGCGCCAGCCCGACCACGAACACGTTATCGATGCCGCGCTCTTTGAGATAACCGGCCAGCCCGGTCTGGGTGGTACGGTCGGCCTCGACAAACGCTGAATAACTGTCGATCCCGCTGTTGCAGCCTTTGCGCAGAACCAGCTGGGCATGGGCGATGTCGAGCTCGGCGTGCAGTTGTGCGCCGTGGCTGCCTTGCACGCAGTGATCCGGCCACAGGGTCTGCGGGCCGTAGGGCAGGGTGATGCTGTCGAACGGATTGCGGCCGGCGTGGCTGCTGGCAAACGAGACATGCCCGGCCGGGTGCCAGTCCTGAGTGATCACCACGTTGCGAAAGCGGGCACCGAGACGGTTGATCAGAGGCACCAGTTTTTCCCCCTCGGCCACCGCCAGCGCGCCGCCGGGCATGAAGTCGTATTGCATGTCGATGATCAGCAGGGCGGATCGCGGGTCGGCGGGCAACAGAGTGAGGGGGGTGGTCATGATCGAGGTCCTTGATGGGGTATCAGAAGCTGTGAAGCATCCTGGAGCAGCACGGCGTGCCGGCGGTGGCGTCCCTGGGATCGCTATCGCCAAGCCGGGCTGCTACGGGAGGGCGCCGGATCAGGCAAACACCCGAATCGGCGTCCCTG
Source organism: Pseudomonas sp. NPDC087358 (assembly GCF_044900785.1). Taxonomy (NCBI): domain Bacteria; kingdom Pseudomonadati; phylum Pseudomonadota; class Gammaproteobacteria; order Pseudomonadales; family Pseudomonadaceae; genus Pseudomonas; species Pseudomonas sp. NPDC087358. Next base: position 546,306 of record NZ_JBJDOA010000003.1, read on the forward strand.
CATGCCAGGCCTGGATATCTTCGATCATCTGGCTGAAGAACATCCGGTAGTTGTTCTGCGTGACATACCCCACATGCGGCGTCGCCAACAGGTTGGGCAGGCTGCGCAACGGATGATCGGCGGGCAAGGGTTCGATGCTGTACACGTCCAGCGCCGCACCGGCGATTCTCTTCTGCTGGAGCACTTCGATCAAGGCGTCCTCATCGACGATCGGACCCCGGGCGGTGTTGACCAGATATGCCGTGGGCTTCATCCGGTTCAGGGAGTCAGCGTCCACCAGTCCGCGACTGCGGTCACTGAGCACCAGGTTGACGGAAATGATGTCCGACTGCTCGAACAACGTCTGTTTGCTGACATAGGTCACGCCATGTTCGGCCGCGCGCTCTGCGGTCAGGTTTTCGCTCCAGGCAATCACGTTCATGTCAAAGGCCTGCGCATAGCGGGCGATCTTCTGGCCGATGCTGCCCAGGCCGACGATGCCTAATGTCTTGCCGTACAGGTCGCTGCCGATACCGATCTGCCAATTGCCGGCGCGCAGGGAGTTGGCTTCATCGACGATGTTGCGCGTCACAGCCATGATCAGCGCCCAGGTCAGCTCCGGCGCGGCGTACTTGTAGCTCTCGGTGCCGACCACGGTGATGCCCAAACGAGCGGCGGCCTTGAGGTCCAGCGCGGCGTTGCGCATGCCGCCGCTGACCAGCAGCTTGAGGTCGGGCAGTTGGCTGAGCAGGGCATCGTCGAAGATCGTGCGCTCGCGCATCACGCAGATCACGTTGAAGTCTTTGAGGCGGGCGACCATGGTCGCGGTGTCGGCGGGGTAATCGTGAAGAAAGCTGACGTCGCCAATCGGCCCGAGGACTGACCAGTCCAGCACATCGTGGGCGACGGATTGCCAGTCATCGAGTACGGCAATTCTCAGCGCAGAACCCTGAGTCATTAGTTAGGCCTCGTTCAAGGAGCACATTGGACTTTGTGGCGCTCACAGTACGCTTGGGCAAGTCTAAGTGGAACCCTGAAAAGAGTTCTGACGGGCTGACCACTCCGGGGTGCGGCTGACCTGATGACGGACACTGAACCTACAGGGGATTTGCGTTGCTTCACAGCGGTCAATTGAACAGCCCCGCCGCGATGTTGATCGAGAACCCGAGAATCGAGGTGTTGAACAGAAAGCCGATCAGCGACTGCGCCAGCACGACCTTGCGCATCGCCCGGGTAGCGACGCCGACGTCGGAGGTCTGCACGGCGACGCTGATGGTGAAGGAGAAATACAGGAAGTCCCAGTAGTCGGGGTTCTGCTCGCCGTCGGCGAAGCGCAAGGCTGCGTCTTCGCCATCCCAGGTGTAGAACATTCGCGCGTAATGCAGGCTGAAGATCACCCCGGTCAACAGCCAGGAGCCGACGATGGTGAAACCGGTGAAGGCGTAATGCATGGCCTTGTCGCTGGAGCTCATGCCTTTGATCCCGGCCAGCTCCAGAACGATGGCCGCAAGGCTGGCAATCGCCGCGACACACACCACTACCAGCACCAGCCCGGCGTTTTCGTCCTCGACCTCGGCGATGCGTCGCACGTCCTCGGCGTTGGATTTGAAGGTCCGTTGCATGATCAGCACCATGTAGATCCAGCCGGCGACGTTCCAGGCGATCAGGCATTTGCTGGTCAGGGTGATGCTGGGTGCGACAAACGCCGCAGCGATGCCGGCGGCAAAGCCCAGGGCAATGGCAATGGTCAGGCGGGGGTGGGTCTGGGTCAGATGAGACATGAGGGGGCTTCGCGGCAGCAATGTGCGCAAACCTTAGCACGCCGAAGTCGCTGGAGCGGGTGAAGAAAAACGGCGCGCAAGGGGTTACGCGCCGGTCGCCAGTTGGCAATTAACGTGGAACGTTTTCAGACAGCCTTGACGCCCGCGCTTAGCGGACCAGGCAAGGCTGCTTGTTGTTGAAGCTCCAGTTGGGCAGCAGGAACTGCATCGCCGCGCTGTCATCGCGTGCGCCCAGGCCCATGCCTTTGTACAGTTCGTGGGCCTTGGCGACCTGATCCATGTCGATTTCCACACCTAGGCCCGGCTTTTTCGGCACCTGCACGTTGCCACCGACGATCTGCAGTGGCGCCTTGGTCAGACGCTGGCCGTCCTGCCAGATCCAGTGGGTATCGATGGCGGTGATGTTGCCCGGCGCTGCGGCTGCGGCGTGGGTGAACATCGCCAGCGAGATGTCGAAGTGGTTGTTGGAATGCGAACCCCAGGTCAGGCCCCACTCGTTGCACATCTGCGCGACGCGCACCGAACCCTGCATGGTCCAGAAGTGCGGGTCGGCCAGTGGGATGTCCACCGATTGCAACTGGATCGCATGGCCCATCTCACGCCAGTCGGTGGCGATCATGTTGGTCGCGGTACGCAGGCCGGTGGCGCGGCGAAACTCGGCCATGACCTCGCGGCCCGAGTAGCCGTTTTCCGCACCGCACGGATCTTCGGCATAGGCCAGCACCTTGTGCTGGTCACGGCACAGGCGGATGGCTTCCTTGAGCGACCATGCGCCGTTGGGGTCCAGGGTGATGCGCGCTTTGGGGAAGCGTTCGGCCAGGGCGGTGACGGCTTCGATCTCGGCATCGCCGCTGAGCACGCCGCCCTTGAGTTTGAAGTCTTCGAACCCGTATTGCGCGTAGGCCGCTTCAGCCAGACGCACTACCGCTTCAGGGGTCAGGGCCTCTTCGTGGCGCACGCGGAACCACTCGTTGTCAGCGTCGTTTTCGGTGCGATAGGGCAGGTTGGTCTTGTTCTGATCGCCTACGTAGAACAGGTAGCCGAGCATCTTGACCTGGTCACGCTGCTGGCCTTCGCCGAGCAGGGCGGCGACCGGGACTTCCAGATGCTGACCCAGCAGGTCGAGCACGGCAGCCTCGATGCCGGTCACGGCGTGAATAGTGATGCGCAGATCGAAGGTCTGCAGGCCCCGGCCGCCCGAGTCACGCTCGGCGAAGGTGCGGCGCACGTCGTTGAGGATCTTCTGGTAGTTGCCGACGGTGCTGCCGACCACCAGCGAACGGGCGTCCTCCAGGGTCTGGCGGATCCTTTCGCCACCGGGGATTTCGCCGACGCCGGTGTGGCCGGCGCTGTCCTTGAGGATCACGATATTGCGCGTGAAATACGGGCCGTGGGCGCCGCTCAGGTTGAGCAGCATGTCATCGTGGCCTGCCACCGGGATGACCTGCATCTGGGTGATGACTGGGGTGCTGCCGGAGTTCGGTGTGGTCATGGCTAAATCCTTGGGTTTACAGGGCGCTGCGAGAGCGCCGTCAAAACGAAGTTCAGGGCATCAGGAGTGGCTGGGCGTGGCGTCTGCCTTGGGCACGGGTACGGCACCGGGCTTGGGCGTGGTGCGTACGGTGAACACCAGGACGGCGGCGATGATCGAGGTTGCGGTCAGCCCATACAGGCCACCCTGGATCGAGCCGGTCTGCTGTTCGAGGATGCCGAAGGTGGTCGGCGCAACGAAGCCGCCCAGGTTACCCACCGAGTTGATCAAGGCAATCACGCCGGCGGCGATGCGCGCATCCAGATAGCCTTGGGGGATCGGCCAGAACAGCGATGACGCCGACTTGAAGCCCATGGCCGCGAAGCAGATGGCGACGAACGCGAACACCGGGCCGCCGGTGGTGGACATGAACATCCCGGCGGCGGCGATCAGCAGGGCCGCGGCGACCCAGGCCTGCTGGTGTTTCCATTTGGCCGACAGCGAGGCGAAGCCGTACATGCAGACGATGGCGATGAACCAGGGAATCGAGTTGTACAGGCCGACCTGGAAGTCGCTCATGTCGCCCATTTTCTTGATGATGCTCGGCAGCCAGAAGGTGGCGGCGTAGATCGTCAATTGAATGAAGAAGTACATCACGCAGAACAGGATGATCTGCGGGTCTTTGAGCAGCTTGCCAATGGACAGCTTCACCGGGTTCGCCGCTTCGCGGGCGCGTTGCTCGGCATCGATGGTGCTGACCAGCGCGTCTTTCTCGGCCTCGGTCAGCCACTTGGCGTCGTGGGGTTTGGAGTCGAGCCAGAACCATACGAAGAAGCACAAAACCACCGAAAACATGCCTTCGATGAAGTACATCCATTGCCAGCCGTGGAAACCCAGGCCCTCGATCTGCAGCAGCATGCCCGAGAGCGGGCCTGAGATCAGCGAGGCAAAGGCCGAACCGCTGAGAAAGATGGCAATCGCCTTGCCACGCTCGACACCCGGCAACCAGCGCGTGAAGTAATAGATCACGCCCGGGAAGAAACCCGCTTCAGCCACACCCAGCAGAAAGCGCAGGATATAGAAGTGGGTTTCGGTCTGGATGAAAGCCATGCCGCAAGCGACCAGACCCCAGGTGAACATGATCCGGGTCAGCCAGATACGCGCGCCGACTTTCTGTAGCAGGATATTGGAGGGGACTTCGAACAGCGCGTAAGCGATGAAGAACAGGCCGGCGCCGAAACCGTATGCGGCCGCGCCGATGCCCAGGTCATGTTCCATGTGACTACGCACGAAGCCGATATTGACCCGGTCGATGTAGTTGACGATGAACATGATGACGAACAACGGCAGGATATGACGCTTGACCTTGGAGACCGCCGATTGCAGGACGGAGTCGTTGGCGTCATTCACCCGTGATGAGGATGTGTTCACTCTGGTTTGCTCCCACTGATTATTTTTATGCGGGTTAAAGCTCAAGTTGTGTGTGACAAGGTGTGCGCCTTGTTGCCAGTCATCATACAAGTAAGGCGTCGCGCCGCAAGCGGTTTTGCGGGGCTTGTGGGAATTATTTCAAGGGAATATCCTCGCTTGTCTGACAAGTTGGATGAGTGCGCTGGGAGCGATTCAGGCCTGAGGTTCCGTGGCTTTCAAGGACGACCGTCGGTTGGCAGAGCGCTTGACTGCCGTCGATTTCGGCACCTGCAGGATTGAGAAAAGACAAGTATCGCCAGACCCTGAGTCCGGTATTTTTATAAGTGTTCGGACAACCTGACCATGCAGATACCTCCCCCGATTGCGCCCAAGCGACGCCAGCACAACCTGGCCACGGATCTGGTCACTGACCTGAGCCAGCGGATTCTGATGGGCACGATCGCCCCCGGCGAGAAACTGCCTTCCGAGAGCGAGATCGTGCGCCAGCAGGGTGTCAGCCGCACTGTCGTGCGCGAGGCGATTTCAAAACTGCAGGCGTCGGGTCTGGTGGTAACCCATCAGGGCAAGGGCACCTTCGTGTTGCAGCGTGTGCAGCACAGCGGCCTGCAACTGAAGGTCGAAACGGCGTTCAGCGTGCGCCACATCATCGAGTTGCGCATGGGCCTCGAGACCCAGGCGGTGGCGCTGGCGGCGCAGCGACGCACCCAGGAGCAGCTGACGGCGATGCGCACGGCGCTGGATGACTACCAGGATCTGTTGGCCAAGGAGGACAGTTGCGTGGAGGCCGACCGGCGCTTTCATCTGCTGATCGCCGAGGCCACTGGCAACCCGTATTTCGTCGAGATTCTGCAGAATCTGGGCAATGCGGTGATTCCACGCAGTCGCATCGCTACCAGCGAAAGAGCGGGCAGCAGCCTGACGCATCACGCCTATCTGGCGAATCTGGAGCACGAGTCGATATTGGCCGCGATCCGCCGCCAGGATCCGGACGCCGCGCGGGCGGCCATGTGGACGCATCTGAGCAATAGCCGCGAGCGCTTGGCGCCGGTGGAGTGAAGTGTGCTTGCGCTAATCCGCTCACATACTTTCGATTCTGCCCGCAGGCTTGGCTACTTTTGTCCTGAGTTGTGCATCACTCGCTATCTTTTACCTTGCGCCAGAACCTCCATCATCACCCCCATCTGCCACTCGAAATACGGATTGAACGTCAGCCGCGCAAACACCTTGCCAGGCTCGCGATGACCCCAGTCCGAATACCACACCGGCTCCCCACTCAGGCATTTATGCATGTCGGCGTCCTGCTGGCCGTTCCAGCAGATGCGCTGGCTGCCGGCTTGCCCATACAGGCGGTTGTCCGGGGAAAACATCAGGCCCATGTGCGAGAACTGGGCGATGCGGTATTGCGGCAGGTAATCATTGCGCACCAGCACCCTTGGGGTCGTTGCCGCCGGGGCCGGCTGGTCGCCGTACCAGATCAGCCGGCTGGCGGGATTGCTGAAGCGCGCATTGAAGTTGTCCAGCACGTAGGCGGTGTCGAGCACCGAGTCGTGTTGGGTGATGGCGACGAACACCGGCCTGGAATAGGGCGCCTGTTTGATCCGGTCCTGGGCCAGCAGCGCGCTGCGGTAGAACTGGGCGAAGCCGTTGGTGGGCACGTTGAGGTAGCGCACCGGCGTCTGCATCGGGCGCACGCCGTCGTTGGGGCTGGCCAGCCAGGGGCGAAACCAGCCGATGTACTGGGTGACCCAGGCGTAGGTGTTGTCCGGCCGAAACGCCGGAGAAAACAGCACCAGCCCGGCGATTTCCGGGTGTTCGTAGGCGTAGTCCAGCACCAGGTTGGCGCCGGTCGAGAACCCGCCCAGGTACACCGTCGGCACCTCGCGCTGGAGGATCTGCGCTTGCTCGCGCACCACCTGCTGCCATTGTTTGAGGGTTACATCGAGCATATCTGCAGGCTTGCTGCCGTGGCCGGGCAACAGCACCGTGCGCACCAGAAATCCCTGCTCAGCCAGTTTTTGCCCAACGTCATTGAACGACCACGGCGAATCCCCCAGCCCATGCACCAGCAGGATCGCGCGGCGGGGCGCGGCGTTGGGTCGCCATTCGCGGGGCGCGTTCCATTCGATTTCGGCGGCATGATCGTCGGTCTGAAACGTGCGGTTGTGCTGCATCCAGGCAATGGTCTGCTGGCGATACTCGGCAAAGCTTGCCTGGCCCAACGGCGCATCGTTGGCGGCGCAAGCTTGCAGGCTCAGCAGCGAAAGGAGCAGGGCAAGGCGGGATATGGGCAAGATGGCAGATGCTCTGGAAATGACTGAATCGTCTAGGAGACGTACCGCAGGCTCAGACCCGCAGCAATTGGCACTGTGCCATGCCAATTGTGTGACGGGTATCGGCGCTGATCGTTCCCCAGGCAGGAACTGCGCGCGAAAATCAGGCAGACTCCCCCCACCCATAAAAACAAATCGTGATGTGTATGAACCTGCAACCACCTTGCTCACAGGCCCTGTCCCATGTTCGCCCTTGATCATGCCCTGGCTCAGGACATCGTCGATCGGGCGATGGCGATCTTGCCGTGTAACGTCAATGTCATGGACTACCTGGGCATCATCATCGGCAGTGGCGAGGCCGATCGGCTGTACACCCGGCATGAAGGCGCGCAGCTGGTTTTGGCCAACAGCCGCGTGGTGGAGATCGATTCGCACACGGCGCTGCAGCTCAACGGGGTGCGACCGGGCGTCAATCTGCCGTTGCTGCTGGACCAGAAACTGGTCGGCGTGCTGGGCATCACAGGCGAGCCGGATCAGGTTCGGGTGTACGCCGAACTGGTGAAAATGACTGCCGAGATGCTCATGGAGCATCGGCGCCAGCAGGCCGATGAGCAATGGCGGCATCAGCGCAGTGAGGATCTGCTCTCGCGTTTGCTGCTGGGCGACGCGGCCGCGCACTTGGTCGATGAGGCCGAGCAGCTGGGTCTGCAGCCGCAATTGCCGCGCCAGGCAGTGTTGATCGAGTTGCCTGCCGAGGCGACTTACGCAGGGCAGTTGGGCGCCTGGCTCAATGGCCGCTACGCCAACAGTTGGTGTGTGTTCTGCGAGCCGAGTCTGATTTACTGGTGCCGTGCGGCCGGCAAGGATCGCGACGATGCCTTGCTGCTGGAGCAGTTCGATGAGCATGGCTGGCCGGCGCAGCGCATGGCCACGGTCGAACCTTCGGCCGATCTTGGCGCCTTGCGCAATGGGTGTGCGGCGGCACGTGATCTGCTCGATTACGCCCGTCATGTCCAGCCTCAACAAAAGCTGCTGCGCCTGGCCAGTTATCGTCTGGCGCTGCTGTTCTGGCGTAACCGCCATGACTGGCTGGCCGAGGGCGTGGCCCAGCCGGTGACCCGTCTGCAGGGCAACGGGCAATTGCTCGATACGCTGCGCGCCTGGTTCGATTACAGCGGCGAAAGCCAGGCCTGCGCCGATGCCTTGGGGATCCATCGCAACAGCTTGCGTTATCGGCTGGAGAAGATTGCCGAGGTCAGTGGCTGCGATCCGTATCGCACCGATGACCTGCTGCGCCTGTACGTGGGGATGCAGATGGTGCCGCGTATTCAGCAGGCCTGAGGTTGAAAGCATTGGCTGGGGCGATTGTTCTGAAGCCGTCCGGCTTGCGGCGCTAGCGACCGCTATGGCGCCAGCGCCGGCAAGCCGGACGGCTACAGGTCACTGCCATTGCCAGGGCCTGTTCACGGCTACAAATCCACCGCCTCCACCACCTCGACGCGCCCACGCACACGCTTGGCCCGATACAGCGCCTTGTCCACCGAGCGCAGCAATGCCTCGAAATCCTCTCGGCTGTTCATCACCGAGGTTTGCGCCAGGCCTGCGCTGAAACCAATGGAAAACGGCAATGAAGGCGTGCGCTGTTGCGTGTCCAGGGTTTCGCGCAGCCGCGCCATGAACCCCTGGGCTTGCTGGATATCGGTGCCAGGGAACACCAGCAGAAATTCCTCCCCACCCCAGCGCACGAACACATCGTCCTTGCGCGTGAGCCGGGTGACGGTGCTGGCGAACATCTGCAACGCCATATCGCCGACCGCATGACCGTACTGGTCATTGATCTGCTTGAAGTTGTCCAGGTCGATCATCGCCACCGACAGCGGATAGCGCCGGGCCGCATGCTGTCGCCGTTCCTGCTCAAGAATGGTCGACACCGCGCCGCGCCGGTTGAGCGCGCCGGTCAGGGTGTCGGTGATGCTCAATTGCACGACCTGCCGACGCAGTTGCTCCTGCAGCATCAGGGCGAAGCTCAAGGTGAACAGGAACGACACCATGAAATCCATGGCCAGCGCGGGCAGCGAGAACATGTCCGGCTCGGTGAAATCCAACGCGGGTGGCGGCTGCAGGGCCAGGGTGACGGCCGAGTGGGCATGGAATATCAGCAACGCGACATGACCGGCAAGCAAGGCCCAGGCCCCCCGAAAACGGCGCCTCAATGGCCAGGTGATGCAAAACTGAAGGCCAATGCTGACCACACAGAACAGGAAGAACCACGCCAGCATCAAGCCATTGTGCAAGAGCACGCCGGCGCCGATGCCATACAGCAGCACGGGGGCCAGCAGGGTGCGCAGATGCCAGGCCACGCTGCGGTGCCGGTCGCACAGTTGATGCAACGCCAGGCTGTGGCAAGCAATGGCCAGGAGCAATCCGCAGGTGTTGGCGAGGAATGCCGTCTGCGGCGAGAGCATGTCCAGCCAGGCATGCTCAGGTCCGAGCACGCCAGGCTGCAGCAGGTCCACCGCGCGATAGGCGGCCAGCACCAGGTCGCCGGCAATCCACCAATGTAACGGCGCGCGATGACGGCTGCTGCCGACGTACGACAGGCACAGCATCAGCGTGGTCATGAATCCGAACGGGATGATGATGAACAGCAGGGTAACCGGGTCGTTCAAAAGCATAAGGCAGCGGCTTTCATCATCGATGGGCGAAGCTGGCGCAGCGCTGCGCGCAGATATCGCCAGAGACCTTAGGGAAATAGTGGCCACATAGTGTCATAACTGACAGGGGGCGTGGCCGAATCAGCCATGCCCGAAATCACGTTATAAAGAACAACCGCGCAAGCGTCGACCGCGGCTCACCGTTGCCAGACGTTTTTGTTCGTATGACCAACGGCGGCCGATCAGCATTGTGCGATGGGCAGGCGGAAAACCCGCGCAGTAATGAGAAGATCGCGACTCGGATAAGGAGAACAATATGAAAATCGTCATCGCCCCGGATTCCTTCAAGGACAGCCTCAGCGCCCAGGCCGTTGCCCAGGCGGTTGCCAGTGGCCTGCGGGAAGTCTGGCCCGACGCTCGTCTGGTCGAATGCCCCATGGCCGATGGCGGTGAGGGCACTATCGAGGCCGTGCTGGCGGCCTGCGACGGGCAATGGATGCAGACCCCGGCTGTCGGCCCGCTGGGAGAACCGGTAGACGCGCAATGGGGCTGGCTGCCCCAGTCCCGCACTGCAATCATCGAGATGGCCACGGCCAGCGGTCTGCAATTGCTGACCCTGGAACAGCGCGACGCCACCGTGACCAGCACATTCGGCACCGGGCAGCTGATTGCCGCCGCCGTGCAGGCGGGGGCCCAGCGGGTGATCCTGGCCATCGGCGGCAGTGCGACCAACGACGCCGGGACAGGCATGCTCGCAGCGTTGGGCGCGCGGTTTCTCGACGCATCGGATCAGCCATTGCCACCCGGTGGCCTGGCCTTGGCACAGCTGGCGCGTATCGACTTGACGCAGCTGGATGCGCGTCTGAAGGACGTGCAGTTCGAGGTGGCCGCCGATGTCGACAACCCACTCTGCGGCCTGCATGGTGCCTCGCATATTTTCGGTCCGCAGAAAGGCGCCTCGCCGCAGCAGGTGCTTATGCTGGACGCGGCGTTGGGGCATTTTGCCGAACACTCGGCGCGTGTACTGGGCGTCGATGACAGCGAGTATCCGGGCAGCGGCGCGGCAGGAGGTATGGGCTTTGCCGCCAAAGCCTATCTGAACGCGTCGTTTCGCCCTGGTGTGGAAGTGGTCGCCGATTTGACCGGCCTGGCCCAGGCGCTGGACGGCGCCGACCTGGTCATCACCGGGGAAGGGCGGTTCGATGCCCAGACCCTGCGTGGCAAGACGCCGTTTGGTGTGGCCAGGATTGCCCAGCGCCAGAACGTGCCGGTGATCGTGCTCGCCGGGACACTGGGTGAGGGGTATGCCGATTTGTATGAGCATGGCATCAGCGCGGCCTTTGCCTTGACCAGCGGGCCGATGACCCTGGACCAGGCCTGCCGCAACGCCGCAACCCTGCTGCATGATCGTGCCCGGGATCTGGCACGGGTCTGGGCGTTGGCTGCGCGCTAGTGGATTGCACTGGCAGCCGCTGGCGGACGACTCGATCGCCTGGCCCGGCGCACTTAGCCAAACGCCAGCCGCAGCGGGCCGCCCCCGTAGCGACAGGTCGTCTGCCGACTCAATGAAACATCGGCAGCACATGCTCGGCCAGTTCGCCAATCACCTCACTCACGTCACGTTCGCTGCGCCGCAGATGCAGGCCGATGTGCTGTACGCCAAGACCCTGCAGGGTTTGCAGTTCATCGATCAGCGCCAGGCGACCGCAGCGCCCACCGAAATGCACGCGCTGCAGCGGTGCGTGTGGATTGGCATCCAGATCCAGATGGATGAAGCTGACGTAGGGTTTGTCCCCGGCCACTTCACGCCATAAGCCGACGCGACGGCGGTGCTCATCCGGCGTTCCGGGGTAGCTCAGCCAGCCATCCATGTGTTCCCCGACCCAGGCCGGTGACTGTTGCGAAAGCCCGGCCACCAGCATGGGCAGTGCCTGCTGCACCTCTGGCAGCAGCCGGGTGCCTTGCGGCAATTGTCCCTGGCCTTGAGTCCTGATCAGCTCCACGGCATCCCGGAACGCTGCACCGCGTTGCTCGAAATCCTTGCCGAACAAGGGGTACTCGATGGGCCGGTCGCCGCTGGCCACGCCCAGCAGCAGGCGCCCGTCACTCAGTTCGTCAATGCTGTTGGCCGCCTTCAGGGTCAGCCAGGGCTGACGCAGCGGCAGGACCACGGCGGCAGTGCCCAGCAAAATGTCTTGGGTAATCCCGGCCAGATAGCCCAGATAGGAAAACGTCTCGTAGACTTGGGCTGCATCACCGAATGCCGGGTCGTAGAGGGGCACATCGCGAATCCACAGGGCACGGAACCCGCTTTGATCGGCCTGCCTTGCCAGTGCGGCATGACGGCGAATGTCGGGAATGCCGAACGGCCGCTGTTGTTGTTCGGCGAGGCGTCGGCCGCTGCTGGACCAGTCGTTGTCCAGCGGCAGTTCCAGGCCGATGGAAAAACCACTTTCGCCGATCAATCTGCTGAATCTTGGATGCATGGGAAAAACCTCGAAGCTTCGCATTGGCGAGGCTGTGGCGCAGGGGCAATCAGTAACCGACGAACACCGGGCTTTCGCGGCGCTCGCTCAGGCCGGGGTGTCTGGCCGGCAGCATAACGCTGACCCTGTTCGGGCTAAAACCGGCGAGGTCTGCATACAGACTGCCCAACGGACCCGCCGAGGCAGGCTGACGTTGCGGCCGGCAGCCATGGTCGGTATCAGTCCGACGCTGGCCAATTCGGTGATTCCGATGGCAAAGGCACTGAGGGTCAGCGCCAACGAGGCAAGCGGCATGATGAGCACTCTGGCGCAGGGCCATTGTCGAATGGCGCCCAGTATCCGCAGGCCGACTAATGAGAAAAATGCCGTGGCAGGCACAACAGTTTTGCGTGGAAATCAAAAATGCGAGAGGTCGCCATTGTTATGGGTGAGGGCGACCTTTCTCGTGGGGCGTTGCCGGACGGCGGTATCAGTTATCGCCCAGGCAGGTGTTGCCACTGGTTTCGTAACGCAGGGTGTGGGCTTTGCCCATATGGTCGACATAACCAAGATCCACCGGGCGCACGCCGCAGAAATTCAGGTTGGGCGTTTTGGTGACTTCAGCGATATCAAGCTTGGTGCCGTAAGTGTATTCCTGGACCTGCGCCATGTTTTTCATGTCAGCGTTGGCGGTTACGGCGAAGCTGCTCAGGGCGGTCAGGGTCAGGGCGATCAGTGCGGTTTTCATGGTGTGTTTCCTTCATTTGGGTTCGGATGACTTTCTTGAGCCCGTATGACGAAGCACAGGCAGGGTTATTCCATCGAGGGTGAAATTAGATGCAGGTCTGGCCAGATGGCCTGCGATTGTGGCCATGGCTGAAGTACCGCGATGGCGACAATGGCTGTTGCGCTGGGGCCGCGCTGAAGAAATTGACGGGCCTGCCGCGTTCGCCAGCAGGCGTGGGGCTTGTCGGTCCGAGGGTGCCGGGGATGTCCGGGCGGGAGGCTTTCCAGTGCCTTGCGCCCTTGCTAGACTCCGGCGCATGTCAGACATCGATGCTCTAACCCCCGACTCATCGGCCATGCCGACCTACGCGTTTTGCCCGGTGATCACCGCCCTGGAGGTGATTGGTGAGCGCTGGGTGATCCTTATCCTGCGCGATCTGTTGCGCAACCCCTCGCGGCGCTTTCAGGATCTGCAGGATTCGCTCAAGGGCTGCGCGCCCAGCACCTTGTCGACCCGGCTCAAGGCGCTCCAGGCCCATGGCCTGATCGAGCGACGGTTGTACGAGCAACACCCCCCGCGTCTCGAATACCTGCTCACTGCCAAAGGGCGCGAAGTCGGGCCGGTAATCGCCTCACTGCGCGACTGGGGCCTGCGTTTGCAGGCGCAGGATCCGCCGCAATAAGCCCGTGCACCGGTCAAGCAATTGATCGCCTGATTCAACGTCCCGGCTACAACCGTCTACGCTTGTTTTGCGGCGCGAAGGCATGGGCGGTGATGTACATGGTTGTCCTGGGCTGCGGAACGGAAGCCTGTTTGCCTGGGGGAAAACCATGATCCTGTGTCGATATGCGGGCCGCACGCTCTGTGCGTTGCTCGCCATGATGAGCGTCTGTGTGTGCATGGCGGCCGAGCAGCAGCTGGCCAGTATCGGCTCGCTGACCATGGTCGGTGGCAAGATCAAGCAATGTTCGCTGGGTTACCGAACCTACGGCACGCTGGCGGCGGACCAGAGCAACGTGGTGCTGGTGCCGACCTGGCTGACGGGACGCACGGCTGACCAGATCGATCTGATCGGGCCGGGCAAACTGATCGACACCGATCGCTGGTATGTCATTGCCCTGGACGCTATTGGCAACGGCGTGTCCTGTTCACCGTCCAACAGCAAGAGCCACCCACGGCTGAACTTTCCGGAGTTCGGCATCCGCGACATGGTCAAGGCGCAGCATCGGCTGCTTGCTCTGACCCTGGGCATTGACCACGCCCATGCCATCGTCGGCATTTCCATGGGCGCGATGCAGGCCATGCAATGGGCGGTGATGTACCCCGACTATGCGAGCAACATCGTGAGCATCGTTGGCACTGCGCAACCGACCGCGCGTGACCTGCAAGTGTGGCGGGGCGAACTGAGCGCCATCGAACACAATCCGGGCTGGAACGCCGGTAACTATCCCCCAGGCACCGTATTCAGAAACCTCACGGCGCTGCATACCGAGTCGATGTGGACGCCGGAGCATACGGCGGCCAAGACCGTGGCGGGCAAACATGCCACCGGCGATCGCTTCCACGGGACCCAGACCAGCCAGAGCTTCAGCGCAGTGGACTGGTATCGACAGCTGCAGGCGATGACCACTTTTGGTCTGGCCCGGGATGGCGACATGGCCGCCCTGGCGGGCAGGATCAAGGCGCGGCTGCTGATCATCACCTCCGAACAGGATCGGTTGATCGACCCGGGGCCGTCAAAGGCGCTGGCCGCGCAAAAACGCGCAAAGCTGCTGGTGCTCGACAATGATTGCGGACACATGGCGCCCAACTGCGAGATCGGCAAGGTCAATCAAGCGGTCAAGGCGTTTCTCGACTAAGCGCGCGGCAAGGCGGCAAGGCGGCAGGGCGGCCAGCGCCTGCCGCCGACGGCAAATTCACGCCGACATTGCCGCTCTGCGCCGTGGCCGAAAACCGTCGAAACCCTTGCAGGACGGGCATTGCACAGATGTAACAAGATGTGGCACCAGTCTTGCTGTGACCAGAGATACATCGATAACCCGATAAGGAGGTGAAAGATGATCATTGGTAACAGTGCCATCCAGCATTTTGTCTCGAAAGCTGTGGCCCATACCCAGTTCGATACAAGCGATCAGGATGCGTACAACAGCGCAATGGCAGGTGCCAGCGCGCCGGTCGCCGCCATTGCCGGTAGCGACGACAGTTCCACTCAAAGCAGCGCCGACCAGGGTTACGACGAATCCTTCGCCAAGATGATGGTGAACCTCAAGGCTGCGCTGGCCAACACCACTGCCTCGGTGACGGACGATGACAAAGCGGCTGCCGCTGCTGCGTTCTCTTCCAGCTCCGACAAGCAGGTCGCGGCATCCGACAGCGTGGCGAAAACCGTCGATAACGAGATCGCAGGCGTTGACGCCAGTGATTCGAGTGCGTCGGCGGCCACATCGGCCAAAGATGAGTTCCTGGCGTACATGAACCAGAGCGATGCCGAGAAGGTGCGTCAGCAGCTGACCGGGGTGAGCAAGGAAGAGTACGACAAGATGACGCCGGAACAGCAGGCGGCAGTGGACAAGAAAGTGGCCGACCTGCAGAAAACCAGGCAGGAGCAGCAAGTCGCCGAGCAAGAGGTCAAGACCAAGATCGCCATGGCGAAGGCGGAAATGGCCTGACCGATCGGCGCGATTGATGCAGTGGGTGACAAGGAAACGGGGCAACGGTATCGACCGGCTGCCCCTTTTTTATGTGCCTGGCCTTTGCCTGGCCGCGGTCATTGACTCAAGCGCGGGCCAGTTGAAAAGTGGCTTAAACCACCTGATCCCGATACGGCAGGTCCGGGCCCACCCGCGTACAGGTCACGGCCGCCGCAGCCACGGCGAAGTCGAGCATTTCGGTCAGCGTCTGGCGGGTAAGCGTTGGCAGGCTGGCCGGGGTATCGAGTTCACGTTCGGTGAGGAAGGTAATCAGCGCGGCCTGGAAGGTATCACCGGCACCCACGGTGTCGGCGGTGTGGACTTCGCGGGCCGGGACGGACCAGTTGCCCAGTGAACGGGTGAAGACGGTCGCGCCCTCGCGGCCACGGGTCATGATAACCAGCTGGCAGTTATCCTTGAGCCAGCCCTGGGCGATGGTTGCGGCCTCGAGGTCTGGATAAAGCAGGTGCAGGTCTTCATCACTGACTTTGACAATGTGCGCGTGTTTGGCGAATTTCGCCACCTGATCGCGCCACAACTCGATGCTCGGTGCCGGGTTGAGCCGCACATTGGGATCAAAGGTGATCAGCCGCTTGCCGCTCTCACGCTGCACCAGTGTCAACAGCGCGTCGGCGACCGGCTGCACCACCAGTGAGAAGGAACCCACGTGCAGCCCGCGCACGCTGGCATCCAGCACCGGCAGGTGCTCGATGCTCAGCAGGCGGTCGGCGCAACCTTCGCCGCGAAAGCTGTATTGCGGGGAGCCGTCGGCGCCTACCGCGACCATCGACAGCGTCGTCGGCGCATCGAAGTGGATCAGGAAGTCATCGCGTACGCCTTCTTCTTCGAGCACCGTCGCCAGGCGTTTGCCCAGGTAGTCGGTGGAAATGCCGGCGAAGAAACCTGACTCCACGCCTAACCGGCGCAAACCCACGGCGACGTTGAACGGCGAGCCGCCAGCGATGGCCTGAAACGCCACCTTGTTGCTTTGTGCACTGCTGTCCGGCTGACTGAAAAAGTCGAACAGTGCTTCGCCACAGACCAGATACATAGGGACTCCAAAAGGGCTGACGGGCTGTGCGTCAAATGCCCTGCAATTGATTGCGGTAGTGCTGATAGACCCTGTGATAGGCCGTTACGTTTTGCGCCACCGGTTGCGTTTCGCTGCTGGCGTCCAGGCTCACGCAACGCTCGCACAGGGCCGCCAGCGACTGTACTGCACCCTGAACATGGGAATGACACCACGCGGCCTGGATGGCTGCGCCCAGCGCTGCCGCTTCGCTACCAACGGTGCAGACCACCGGGGTGTCCATGATGTCGGCGACGATCTGCCGCCAGACTGCGCTTTTCGCGCCGCCACCGATCAGCCGGATGTTGGCGCTCTTGATGCCGCTGTCGCGCAGCAGGTCCAGGCCGTAGCGCAGGCCGAAGGTCGTGCCTTCGACCACCGCGCGGCACAAGTTGGCCTGATTCAGGTTGGTGCTGTCCAGCCCCAGAATACTGCCGGTGGCGTGGGGCAGGGCGGGCACGCGTTCGCCATTGAGGAAGGGCAGCATCAATACCCCCTGGGCGCCGATGGGCGAGGCGGCAATGGCCGCGTTGAAGGCGCCGATGTCCAGCGCGAACAGCTCACGAATGGCGCTGGTGGCGTTGGTCAGGTTCATGGTGCAGATCAGCGGCAGCCAGCCACCGGACGACGAACAGAAGGTTGCCACCGAGGGTTGTGCACTGACGTTGCCCTGATCGGCGAAGGCGTAGACGGTGCCGGACGAACCCAGGCTCATGGTGATTGCGCCAGGCGCAATGTTGCCGGTGCCGATGGCACCCATCATGTTGTCGCCGCCGCCGCTGGAGACCACGGCGTCAGGGTTGATGCCCAGGCGTTCGGCGATTGCTGGCAGAATCGTGCCCACCGCTTGATGAGCTTCGAGCAACTGCGGCAAGGCATCGACCAGGCGGCCCGTGGGGTCGATGTGCCGGAGAATTTCAAGGTCCCACTGGCGGGTACGCACGTTGAAGTAGCCGGTGCCGGACGAATCGCCGTACTCGCTGCAGCAGCGCCCGGTCAGCCAGTAATTGAGAAAGTCATGGGGCAGCAGGATCTTGTCGATGCGGGCGAACAGGTCGGGAAATTGCTCCTTGGTCCACAGCAGTTTCGACACGGTATAGCCGGGAGCAATGGCGACCCCCAGGCGTTCGAGCGAACCGGCTTCGCCGCCCAGATACTCCAGCAGGCGGTCATTCTCCGGCGCCGATTCGGTGTCACACCACAGCTTGGCCGGGCGCAGCACATGGCCCAGTTCGTCCAGCATCACCAGACCATGTTGCTGCCCGGACACACCGATGCCTTGAATCCGGGCACCGGAGATCCCGGCCTGTTTCAGCGCGGCCGCAGTCGCCTGCTCGAACGCATTGAGCCACTCTTGCACATCCTGCTCACGGCGCCCGTTGGCGCCGCTGATCATCTGATGGGCGCCCGAGCCTTCGCCCAGTACCTTGCCGCTGACGGCATCCAGGATAATTGCCTTGGTGCCTTGGGTGCCGCAATCGATGCCGAGAAACATGTTCACCTCAGACGGTTTTCGCCAACAGGTTTTCCAGGGTTTTGCTGACGCCCAACTGCTTCAGGCTGTTCAGGTTGTGCTCGAACGATGCCACGAACTCGGCGGATTTCGGGATCGCCGCGCCGAAGATTTCTTCCACCTCCAGCAGCCGTTGAGTCACCAGCACATCATCGGCCACCAACGCCTTGCAGAAGTCGGCACGGGGATCGACGACCTTGTACTCGACGCCGTTCTCGCCGGTGAAATCACCGGTCGTGTTGCCTTGCAGGTACAACGCCCAGGCGGCGACCACCAAGGATGCACGGTCCATGTTGCCTTGGTCGACAATCAGGCGGTTGATGGTTGGCACGGTGAACTTGGGAAATTTCGACGAGCCGTCCGAGCACACGCGCTCCAGTTGGTCGGCAATGGCCTGGTTGGAGAACCGGTCGATCAGGGTCTGCTTGTACTCGGTCAGGTCGATACCCGGCACCGGGGCCAGTTGCGGGGTGACATCCAGGTCCATGTAGGTGCGGATGTAGTCGACGAACAGTGGGTCGTTCATGGTCTCGTGAACGAAGCGGTAACCTTTGAGCGCGCCCAGATAGGTCAGTGCCAAGTGGCTGCCGTTGAGCAGCTTGATCTTCATTTCTTCGTAGGGCGTGACGTCATCGGTGAACTGCACGCCGACCTTTTCCCAGGCCGGGCGGCCATCGACGAACTTGTCCTCCAGCACCCATTGCACGAAAGGCTCGCAGACCACCGGCCAGGCATCGTCGATGGCTTTTTCGTCATGCAGTTGCAGGCGGTGCGCGGTGCTGGTCATCGGCGTGATGCGATCGACCATGGCGTTGGGGAAGCTGACGTTTTCGGCGATCCAGTCGTGTAGATCGACGTCACGCAACCTGGCGAAGGTCAGCAGCGCCTTGCGGGTCACGGCGCCATTGTGCGGCAGGTTATCGCAGGACATCAGGGTGAACGCAGGGGTGCCTTCGGCTCGGCGTTTGGCCAGTGCCGCGCACAGGTAGCCGAACACGGTTTTCGGCGTGGCCGGGTGCGTCAGGTCGTGCTGGATCTGCGGCAGGTGGCTCATGAACTCGCCGGTGCTGTCGTCGATGCAATAGCCGCCTTCGGTGATGGTCAGTGAGACGATGCGGATTTCGGGGCTGGCGAGCTTGTCGATCAGCGCCAGGTGGTTGTCGGTGGACATCAGCATCTGGCTCATGGAGCCGATGATGCGGGTTTCGGTGTCCGGGGTGTCGCCCAGTTCGAACAGGGTGTAGAGGAAGTCCTGGTCCCGCAGGGCTTCGAAGTTGCTGCGATCTTCTTCACGCAGGCTGACGCCGCAGATCGCCCAATCCAGGCCCTCGCCGCTGTTGTCTTTGGCCCCCAGGGACATCAAGGCGTCGGTGTAGAACGCCTGGTGGGCGCGGTGGAAGCCGCCTACGCCGATGTGGGCGATGCCTTGGCGACGCTGTTCAAGGGCGTAGGCGGGCACTGCAATGTCGGCGCCCAGGTTCGACAGATTCTGTTTGTTCAGTTTCATGATTACGCTCTCGGATTCCTGATGCTGTAAGGCTTGGCGAAAACTCAGGCCGCTGCCTGCAGGGCCTTGCCGATGACCTGGCCCTGAGCGTCGAACAGGTGGCAATGAATGCTGTCCAGGTGCAGGTTCAGGGTCTCGCCGTACTGGCTGGCCAGATCGCCGCGAATCCGCATGGTCAGCGGTTCACCGGACGTGGTGCGCACGTGGCAATAGGTGTCGCTGCCCAGGCGCTCGCTGACGTCGGCGATCACTTTGAGTTGGCAATCACCGTCCCTGGCCAGTTCCAGATGCTCCGGGCGGATGCCCAGGGTCACCGCGTCGCCGACACTCTGTTGGGCGTTGGTGAACGGCAGGCTGATGGTTGCCCCGGCATCGAGGGTGACTTCACAGCCGCTGGCGTCGGCGCGGCTGATCTTGCCCTTGAGAAAACCCATTTTTGGCGTGCCGAGAAAGCCTGCGACGAACAGGTTGGCCGGGTGGTGATACAGCTCCAGCGGCGAGCCGACCTGCTCCACGCGGCCGCCATTGAGCACCACCACCTTGTCGGCCAGGGTCATGGCCTCGACCTGATCGTGGGTCACGTAAATCATCGTCGCTTTCAACTCTTTGTGCAGGCGCGACAGCTCCAGGCGGGTCTGGACGCGCAGCGCGGCATCGAGGTTGGACAGCGGCTCGTCGAACAGGAAGATCTTCGGATTGCGCACGATCGCCCGACCGATTGCCACGCGCTGGCGCTGGCCGCCCGACAACTGCTTGGGCTTGCGCTCCAGCAGCGGACCGAGCTCGAGAATGCGTGCTGCTTCGGCGACTTTCTTTTCCACTTCGGCTTTGGGCGTGCCGGCCAGGTCCAGGGCGAAGGACAGGTTCTTGCTCACGGTCATGTGCGGATACAGCGCGTAAGTCTGGAACACCATGGCCAGGTCGCGCTTGGCCGGGGTGACCTGGGTGATCTCGCGACCATCGAGCTCGATGCTGCCACCGGTCACGTCTTCAAGCCCGGCGATCAGGCGCAGCAGGGTGGACTTGCCGCACCCGGACGGACCGACGAAGACCACGAATTCACGGTCTTTGACGTCCAGGTCGATGCCTTTGATGATCTGGTGGCCGTCGAAGCCTTTTTGCAGATTTCTGATTGTCAGGTTAGCCATTTGGGGCTCCAGTCTTATTCTTCAAATACAACAAAATCATCACCTGTAGGAGTGGGCTTGCTCGCGATTGGCCGTTCTATCCGACATCTATGTTTCGGCATAAAACCTTATCGCGAGCAAGCTCACTCCTACAGGGCTCGGTTATTTCACCGCGCCAAACGACAGGCCGCGCACCAGTTGTTTCTGGCTGATCCAGCCGAAGATCAGGATCGGCGCACAGGCCAGCGTGGAGACGGCCGACAGCTTGGCCCAGAACAAGCCTTCAGGGCTTGAGTACGAGGCGATCAGGGCGGTCAGCGGCGCGGCGTTGGAGGAGGTCAGGTTCAGCGACCAGAACGCCTCGTTCCAGCACAGGATCAGCGACAGCAGCGCCGTGGAGGCCAGCCCGCCCTTGCAGATCGGGATCAGCACCTTGAAGATTTCCTGGCGCGTGGTGGCGCCATCGAGCCGCGAGGCTTCGAGGATTTCCCCGGGAATGTCCTTGAAGTAGGTGTAAATCATCCAGACCACGATCGGCAGGTTGATCAGCGTGTAGATCACGATCAGCGCGATGCGCGAATCCAGCAGGCCGAAGGTCTTGGCCAGCAGGTAGATGGGCATCAGCACACCCACCGGCGGCAGCATTTTGGTGGAGAGCATCCACAACAACGTGCCCTTGGTCCGCTTGGTTTCGAAGAACGCCATGGAGTAGGCGGCCGGCACGGCGATCAGCAGGCACAGGATCGTGGCGCTGAAGGAGATCAGAATCGAGTTCCAGGCGAAATGGAAGTAATCGCTGCGTTCCTGAATGTGCAGGTAGTTTTCCAGGGTTGGCGTGAAGATGAACTGTGGCGGGGTGGCGAATGCATCGATCTCGGTCTTGAAGCTGGTCAGGACCATCCAGAAGATCGGAAAGAAAATCAGCGCCGCGATCAGCCACGACAAGGTGCCGAGCAAGACACTTTGCAGGCCACGGGATTGTTTGAGCGTCATCATGACCTTGCCCTCAGGATTTGTCGGTAAGGTTCTTGCCGATCATCCGCACCAGGATGATTGCGGCAATGTTGGCGATGACCACGGCAATCAAGCCGCCGGCCGAAGCCATGCCCACGTCGAATTGCAGCAGCGCCTGGTTGTAGATCAGGTACGCAAGGTTGGTCGAGGCGAAACCCGGACCGCCATTGGTGGTGGTGAAGATTTCGGCGAACACCGACAGCAGGAAGATGGTCTCGATCATCACCACCACGGCGATCGGACGCGCCAGGTGCGGCAGGGTCAGGTGCCAGAAGATCGCGATGGGGCCTGCGCCATCCAGGCGTGCCGCTTCTTTCTGCTCCTGATCCAGCGACTGCATGGCGGTCATCAGGATGAGGATGGCGAACGGCAGCCATTGCCAGGACACGATGATGATGATCGACAGCATCGGGTAGTTGGCCAGCCAGTCCACCGGTTGGGCGCCGAAGGCTTTCCAGACCGAGGCCAGGATCCCGGACACCGGATGGAAAATCAGGTTCTTCCAGATCAGCGCGCTGACCGTGGGCATGATGAAGAACGGCGAAATCAGCAGCACGCGCACGATGCCGCGGCCAAGGAATTCACTGGCTTCCAGCAGCGCGGAGATGAGTACCCCGAGGATGACGCTGATGGCCAGCACGCTGCCGACCAACAGCAGGGTGTTCAGGGCGCCGGGGATGAATCCTGCGTCAGTGACGAAGAACTCGAAGTTCTCAAGGCCGACAAACTCGTTCTCGCCCGGGTTAAGCAGGTTGTAGCGGATCAGCGAAAAGTAGATGGTCATGCCCAGCGGGACGAGCATCCACACCAGCAGCAACAACACTGAGGGGCTGACCAGGAACCAGCCGGGCTTGGTGACGCTGCTCTTGACTGGCGACTTGTCGTCGGCCGAGGCCGCGCGAGGGGTAATGGTTGAGGTGTTCATGATGACTCCGAACCGGGGCATAAGCGTGAGCGTGGCAGCGGGGGCAGGGCGCCTCCCGCCGCCTTGAAGCAGTGAGGGTCAGCCCTTTTTCGGGTAGCCGGCTCGCTTCATTTCACGCTCGGATACGCTTTGTGCGTTGGTCAGCGCCTGATCGACCGAGGACGTGCCGACCAAAGCCGCAGAGAACTGCTGGCCCACGGAGGTACCGATCGACTGGAACTCAGGAATGGTCACCAGCTGAATACCCACGTAAGGCACCGGCTTGAGCGTTGGCGCCTTGGGCGTCACGGCCTTGAGCGATTCCAGAGTGATGTTGGCGAACGGCGCCGCCTGCTTGTAAGCGTCGGTGTAGGTCGAGGCGCGCGTACCCGGCGGCACGTTGGACACGCCGTCTTTCTCCGCCACCAGGGTTGCGTACTCTTTGGACGTCGCCCACTCGGTGAAGGCGCGAGCGTCCTTGTCGTTCTTGGCGCTGGTCGGAATCGCCAGGGCCCACGAGTACAACCAGGCCGAGCCCTTGTCGGTGACTTCATGCGGCGCGTAGGTAAAGCCCACGTTGTCGGCGACCTTGCTCTGGGACTTGTCGGTGACGAACGAGCCGGCGACGCTGGCGTCGACCCAGATCGCGCATTTGCCGCTGTTGAACAGCGCCAGGTTTTCGTTGAAACCATTGCTCGACGCGCCAGGAGGGCCGTCTTTCTTCATCACGTTGACGTAGAAGTTCAGCGCGTTCTTCCACTCCGGCTGGTCGAACTGCGGCTTCCACTGTTCGTCGAACCAGCGTGCGCCAAAGGCGTTGGCCACGGTGCTGATCAGCGCCATGTTCTCACCCCAGCCGGCCTTGCCGCGCAGGCAGATGCCGTATTGCTCCTTGGACTTGTCGGTGAGCTTGTCGGCGAACTCGGAAATCTGCGTCCAGGTCGGACGCTCCGGCATGGTCAGCCCGGCCGCCTTGAACAAATCCTTGCGGTAGTAGGTGATCGAACTTTCGGCATAGAACGGCAGGGCGAACAGTTTGCCGTCTACCGACAGGCCGTCACGCACCGAGGGGAACACATCGTCCAGTGCGTAGGAGGCGGGCAGGTCGGTCATTTCCTTCAGCCAGCCCTTGGCACCCCAGAGTGAGGCTTCGTACATGCCGATGGTCAGCACGTCGAACTGGCCGCCCTTGGTGGCAATGTCCGTGGTCAGGCGTTGGCGCAGGACGTTCTCTTCGAGTACGACCCATTTGAGCTTGATATCGGGATGCTGTTGTTCGAAGGTTTTCGACAGCCGCTGCATGCGGATCATGTCGCTGTTGTTGACGGTGGCAATGGTCACGTCGCCCGCTTGGGCCACGGTTGCCAAGGTTGAGAGTGTCAGATAGGTCCCGGCCAGCAGAAACTTTGCAGAGGTCTTCATTTATCACTCCTCTTCCGCGCCCAAGGGGCGACAGAAGCTTGGTTATTGTTTTTGTTCCTTCCCAAGACGTGGAAGAAGGTCAGTTGATTACAACGGTCTGCACGATGGATGACAAATCCTGCGAGACACTTGAACTGATACTTTTTTGCACTGGCAGTTCAGACGACAACACCCCAAAACTGCGATCCGGCACAGTGCGGCGCAGTTCCAGCGTAGTTGATGGGAGCAGGAAGGGGACGAATCAGTACAGGTTCTGTTCGGTCAGACGTTGCACGGCCAGGCGTCGATAGTGCGACGGTGTCATGCCTTTGAGCTTCTGGAAGCGTCGATTGAAATTGGAAATGTTGTTGAAGCCGGACTCGAAGCAGACGTCGGTAACCGGTTTGTCGCCATCGGCCAGCAATTCGCATGATTTGCTGATGCGCAGGCGATTGACGAACTCGACGAAGCAGCGGCCGGTGGCCTGTTTGAATACCCGGGAGAAATAGGTGGCTTTCATGCCCAGATAGTCGGCCACCTCTTCGAGCGGCAATTCGCGCGCGTAGTGAGTGAAGATGTACTCCACCGCCTTGTTGGTGCGCTCCACGGCATGATCATCCGAGAGCTGCGAGGCCGTGGTGCCGGACAGCAACTGGAAGTCATCACTGGCGGCCAGCAGTTCGAGCAAGATGAAAAAGTGGCCCAGGCGGGTCATGCCGCTGGAGTCGGCAATCTTTTGCATCAGCTTCATGGCCTGGCGGATCGTACGCTTGCAGCGAAACTCGATGCCGTACTGCGCGCGTTCGAGCAGCGGGGCCAGCGACTTGAGCTCGGCGAACACCTGGTTACCGCTGTCGAGCAATTGCTCGGTGAAATTGACCAGCATGTCGCGCTTGGGCACGACCTCGTCTTCCTCGATCTGGCTGATCCAGTTATGCGGCAGGTTGGGGCCCGTCAGGAACAGTGTTCCGGGATAGAAGTTGCCGATGTAATCGCCGACGAACACCTTGCCGGAGCTGGCAACGATCAGGTGCAGTTCGTATTCCTTGTGAAAGTGCCAGCGCACCAGCGGGCAGGGGAAGCCATGTTCACGATAGATGATCGACAGCCCGTTATGGTCGTCCATCAGCTCGTAGGAAGGGTCGGTGATTCTTGTTGTTTTGCTCATGCGCGTGCCGGGGCTGGAGAGTGGCGTGGGGTTAATGTGCACTAAATACCGTGCGGAAAATAGCCGCTACCCTTCAAACGAAAACCACTTCGACACGCCCCTCATTGCGGGACCGCGGTGCTGCCTTGACCACGATTTGCACGTCCCGGCCAAGACGGGTCAGGCATTCGATCATCTTGGTCTCGCTAATGCCGCGAAATTTCCCGCGCAGCATGTCCGACACCTTGGGTTGGGGAATGCCGAGTATTTGCGCAGCCTGTGCCTGAGTCAGATGCCTGGCCTTGAGGATGCTGGCAATCTTGCCGGCCAGCTGTGCCTTGACCAGCATTTCACTGGCGTCCGCCAGACCCAAGTCGGCGTAGACATTGCCGCTTCCTTGTTCGATTTCAGTCATGTCTCAGTCCTTTCCAATGGGATTCGGCGGCCATGAGTCGACTCTTGATCATGGCAATGTCCTGCTGTGATGTCTGGATATTCTTCTTCGACTTCTTCTGGAAGCAGTGCAGAACATAAACCGCATCAGTGAAGCGCAGCGTATAGACGGCTCGGTAGGTGTCGCCGTGAAAATCCTCGACGACCTCCAGCACACCTGCATGGCCGAAGCCCTTCAGCGGTTTGGCATGCGTATGCTTACTAGCAGTTTGAGCGAGGTAGAGAGCAAATCCGAAAGTGTCCTGTACATCGGCGGGCATATTGATGAGATCCTTTCTACTGCCAGCCACCCAGAAAAGCGGCTTTTCAAATCCATGTGACATGCGCAAGCTATACCTATATGGGTATGGAGTCAACCTGTCGTCCTCCCCACGACAGCCCTGGCCGGTCAATATCCAGCGCAATCATGCCCTGCGCCATTGAGGAACTGTAACCCCATGAAAAAACTCCTCGTCATCGGCATCGGCGCCGGTCATCCAGAGCACATCACCGTTCAGGCGATCAAGGCGTTGAACCGGGCGAAGGTTTTTTTCATTCTCGACAAGGGGTATGCCAATGATGACCTGCTGCGTCTGCGCAGGGACATCTGTGAGCGCTATATCGAGGGGGACGATTATCGTCTGCTGCAAGTGCGTGATCCCAAGCGCGAGGATGATCGGCAGTCTTATCGCCACGGGATCGAGCATTGGCATGAGCAGCGCGCCGTGTTGTTCGAGCAGCTGATTGCCGAGCAGGTGACGGATGACGAGCCCGGCGCGTTCTTGGTGTGGGGTGATCCTGCGTTGTATGACAGCACGTTGCGCATCCTCGAGCGGGTGCTGGCGCGCGCCCGGCAAGTCTTCGACTACCAGGTGATTCCCGGGATTACCAGCGTGCAGGCGTTGGCGGCGCAGCACCGGATTGCCTTGAACCGCATCGGCGAGCCGGTTGTGATCATCACCGGCCGCCGTCTGGGGCAGCAGCAGGGGGTGGAAATCGACAATACGGTGGTGATGCTCGACGCGCATTGCGGCTTCGAGCGTTTCGTCGATCAGGACCTGTACATCTATTGGGGGGCGTACCTGGGCACGGTTGATGAGATCCTGATTTGCGGGCCTCTGCGTGAGGTTTGCGAACAGATCAAACGCACTCGGCAAGCGGCGCGGGCAGAGAAGGGCTGGATCATGGACACCTATCTGCTGCGTCGTGCAGTGGACTGAGCCGATGGTGACCAAGCGGCTGGTGCCGCACGGCGACAGGATCGGCCTGGGTTACCGGTCGGTGGGGGCTAGCCTGTTCTTCGCCTCGATCCACTGCGACATGTACTGCGTGCTCTTGTGCTGATGATGACGAAGCATCGCGCCGGTGAAGTTGGCTGTGCGGTGGGCCGCCAGGTTGTCGCGCAGCTGGTTGATGCGCTCGATCAGCGATGCGCAGTGCTGTTGGTGCGCAAAACGTGCTTGCAACACCTGCCAACCCGCGCGCTGGGCTTGCTCCCACAGCGCTTGATCCTTGTATAAGCGCACGGCGTGGTCGGCCAGCGCCTGCGCATCGCCGGCTACAGCGCCGGGGAACGGCAGCTCGCCGTGCATGGCTTCAGCACCGACAGGAGTGGTGACCGTCGGCGTGCCGCTGATCATGGCGTCCATCACCTTGCCCTTGATGCCTGCGCCGAAACGCAAGGGTGCCAAGGACACCCGAGCGGCCGCCAGCACCTGCAGTGCGTCGTCGGCCCTGTCCATGATGTGAAAACCCTGGGCGGCGTTATGCAGGGCAGTTGCCTTGGGCGGGGTGTAGGCGCCGTAGACGTGCAACTGCGCGGCCGGCAGTTGCTGGCGAATCAGCGGCCAGAGGGTGTTTTTCAGCCACAGCACGGCATCCCAGTTCGGTGCATGGCGGAAGTTGCCAATGGTCAGGAAGTGCGCGCGCTCAGCGAAACCCCTGCCGCTCTGCGGGATGTCGCGCAGCATCAACGGGCACCAGTGCAGCAACTGCGCGGGCAGCTTGAAATGCTCGGTCAACAGATCGATCTCGACATCGGACACCACCAGACTCAGGTCGCAGCGATAGAACGATGCGAGTTCACGCTGGGCCAGATCGGTCACCGCCATGCGCATGAAAAGCCGCGCATCGGGTGCCGCGAACAGCTCGCCGTAGCCATCGGCGCTGATGCCATCCTTGAGCAGCTCCTTGAGTATCTGATGCCGGCTGTGGCGCATGCTCTGCAGGTCGCAGGTTTCCAGCACGCGCAGGGCATCGGGGGCGTGCTTCTCGACGCGCCAGCCGAACTGCTCCTCCATGAGGAACTGATCGAACAGCAC
Source organism: Pseudomonas sp. NPDC087358 (assembly GCF_044900785.1). Classification (NCBI taxonomy): domain Bacteria; kingdom Pseudomonadati; phylum Pseudomonadota; class Gammaproteobacteria; order Pseudomonadales; family Pseudomonadaceae; genus Pseudomonas; species Pseudomonas sp. NPDC087358. The sequence continues at coordinate 574,209 of NZ_JBJDOA010000003.1, forward strand.
CACGTCCGGCTGCAATGCACTGATGAAAGCGTCGAAGCTGCTGTTATTGAGCTCGATGGGCATTTCGCTGATGCCCAACGCGGCCAGGTCTGCCTTGTGCTCGCCTTCACTGGCGGCGCTGGCAAAGGTGATCTGCCAGCCGTGCTCGAGAAAACAGTCGATCAGTTGCATGACATGCCCGCTGGCAGCCGATGAGCCAGGTTCGGGCCAGACGTAACCGATGATCAGGACATGGCTAGGCCGTGCAGCGTGGCCGGTGTGATCATTGGCCAAGAATGCTTTTCACTTTGTCGCGCAACTGATCGATGGAAAACGGTTTGCCGATGATCTGCATGCCGGCAGGCGCGTCGATGTTCTCGGCGTAACCGCTGGCGAACAGGATCGGCAGTTCCGGGCGCAGCTCGCGGGCCTTGTTTGCCAGCTCGATGCCGTCCATGTCGGGCAGTCCCTTGTCGGTCATCAGTAGATCGATCACCTCATCCTGCTTTTCCAGAAAGGCCAGGGCTTCCTTGCCGTCGGCCGCTTCGAGCACCTTGTACTCAAGCTCCTCGAGAACGTCGACGATCAGCATGCGCACGATGCTGTCGTCTTCAACCACCAGAATCGTGCTGAGTGGGTCGGACATGAAAGTTTCCTTGAAAATGGCGAGGTCTCGACAGGGCAGTGGGCGCCCGATCGGCTAAACAGCTAAGCCAGCAATTGTGACAAGTTCCCGGCGTCAAAAACACAATTCAAATGAATATGATGGCGCCGGCAAATCACTCAAACGTATAGTACGCCAAGTTTTGTCCTACATCTAAAGTCTGAAAATTCAACCTTATATGTCAGAAGCTGGAGTTTTTTCCTGAAGTTTACGGCAAACTCCGTCGTTTAGACGAATCCGCCTGGGCCCTTGCGATGATCCACACCTCTGCAGTCGATGAGCAACGTTTCCGCAAACTTCTGAGCCGCAATGTCAGTTTACCCTTGGCGGTCGGCGTGCTCAGCGCGGCTTTCTTCGTGATCCTGATCACTTATCTGCTGTCGGTGATCCAGTGGGTCGAGCACACCGATCGGGTGATCAACAACATCAACCGCTCGCTGAAGCTGTCGGTAGACATGGAAACCGGCATGCGCGGGTTCCTGCTGACCGGCGATGAGCGTTTTCTCGACCCCTACGAGGTCGCCAAGCCGAGCATTATCGCCGAGCTCAACGGTCTGGAAGAGCTGGTCGCGGACAACCCCGACCAAGTCGATCGCTTCAAGCGCCTTGCGGCCATGCAGGAATCCTGGAACCAGTTCGCCCAGGAGATGATCACCCTGCGTCGCACCGCTGGCGATTACTCCACGCCGATCCAGAACCGCCGCGGCAAGCGTCTGACCGATGAGATTCGGGATGAGTACGATCAGGCGGCGAACGTGGAGCATCAGCTACGGCTGACGCGCAACACCGACGTGACGCATACCACGGTGCTCTCGGTTTCGCTCTACATCATATTCGTGCTGATTGTCAGCGGTATCCTGGCCTGGGTCGGTCGCCGTGACATGACCGCGCTGTCCTCGACCTACACCGCCAACCTCAAGGCACAGCAGGAAGACGCCGAGCGACTGGCCCACGTTGCCTGGTTGCGCAATGGCCAGAGCGAGCTGGCCGAGCAGGTGATCGGGCAGCTGACCCTGAATCTGCTGGGGCGCAATGTGTTGCAGTTCTTCGCTCATCACTTGGGCGCCGTGGTGGCGGCGGTGTATGTGCGTCAGGAACATGGAGGCCTGATGCGGGTGGCCTCCTACGGCTTCTCGCGTCAGCAGGAGTTGCAGGAGCAGTCGATCTACAGCGGCGAAGGCGTGGTCGGCAAGGCCGCCGAAGAGGATCAGATCATCACCCTGGATGACGTGCCTCAGGATTACTTCAAGGTCACTTCGGGTCTGGGCGACGGTTCACCGCGCAGCGTGATCGTCGTGCCTACCCGCAACGACGATCAGGTCAACGGCGTCATCGAGCTGGGTTTTCTGCGCGCGCTCACCCCGCGCGATATCGAGTTTCTGGAGCTGGTTGCCGACAACGTCGGCACCTCCATCGAAGCGGCGCGCTACCGTCAGCGCTTGCAGGAAGTGCTGGCCGAAACCCAGCAGCTCAACGAAGAGTTGCAGGTCCAGCAGGAGGAGCTGCGCACCGCCAACGAAGAACTCGAAGAGCAATCGCGGATCCTCAAGGAATCCCAGGCTCATCTGGAAACCCAGCAGGCGGAGCTGGAACAGACCAACGAGCAGCTGGCCGAGCAGGGCAAGGCCCTGGCCGACCAGCGCGATGCGCTGGATCGCAATAACGAGGAGCTGAACATCGCGCAGGTCGAGCTGGAAGCCCGCGCCGAGGAGCTGCAGCGTTCGAGCAAGTACAAGTCCGAATTCCTTGCCAACATGTCCCATGAACTGCGCACGCCGTTGAACAGCTCGCTGATCCTCGCCAAATTGCTGGCCGAGAACCCGCTGGACAACCTGACCGGGGAGCAGGTCAAGTTCGCCGAATCGATCTATTCGGCCGGCAACGACCTGCTGAACCTGATCAACGACATCCTCGACATCTCCAAGGTCGAGGCCGGCAAGCTGGACATGCGCCCGGAAAACAGCAGCGTCAGCCGTCTGGTCGATGGCTTGCGCATGACCTTCGAGCCACTGGCCGGCGACAAGCAGCTGCAGTTCACCGTGGAAGTGCAACCCGGTGCGCCGGTTTCGCTGTACACCGACCGCCAGCGTCTGGAGCAGATCCTCAAGAACCTGCTGTCCAACGCGATCAAGTTCACCGAAACCGGCGCGGTCAGCCTGACTGTTTCCCGCCAGCCGGGCGAAGGCATTGCCTTCACCGTGCGCGATTCGGGCATCGGGATTGCCGAAGATCAGCAGGAAAGCATCTTCGAAGCCTTCCGCCAGGCCGACGGCACCACCAATCGGCGCTACGGCGGGACCGGCCTGGGGCTGTCGATTTCCCGCGATCTGGCGCGCCTGCTCGGCGGGTCGATCAGCGTCACCAGCGCACCTGGCCAGGGCAGCCTGTTTACCCTGGTGTTGCCAGAGCAGTACGACGAACAGGCGCAATCGCCGTATGTAGAAGAGCCGCCAGTGGCTGTGCAGCCCGCACCGCAACCGGTTGCCGTTGCTGCGCCAAAGGCGCCGGTCATCGAGCCTATTCCGCGCTTCGCCGACGACCGCGACAAGGCCCCGTTCAGCAAGCGTTGCATCCTGGTGATCGAGGATGAAGTGCGCTTTGCCCATATCCTCTACGACCTGGCGCACGAGCTGGGCTACCACTGCCTGGTCGCCCATGGTGCAGACGAAGGCTTCGAGCTGGCCTCAAGCCTCTTGCCGGACGCCGTGCTGCTGGACATGCGCCTGCCCGATCATTCCGGGCTGACGGTGCTGCAACGTCTCAAGGAAATGCCCGCCACACGGCATATTCCGGTGCATGTGATTTCCGTCGAGGATCGCCAGGAAGCCGCGTTGCAGATGGGCGCGATCGGCTACGCGGTCAAACCGACCACCCGCGAAGAACTCAAGGATGTCTTCGCCCGCCTGGAAGCCAAGCTTACGCAAAAGGTCAAGCGGGTGCTGCTGGTCGAGGATGATGCGTTGCAGCGTGACAGCATCGCGCGCCTGATCGGCGACGACGACATCGAGATCACGGCGGTCGGCTTCGCCCAGGATGCGCTCGAACTGCTGCGCGACAACGCCTACGACTGCATGATCATCGACCTTAAACTGCCGGACATGCTGGGCAATGACCTGCTCAAGCGTATGTCCACCGACGAGATCTGCGCCTTCCCGCCGGTGATCGTCTACACCGGGCGCAACCTGACCCGCGATGAAGAGGCCGAGCTGCTCAAGTACTCGCGCACCATCATCATCAAAGGCGCGCGATCGCCGGAACGCCTGCTCGATGAAGTGACGCTGTTCCTGCACAAGGTCGAGTCGCAACTGTCCAACGAGCGGCAGAAAATGCTCAAGACTGCCCGCAGTCGCGACCGCGTCTTTGAAGGCCGCAAGATCCTGGTGGTCGATGACGACGTGCGCAACATCTTCGCCCTGACCAGCGCGCTGGAGCACAAAGGGGCCATCGTCGAGGTCGGCCGCAACGGCCTGGAGGCCATCGAAAAGCTCAACACGGTGGAAGATATCGACCTGGTGTTGATGGACGTGATGATGCCGGAAATGGATGGCTATGAGGCCACCATGCAAATCCGCAAGGACCCGCGCTGGCGCAAGCTGCCGATCATCGCCGTGACGGCCAAGGCCATGAAAGACGATCAGGACCGTTGCCTGCAGGCAGGTTCCAACGACTATCTGGCCAAGCCCATCGACCTTGACCGGCTGTTTTCGCTGATTCGTGTGTGGCTACCGAAAATGGAACGTATCTGAATGGATCGGATCAATTGACCACGCCCGTAGAAAGACCAGGTTGCACCGATGCCCCATGAGCGAGACACCGAGATCGAGCTGCGCCTGCTAATCGAGGCGATCTACCTGAAATACAGCTATGACTTTCGCGACTACTCAGGCGCGTCGGTGAAACGACGCGTGGCGCATGCCCTGCGTCAGTTCGAGCTCAAGACCATCTCTGCCTTGCAGGAACGCGTGCTGCATGACCCGTCGGCGTTCATGCAGTTGCTGCAATTCCTGACCATACCGGTCAGCGAAATGTTTCGCGATCCCTCGCACTTCCTGGCCATCCGCCAGGAAGTGGTGCCGCTGTTGCGCACCTACCCCTCGCTGAAGATCTGGATTGCCGGCTGCAGCACGGGCGAGGAGGTGTACTCGATGGCGATCCTGCTGCGTGAAGAAGGCTTACTCGAACGCACCATCATCTACGCCACCGACATCAACCCCAGTTCCCTGGAGAAAGCCAAGCAGGGCATTTTCTCCATGGAGAACGTTCGCGCCTACAACGAAAACTACCTCAAGGCCGGCGGCAAGCGGCTGTTTTCCGAGTACTACACCGCCGCCTACGACTACGCCATTTTCGACAAGACCCTGCGGGAAAACGTGACCTTCGCCGACCACAGCCTGGCCACCGACAGCGTATTTTCCGAAACGCAGCTGATCTCCTGTCGCAATGTGCTGATCTACTTCAACAAGAAGCTGCAGGACCGGGCATTCGGGCTGTTTCACGAGTCGCTGTGTCATCGAGGCTTTCTGGTGCTGGGCAGCAAGGAAACCCTCGAGTTTTCGGGCTATAAAGATCAATTCGAACCCTTGGTCAAACAAGAGCGGATTTATCGCAAATCATGAGAACGTCCTTTCCCGATACTCCTCAGGGCGCGCTTGCGCTTCCCAGGGTCGACGCCATTGTGGTCGGTGCATCTGCCGGCGGGGTCGAGGCGTTGCTGACGATATTCCGGCCGCTGCCCAAGGGCTTTGGTTTGCCGATCATTGCCGTGCTGCACCTGCCCGACGAGCGCCGCAGCCTGCTGGCCGAAGTGTTCAGCTCGCATCTGGCGGTGCCGGTCAAGGAAGCCGATGACAAGGAGGTTATCAAGCCCGGCACGCTGTACTTCGCCGCGCCCGGGTATCACCTCTCGGTGGAGGCGGATTTGACCCTGTCGTTCAGTCAGGAGGAGCGGGTTTTCCACTCTCGTCCCAGCATCGACATCCTCTTCGAATCTGCCGCCGATGCCTATGATGCAAAGCTTGCCGGGGTGTTGTTGACCGGTGCCAATAATGACGGTGCCAGGGGTATGGCACGAATCAAGGAGTACGGTGGTCTTACCGTGGTCCAGGACCCGGCCCAGGCATTGGCGCGTACCATGCCCGATGCGGCGCTGGCCCTGCATACACCGGACTTTCTCCTGCCTTTGCCCGACATTGGGCTGTTGCTTGTCGAGCTGGAACGAATTGCATGCTGAGTGAAATCAAAGCCAAGTTGCTGATCGTCGACGATCTGCCGGAAAACCTGCTGGCCCTTGAAGCGTTGATCAAACGCGAGGACCGTCAGGTGTACAAGGCGTTGTCGGCCGACGAAGCCCTATCGCTGTTGCTGGAGCACGAGTTCGCCATGGCGATTCTCGACGTGCAGATGCCGGGCATGAACGGCTTCGAGCTGGCTGAGCTGATGCGCAGTACCGAGAAAACCAAGAACATCCCTATTGTCTTCGTCAGCGCAGCGGGCAGGGAGCTCAATTACGCCTTCAAGGGTTATGAAAGCGGCGCGGTGGATTTTCTCCACAAGCCGCTGGATATCCACGCGGTCAAGAGCAAGGTCAACGTCTTCGTCGATCTCTACCGCCAGCGCAAAGCCATGAAGCAGCAGGTCGAAGAGCTCGAGCGCAGCCGGCAGGAGCAGGAAGCGCTGCTGCGCGAGCTGAAGTCGACGCAGAACGAGCTCGAGCACGCGATCCGCATGCGTGATGACTTCATGTCGATTGTCTCCCATGAGGTGCGCACGCCGCTCAACGGGCTGATCCTGGAAACCCAGTTGCGCAAGCTGCATCTGGCCAAGGACAACGCCTCGGCCTTCACCATGGACAAGCTCAAGGCCATGGTCGAGCGGGACGAGCGCCAGATTCAGAGCCTGATCCGGCTGATCGAGGACATGCTCGATGTGTCGCGCATCCGCACCGGCAAGCTGTCGATTCGCACCCATCCATTCGACCTGGCCGAGCTTGCGGTCAATCTGGTGGAAAGCTACGCCGCGCAGATTTCCGCCGCGGACAGTGTCGTGACCCTGCATGCCAGCGAGCCGGTGATCGGCGTCTGGGACGAGTTCCGGATCGAGCAAGTGCTGGCTAACCTGCTGACCAACGCCTTGCGCTATGGCGCTCACAAGCCGATCGAGGTGCGGGTGTATGCCGAGGGCAATGAGGCGCGGGTCGAGGTCAAGGACCGGGGGATCGGCATCAGTGTGGAAAACCAGAAGCGCATCTTCCAGCAGTTCGAGCGCGTGTCGGCCAGTCATGCGGTATCGGGGCTGGGCCTGGGTCTGTTCATTTCCGAGCAGATCGTCGCCGCCCATGGCGGCAAGATCAGCGTCGAGAGCGAAGAGGGCGACGGCTCGCTGTTTCGCGTCAGCCTGCCGCTGTGAGTGCCGATCCGGCCCGCGATGCTCGGGCCAGAGCGCTGCCGCCAACGTTTAAACCTGCGGCGTTTAATCGGTCGTGACCGTCCAGGTAAATATCTGATTTTTCTGCGCAACCTCCTGGGCGGGCCATGGTCGTAATGGCAGCTATTTATAAGATCGAAGGCGTTCCAATGAGCTCTGATGCAGAAAATGTCGTACTGATCGTCGAAGACGAGCCGCTGATCCTGATGCTGCTGTCCGACTATCTGTCGGGAGAGGGGTATCGGGTGCTGCAGGCGGAAAACGGCGAGCAGGCATTCGAAATCCTCGCGACCAAGCCCCATCTGGACCTGATGATCACTGACTACCGCCTGCCCGGTGGCGTGTCCGGGGTGATGATTGCCGAGCCCGCGGTCAAGCTGCGTCCGGAACTCAAGGTCATTTTCATCAGTGGTTATCCGGCGGAAATCGTCGAGTCCGGCAGCCCCATCGCGCGCAAGGCGCCGATCCTGGCCAAGCCGTTCACCATGGAAACCCTGCATTCGAAGATTCAGCAATTGTTGAATTAACCCGTCACCCGCACGCTTGCGCCCGACACTGTGGTCTCAGGTTTGCTGACGCTTCGCGCCAGATCGTCGGCAAGCCGGACTCCCACGCCCTGCGGGCAGAAGCAATCGACATCCGCCGTGCTGCGGGCAGAGGCGATAGACATCTGTCGTCCTTCGAACCGAAGCGATCGACCTCTACTGCGCCGCGTGCTGTTGATTCTGGCCGCAGGCCGTGGCAGTCCGGCTTGCTGATGATCTGCCGGACACCGGCAGTAGTATCAGACGGCTCGGTGCGTCAGGTGCATACCGTGGGTAAGGTTGGCTGACGCTTCGCGCCAGATCGTCGGCAAGGTGGAGCGCCACCCGGCAGACTCCCACGCCCTGCGGGCTGAAGCGCTGCAGGAATTCTACCCCTCAATCATCTCCCGCACCTTGGCGGTCAACTGGTCGAAGGCGAACGGCTTGGTGATCATCTGCATGCCGGTGTCGAGAAAGCCTGCGCGCACGTTGGCGTTTTCCGCGTAGCCGGTAATGAACAGCACCTTGAGCTGCGGCCGCAGCTGACGCCCGATGTCGGCCAGTTGCCGGCCGTTCATCCCCGGCAGGCCGACATCGCTGATCATCAGGTCGATGCGCTGCGTGGATTCGAGGATCGGCACCGCACCGACCGCGTCACCGGCTTCCAGGAAGGCATAGCCCAGCTCGCCCAGCACTTGGCTGACCAGCGCGCGCACCGCCGGGTCATCTTCGACGATCAGAATGGTTTCGCCATCCTGAGCCTCAACCGCCTTGTGTTCGACAGCCGCTTCGTCCTCATCGCGGGCGCCATGAAAGCGCGGTAGAAACAGCTGTACCGTCGTGCCGTGCCCGACCTGACTCTCGATCGACACATGGCCGTGGGACTGCTTGGTGAAGCCGTAGATCATCGACAGACCCAGGCCTGTGCCCTGGCCGATCGGTTTGGTGGTAAAGAACGGATCGAAGGCCCGGCTGATGACGTTTTCCGGCATGCCACAGCCGGTGTCCGTGACGCTGAGCACCACGTAATCGCCAGGCAGAAGGTTTTCATAGGCGTTGGTGAAATCACGATCGAGCTTGCGGTTGAAGGTCTCGATCATCAGCATGCCGCCGTTGGGCATCGCATCGCGAGCGTTGAGCACCAGATTGAGCAGGGCGCTTTCCAGCTGGTTGGGGTCGGCCTCTGCGGTCCACAGCTGCGGGTCCAGGCACATGTCCAGGCGGATGCTTTCATTGACGCTGCGATGCAGCAGCTCGCCCATGGAGTTGACCAGTTCGTTCATTTCCACCGGCTTGGTATCCAGCGACTGCCGGCGCGAAAACGCCAGCAGCCGGTGCGTCAACGCGGCGGCACGGTTGGCCGAGGTCACGCCCAGGTCGATCAGGCCGTCGAGGTCCTCGGTGCGGCCGCGCGCCAGGCGGCGTCTGAGCAGTTCCAGGCTGCCGATGATGCCGGTCAGCATGTTGTTGAAGTCGTGGGCGATGCCGCCGGTCAGCTGTCCGACCGCCTCCATCTTCTGAGACTGGCGCAGCACCTCTTCGTTGTGCCGCAGCTGCGAGGTGCGCTCTTCGACCTGCTGTTCCAGGGTTTCGTTGAGGCGCCGCAGCTGGGTTTCAGCCAGCTTGCGTTCGGTGATGTCCGAGGTGACCCCGGCCAGCAGGCTGACCCGACCGTTGCGCGCTCGTGTGGCCCGGGCGCGCACGTCCACCCAGTGCAGCGAGCCGTCCGGCCAGATGTTGCGAAATTCAATGATGAAGTCATCACCGGTATCCAGACTGCGTTGCAGCGCTGACTGCATGCGCGGCTGATCCTCGGGATACACCGAGTCGAGCCAGTCGTGATAGGTGAAGGGCGCCTCCTCGTCGCGCCCGTAGTGGGTCTTGCTGATCGCCGAGAAGTGCAGCTCGAGAAACTCCGCTTCCAGTTGCCAGGAGCCCAGGCGCCCGGCCTTGAGCGCGTGCTGCAGGCGCTGCTCGCTTTCCAGAAGGTCTTCCATGCGGCTGCGTGCGTCGTATTGACGACGACGCCCGCGCACCGCGGTGATGACCAGGCTGACCAGGGTCGCCGGATGGAAAGGGCGCTCCAGGAAGGTGACGTTACCGAGCATCTTGCCCAGGCGGCCCGAATGATTGTGCTCCTGCACGCCGTGATGGGTCAGCAAGACGATGGGCAGATCCGACCAGGTGGGCTGGTTGGCCAGCAGCCCCAGCAGTGGATTGAGCTCGACGCCGCGCAGGGCTTCGTCGGCGATGATCGCCAGCCCCGCACCCGAACTCAGTTCCTTGCACAAACTGGCCAGATCGTGGCTGATGATCGCCGGAAAGCCGGCTTCCTGCAGGATCATCAAGGCGATCTGGCTGTCCCTGCCGCGTGGGGCGAGGATGATTGCACGTTCCGACAGTTGCCCCGGTGTGCTCACACTTCCTCATCCCGCAACAGCGGATTGCTTTCACCGAAGTAGTGAGGCACGCCGCGCAGGACACCCTGGAAGTCTTCCAGTGGCGCACCGATTTTCAAACCGGTACCACTGATGCGGTATTCGCGAATGGTCGACTCATGGGTCCCCGTACGTTTCTTGATGATGGAAATGGCTCGGCGAACTTTGCCCAGTGCTTCGAAATAACGCAACAGGATCACGGTGTCGGCCAGGTAGGTGATGTCCACCGGGGCGCGCATGTCGCCCACCAGGCCATGCTGCGCCACGGTCATGAAAGTCGATGCGCCCTGGCGGTTCAGGTACAGCAACAGCTCATGCATGTGCAGCACCAGGGCGTTTTCTTCAGGCATCGCCGCCTGGTAGCCATTGAGGCTGTCGATGACCACGGTGCGGATTTCTTTCTCGTCGACACTGCGCCGCACCCGGTGGGAAAACTCGCCCGGCGAAAGCTCCGCCGCATCGACCTGTTCGATCAGCAGGTTGCCGGTCTCCTGCAAGGCTTTCAAGTCGATGCCGAGCTTTTTCATGCGCTCGAACAGCAGGCCCATTTCCTCATCGAAAATGAACAAGGCGACCTTTTCCCCGCGCGACACGGCAGCGGCGGCGAACACCAGTGAGATCAGCGATTTGCCGGTGCCCGCCGGACCCAGGATCAGGGTGCTGGAGCCGCTGTCGATGCCGCCCCCGAGCAGTTCGTCGAGTTCATCGATATCACTGCTGATCTGCCGGGTCGTGTAACCGCTGCGGTGTTCGGCGGCAACCAGACGGGGGAACACGTGAATGCCGTCTTCCATGATGTTGAAGTCGTGGTAACCGCCACGGTATTTCTGCCCACGGTACTTGACCACGCGCATGCGGCGGCGCTCGGCGCCGTAAGCCGGGGTCAGTTCCTCAAGGCGGATCACGCCATGGGCCACGCTGTGCACGGTCTTGTCCAGGGACTCGGTGGTCAGGTCATCGAGCAATACCACGGTTGCGTCGTAGCGCGCGAAGTAATGCTTGATCGCCAGGATCTGCCGGCGATAACGCAACGAACTCTGTGCCAGCAGGCGGATTTCCGACAAGCTGTCGATGACCACGCGCAGCGGCTTGACTCGTTCCACGACCTCGAAAATCTGCTTGGTCGCTTCGCCCAGTTCAAGGTCGGACGAATACAGCAGGCTCTGCTGATGTTCAGCGTTGAGCAGGTCTTCAGGCGGTGTCAGCTCGAATACGTTGATGTGTTCGCCCAGCTCCCAGCCGTGGGATCTGGCGCCGTCGCGCAGTTCGCGCTCGGTTTCCGAAAGGGTGATGTACAGCCCGCGCTCACCCGCACTGGCGCCAGCCAGCAGAAACTGCAGAGCGACGGTGGTCTTGCCGGTTCCGGGTTCTCCTTCAAGAAGAAATACATGACTGCGTGAAAGTCCACCCGCAAGGATGTCATCCAGGCCCACGATGCCGGTTGCCGCTTTTGATGTGATCAAGAATCGCCCTCTTGCGACCTGAGAAAGGGGTAGAACAGCGATCATCGACCAGCTGTTCTGGCAGCTGCATGAACCGGCTGATTCCGGCGCTTTGCTGCCACCACACTGGACAATGGTCCAAGGTGACCGTTCAGTTTATTTAGTGGCCTATTGCTGTGCCAGCGCCCGGGTAAAGCGGGCGCGTCCGGCAAATGGCGCAACCGTGGCCTGCGGCGCAGGGACGGGATTGATATAGTCCGACGTCAGGGGTTTTTTACCCTTCACAGACTTTTCAAGGATCATCGCCGTGTCCGACTACAGCGCTTTCAAGGTTGAGCTGACTGACCACATCGCCCACGTGCAAATCAATCGCCCGGAGAAAATCAACGCCATGAACGCGGCGTTCTGGAGCGAAATCATCGATATTTTCCAATGGATCGAAGACACCGATGATGTCCGCGTGGTGGTGCTCAGCGGTGCCGGCAAGCATTTTTCTTCCGGGATCGACCTGATGTTGCTGGCGTCGGTGGCCAACGAACTGGGCAAGGATGTCGGGCGCAACGCACGGTTGCTGCGGCGTAAGATCCTGCAGATGCAGGCATCGTTCAACGTCGTCGACCGTTGCAGCAAGCCGGTGCTGGCCGCGGTGCAGGGCTATTGCATCGGCGGTGCGATCGATCTGATCAGTGCCTGTGACATGCGCTACGCGGCGGCCGATGCGCTGTTTTCGATTCGCGAGATCGACATGGGCATGGCGGCCGACGTCGGCACCCTGCAACGCCTGCCGCGCTTGATCGGCGACGGCATGATGCGCGAAATGGCCTACACCGGGCGCAATGTCGAAGCTGACGAGGCGCTGCGCATGGGCCTTGTGAACCGCACCTTCGCCGACCTTGCGCAGTTGCTCGACGGGGTGTTTGCCATCGCCAGGCAGATCGCCGAGAAATCCCCGATCGCCGTCTCCGGCAGCAAGCGCATGATCGGCTACATGCGCGATCACAGTGTCGACGATGGTCTTGAATACGTTGCCACCTGGAACGCTGCCATGTTGCAATCGGCGGACCTGAAACTGGCAATGGTTGCTCACATGGGCAAACACAAGCCAGTCTTCGACAATTGACCGGCGATCCGGGATCGGCCGGCGCCTGCTGCCGTTGAGCGCTCAGCCCTGAGTGCCGACGGCGCAGCGCGCAACTAAAGGAGTGCTTTGATGACGCGCCCCAGGCGTTGGACCACCGCTGTGCTGGATACTCAAGCAGCCGGAGGTTGGGCCGTGGTTCACAGTGACCAGGGTTTTCTGCTGGACGGCAGCGGGGTGATGTTTCCCCGCGAATGGCTCAAACGCCAGGAGTTGCCGCTGATCAGCGAACACGGGATCGGCCATTTCGATGGCGAACCGGTGTACGTTCAGGTGCTCAGGCAACCGGTGCAGCTGGAGGGTACGAGTTGGCAAACCTTGCGCCAGTTCATGCTGGGTGATGACGCCGACGTGTTCCAGAAGCTGGCGTACGCCGCGCAAATCAGCACCTGGGCCCGCGAGCATCGCTTTTGCGGCAGCTGCGGTCAGCCGATGCAGCAGGTCCCTGGGGAGCGCGCCATGTATTGCCAGGCCTGCGACCTGCGTTCTTATCCGCGTATCTCACCGAGCATGATCGTGCTGATCACCCGCGGTGACGAAGTCTTGCTGGCCCGTTCGCCGCGTTTTGTGGCCGGCGTGTACAGCACCCTGGCAGGCTTCGCCGAGCCGGGTGAGTCGGCTGAAGACTGCGTGCGCCGCGAGGTGATGGAAGAGGTGCAGATCAAGGTCAGGAACATCGAGTACAAGGGCAGCCAGTGCTGGCCGTTCCCCCACTCGATGATGCTGGGTTTTCATGCCGAGTACGACAGCGGTGAGATCGTGCCGCAGGCCGATGAGATCGAAGACGCGCAATGGTTCAGCATTCACGACATGCCACCGTTGCCGGCCAGTCGTTCCATCGCGCGGTTTCTAATTGACCTTTACCTGGCCCAGCGCTCAGGCGCGCCAGAACCGCTGCTGCCCGGCTGACGGCTCAGGCGCCGCCGAACCAGTGTTGCCAGGCCAGGCGCACGGTCAGCCCCAGCACGACGGTGATGAACACAGGGCGGATGAACTTCGCACCGCCCTGGATCGCCGTCCGGGCGCCCAGGAATGCGCCGACCATCAGGGCCGAGCCCATGGCCAGGCCGATCACCCAGTCCACCGATCCATTGATCGCGAAAATCGTCAGCGCCGCAGCGTTGCTGACGAAGTTCATGCTGCGTGCCACACCGCTGGCTTTCACCAGATCCACCGGATACATCAGCAGCGTGCTGACGGTCCAGAACGCGCCCGTGCCAGGCCCGGCCACACCGTCATAAAATCCCAGGCCCAGGCCTTGCGGCAGCTGCCATCGGGTCTTGATGGGCGCATCGCTGTCGAGCGGCGCCTTGGGCGTGCCACCGAACAGCAGGTACACACCGCAGGCGAAGACAATCACCGGCAGCATCTGGTTGAGCACTTCGGCGGGCAGATAATGGGCGACCACCGCGCCAATCAGAGACCCCACCGCAGTCCCGACCAGTGCCCGAGTCCATTGCCTTGGGTGGAACAACTTACGTCGATAGAAGGTGAAACCCGCGGTGGCCGAGCCGAAGGTCGAGCTGAGCTTGTTGGTGCCCAGCACCAGGTGCGGCGGCAGGCCGGCGGTGAGCAGTGCAGGGGTCGTCAGCAGGCCGCCGCCGCCGGCAATGGCATCGATGAAACCGGCGACGAAAGCGACCAGGGCAAGTATCAGCAGGGTGCTGGGATCAACAGTGAGTTCGAACGGCATGGACATGGCTTACTTGGCAGACGGGCGCAATGGCTGCCCGGAAGTGCGGCATTCTACCTGTAAGCGTTTGTGTTTGGCCCCCATGTCGGCGATCTGCTTGTGATTCTGCCCTCAGGCTGTAGCAGTCCGGCGTGCCGGCGCGAGCGACCTTGAATTGCTACCGCCGGCAAGCCGGAGTGCTACAGGTAAGCGCTGCGGCGAAAAACCATTCAAATATCCGAAACCGTCACCCAGCGCATTTCCCTGGCGGCAATCCGTATCGCCGCCGCCAGGCGCTCGATGTGCATCGCCTCGGCGAAATCCGGTCCCTCGTTACCCTGTCCGCACAGGGCCTGGATCAGCGCATGCACTTCCAGCGTCTTGAGTTCGTTGTAGCCCAGTTGATGCCCGGGAGCAGGGCAGAAGGCTGCATAACCCGGTTGGCTCGGCCCGGCGAGAATCCGCTGGAACCCGTCGCGTCCAGGCGCGCCGGCACGATACAACTGCAATTCGTTGAGCCGCTCCTGATCGAACGCCAGCGTGCCTTTGGTGCCGCTGATTTCGAAGCTCAGGTGGTTTTTGTAGCCGTGCTTGAGCCAGCTGCTGGCGAAGGTGCCACGCGCGCCATTGGCAAATCGCAGCAGGGCGTAGGTCTGATCATCAATGGCGATCTGGCGCTGCTCCTGGCCACCTTGGGTGGCGGGGCGTTGTCGGTGAACGGTTTGAGAATCGGCACACACCGCCTCGACGTCGCCCAGCAGGTAACGAGCCATGGCCAGCAGATGACTGCCCAGATCGGCCAGCGCGCCCCCGGCGTGGGCCGGTTCGCAGCGCCAGGACCACGGCGATTGCGCGTTCGCCATGAAGTCTTCGCTGAACTCGCCCTGGAAACTGACGATCTGCCCCAACTCGCCGTTTGCGATCATCTGCCGGGCCAGGCCGATGATCGGGTTGTGTTGGTAGTTGTAGCCCACTCGGGTCACGACACCGGCGGCCTTGGCTGCGCTTTGCATTTGCCGCGCCTGGTCCAGACTCACCGCCAGCGGCTTTTCGCAATACACCGCTTTGCCGGCCTCAAGGGCGGCCATGGCCATGGGAAAGTGCAGGTGATTAGGGGTGGTGATGGCGACCAGATCGACGCTCGGGTCGTTGATCAGCTGCTGCCAGTGGGCATGACTGCGATCGAAACCCCATGCCCGCGCGCATTGTTCGGCGCGGGCAGCGTCGGCGTCGGCCAGCGCGGCAAGTCTGAGGTTTACCGGCAGTTCGAAGGTGCTGCGGGCGTTGTGAAACGCCATGGCGTGGGCCCGGCCCATGAAGCCCGTACCGATCAGGCCGACCCCCAGATCCGGAAGAGATGAATCGCGCATGACAGCGTCCTTGAGGAGTGTTGTTGTGCGCAAAATGTATTCTGCAGCGGAGCTGGATGGAATCTTTATTCCATCAAAAAAGCCTCAGGTTCGCCTCATTGGCGTCATCGCTGACCTGTAGCAGTCCGGCTTGCCGGCGGTGGCATGTTTGAAACCGTCACCGCTGGCAAGCCGTGCTGCTATACGTCTGTCTGGTTGTGCAAGCGTTGCGTCAGGACAAGAACCCGCCATCCACATTCAATGCAACGCCGGTGGTGTAACTCGAGGCATCGCTGGCCAGGTACAACACGGTCCCGGCCATTTCACTTGGCGCGGCGACGCGTTTGAGCGGAATCTGTTGCAGGGCGACGTTGAGGATTTTCTCATTGCCCACCAGCGCCGAAGCGAACTTGGTGTCGGTCAGGCCCGGCAGCAGTGCGTTGCAGCGAATGCCGAACTGCGCGCATTCCTTGGCGAAAACCTTGGTCATGTTGATCACCGCTGCCTTGGTCACCGAATAGATGCCCTGAAACACGCCGGGTGAAACGCCGTTGATCGACGCGACGTTGATGATGCTGCCGCCACCGTGCTCACGCATCAGCTTGCCGGCTTCGACGGACATGAAGAAGTAGCCACGAATGTTGACGTCGACGGTCTTCTGGAACGCGCCCAGATCGGTGTCCAGCACGTTGCAGAACTGCGGGTTGGTCGCAGCGTTGTTGACCAGGATGTCCAGGCGCCCGAATTCCTCGCGGATGCGTGCGAACACGCCGGTGATCTGTTCCATCTCGCCAATGTGACAGGCGATTGCCGTGGCCTTGCCTCCCTCGGCAATGATGGCGTCGGCGACATGCTGACAGCCATCGATCTTGCGGCTGGACACGATCACATGGGCGCCTTGCTGGGCCAGCAGCCTGGCGATGGCCTCGCCAATACCGCGGCTGGCGCCGGAAACGAAGGCGATCTTGCCGTCGAGGTCGAACAGTTGAGTCTTGGACATGTTGTCTTCCTTATCGTCAATCAGAGGCTTGAACGGTCGATCACCTGCAGGGCCATGTGTTCCAGCAGCTTGTTCATGTGGATGAACTGGGCAAAGCGTTTGTCCTGGGTCTGACCATGGAAAAAACGGTAGTAGATCTGCTGCACGATGCCGGCCAGGCGAAACAGGCCATAGGTGTAGTAGAAGTCGAAATTGTCGATGGCAATCCCCGAACGCTCGGCGTAATAGGCCACGAACTGTTCACGGGTCAGCATGCCGGGGGCATGGCTTGGCTGGCGGCGCATCAGTTGCACGGGCGCAGGATCATCCGCCTCGATCCAGTACGCCAGGCTGTTGCCCAGATCCATCAGCGGGTCTCCCAGAGTGGTCAGCTCCCAGTCCAGCACACCGATGATCTGCATCGGGTTGTTCGGGTCCAGAATCACATTGTCGAAGCGGTAATCGTTGTGCACCAGGCTTGAGACGGGATGGTCGGCCGGTCGCTTTTCGTCCAGCCAGCGCGCGACTCTTTCCCAGCTTGGCGCATCGGCGGTACGGGCTTTCTCGTAGCGCTCGGTCCAGCCGCGAATCTGCCGTTCGACATAACCCTGCGGTTTGCCCAGGTCGCCCAGGCCGCAGGCGTTGTAATCGACCTGATGCAGGTCCACCAGTTTGTCGATGAAGCTTTTGCACAGCGCCTGGGTCTGGGCGGCATCGAAATTCAGCTCCCCCGGCAGTTCGGAGCGCAGGATGATGCCCTTGACCCGTTCCATCACGTAGAACTCGGCGCCGATCACCGACTCGTCGGTGCAGTGCACGTAGGCCTTCGGACAGTAGGGGAAGGCGTGCTTGAGCTGATTGAGAATGCGGAACTCGCGGCCCATGTCATGGGCGCTTTTTGCCTTGTGGCCGAACGGCGGACGGCGCAGCACCAGCTCTTGCCCGGGGTATTTGAGCAGGTAGGTCAGATTGGAAGCGCCACCGGGAAACTGGCTGATCTGGGCGGTGCCGCTCAGGCCCGGGATCTGGGCTTTGAGGTAAGGGTCGATCAGCGCTGCGTCGAGCTCTTCGCCGGATCGAACCTGGGTGGATTGGTCGGTTAGCGCCATGCTTATCCCTGCTGTTTATTTTGGATGGCTATGATCATTGACTAATCTAATGTGTCGCCGGCCCCTCTCACAAGCCGCACAGGGCCTTATTGGCGAGCGTGTTACGGGTCGATCAGCGGCCTTGATTCATCCCTGTGGCAAACCACGGCGCGAAAAAAAACCGAAGTTTCAGGGCTTCGGTTTTTTGTCTGTGTTCCGGTAGCAGCATGGTCTGCCGGCGGTGGCGTCTTCAGAGTCGCTATCGCCGGCAAGCCGGACTGCTACAGGCGTGGTCATGGTTACAGACCATCGCCCGGGATCAGGACGGGAACAGTTCGCTCAGCTTCATCGCCAGCATCATGTCGCCTTCGGCGCGCAGTTTGCCGCCCATGAACGCCTGCATGCCGTCGGTCTCGCCGCTGACGATGCCTTCCAGGGTTTCGCCGTCCATCACCAGGGTAACCTGTGCGTCCGGGTTCTCGCCTTCCTGCAGTTCGCAGGTGCTGTCCTTGACGATCAGGGAGAAGTTTTTGGTCTCGTCGATACGGAAACCGAACACCAGGTCCAGGCCCGCAGCGGCGCTTGGGTTGAACTTGGCTTTCATCGCTTGTACGGCATCGGCTACGGAGGTCATGGTGTCATCCTTTATATGAGTGATTGCAGGCACCCTGGGGTGCGGTTGGCCGGGCTCAGCGGTAGGTGATGAGCTCCGGCGCCTTCATCAGTTGCAGGTGCGCGTGACTGTTGAAGGAAGCCAGCAACACCTCGCGACCCCGGAATTTCAGGTGGTTGAGCGAAGTGTTGACGATTTGCCAGTTGAGTTCGAATGCCCGGGTTGCGGGCATTTGGGTGATCAGGTGCAGCAGGGCGGTGATGGTGCCGCCGGAGGTGAATACGGCGATGCGGTCGTTTGCGCCGGCACTGTCGAGAATGCCGTTGAGGCCCGCCTGTACCTGTTCGACGAAAGCCAGCCAGCTTTGCAGCGCCGGCGTGTCATGCTGGCCGCCGAGCCAGCGGCCAATGATCAGGGCGAACAGACGCTGGAATTCGGCGCGGTTGTGCGCAGCGTTGCGCATCACCTCCAGCGCTTGGGGCTCATCGGGCAGCATCGCCGGGAGCAAGGCGCGAATCACCGCCTCGGCGTCGAACTCGTTGAAGGCGCGGTCGGTCTCCAGGGCAGGCGTGGGGAGGCCTGCGGCGCCCAACTGGGCCAAGGCCGTCTCGGCGGTATGACGCTGGCGATACAGGCTGCCGGACAGGCAGCGATCGAAGCTCAAGCCAAGATCCGCCAGGTGCGCGCCGAGGACTTCGGCCTGGCGATAACCGGTCGGCGACAGCACGTCGTAATCGTCTGCACCAAAGGAGGCCTGGCCATGTCGTATCAGATAGATGCTGCCCACGTCCGCGTCATCCCGGCACGTTGAAAGTGATGCGAGGTTATGAGTACGGTGCAGGGTCTGTCAATGAAAAAACATACGCTTGTTTGAATTGCGCGATTGTCGCGGTCGCGGGCGGTCTGTCGCTGGCCCGGCACTGCAAGCGTCGGTATGCTGGAATCATTCGCGATCCTGTATCGGATCTGACGTGTAGGTGAGGAGTTTTGTGTGGAGTTCATTTTCGATTACGCCAGCTTTCTGGCAAAAACCGTCACGGTGGTGGTCGCGATCATTGTGGTCCTGATTGCCCTGGCCTCCATGCGCGGCCGCGGTCGGCGCGGTGCGGGCGGTCAGTTGCATGTGACCAAGCTCAACGACTTCTACAAAGGGCTGCGTGACCGCCTCGAGGGCTCGCTGCTGGACAAGGCGCGGTTGAAGGCCTTGCGCAAGTCGCAGGCCAAGGAGCTGAAGAAAGACAAGAAGCAGACCGAGATCAAGCCGCGGGTCTATGTGCTGGATTTCGACGGTGATATCAAGGCGTCGGCGACCGAGAACATGCGTCACGAGATCACTGCGCTGCTGACCCTGGCCACCCACAAGGACGAAGTGGTGCTGCGTCTGGAAAGCGGCGGTGGCATGGTCCACAGCTACGGCCTGGCGTCCTCGCAGCTGGCACGTATCCGTCAGGCCGGGATTCCGCTGACCATCTGCATCGACAAGGTGGCGGCCAGCGGCGGCTACATGATGGCCTGCATCGGCAATCGCATCATCAGTGCACCTTTCGCGGTGCTGGGCTCGATTGGCGTGGTCGCGCAACTGCCCAACGTCAATCGCTTGCTCAAAAAGCACGACATCGACTTCGAGGTGCTGACCGCTGGTGAGTACAAACGCACCCTGACTGTGTTTGGCGAAAACACCGAGAAGGGCCGCGAGAAGTTCCAGCAGGACCTGGACATCACCCACGAGCTGTTCAAGAACTTCGTCGCCAGCTACCGCCCGCAATTGCAGATCGATGAAGTCGCCACCGGTGAGGTCTGGCTGGGCATGGCAGCCAAGGACAAGCAACTGGTCGACGAGCTGAAAACCAGCGATGAATACCTGTCGGAAAAAGCCCGGACCGCCGAGGTGTTCCATCTGCACTATGCCGAGCGCAAGAGCTTGCAGGAACGCGTGGGCCTGGCAGCCAGCGGGTCAGTGGACCGGGTGCTGACGGGGTGGTGGAGCAAGCTGACCCAGCAGCGCTTCTGGTGATGCGCTTGCGCTGTGGTTTATCGTGATGATCATTCCCACGCTCTGCGTGGGAACGATCATGCGACCCCATACTCGTAGCGCTTACAACAAAAAGCCCCGGTTTCTCACGAAGCCGGGGCTTTTCATTACCTGCCGATCAGCGTCGAATCAACGACGACGGAACAGCGGCAGTGGCTCGTCGGTCGCCGCCTGATAGGTCACCGAGAAGTCCTTGAGGCTCTCGAGTGCTTCATACGGGTCTTTGTCCGCCCGAATCGCGAAGGCGTCGAAGCCGCAGCGGCGCAGGTAGAACAACTGGTCACGCAGCACGTCGCCGATGGCCCGCAGCTCGCCCTTGAAGCCGAAACGATCGCGCAACAGACGCGCGTTCGAGTAACTACGGCCATCGGTGAAGGCCGGAAAGTTCAGGGCGATAACCTGGAACTGACCGGCGTCGTCGCCGATTTCCTCGGCTTCTTCGTCGCTGTCCAGCCAGACACCCAGTCCACCATCGCGGGCCTTGAGCGCATGGGCGTGGTCACGCCACAGCGCCAGAGGCACGATCAGGTCGTCGCAGTTGGACAGCCCATCCAGGGTGGTGTCCTTGGGCAGCAGGTGCCAGGTTTCGTCGATGACTGCGTTGTTCTTAATGATTCGCTGCATAGACGCGCTCCTTGAAAGGGTCGATGCCGATACGCTGGTAGGTGTCGATGAAGCGTTCGTCTTCATTGCGTTTTTCGATGTAGACGTTGATCAGCTTCTCGATCACATCCGGCATGGCGTCCTGTGCGAACGACGGGCCAAGGATCTTGCCCAGGCTTGCATCCCGGCTGGCGCTGCCGCCCAGGGAAACCTGATAGAACTCTTCACCTTTCTTGTCCACGCCCAGAATGCCGATATGGCCGACGTGGTGGTGGCCGCAGGCGTTCATGCAGCCGGAAATGTTCAGGTCCAGCTCGCCGATGTCGAACAGGTAATCGAGGTCGTCGAAACGGCGCTGGATGGATTCGGCAATCGGGATCGACTTGGCGTTGGCCAGCGAGCAGAAATCGCCGCCAGGGCAGCAGATGATGTCGGTCAGCAAGCCGATGTTCGGCGTCGCGAAGCCCTGGTCACGCAGTTCGCCCCAGAGGGTAAACAACTGGCTTTGCTCGATGTCCGCCAGAATCACGTTCTGCTCGTGTGAGGTGCGCAGCTGGCCGAAGCTGTAACGGTCGGCAAGGTCGGCGATACCGTCCAGTTGCTTGTCGGTGGCATCGCCCGGCGCAACGCCGGTTGGTTTGAGCGACAGGGTCACGGCAGCATAGCCAGGCTTTTTATGCGCCAGTACGTTGCGCGAACGCCAGCGGGCGAAACCCGGGTGTTCCTTGTCCAGCTGGGCCAGCTCGGCGCTGTAATCTGCCAGCGCCTTGTACTCCGGGTCGACGAAGTGCTTGGCGACGCGGTGGACTTCGGCCTCGGTCAGCGTGGTCTGGCCGCCACGCAGGTGAGCCATCTCGGCCTCGACCTTCTCGGCGAAGACCTCAGGGGTGAGCGCCTTGACCAGGATCTTGATCCGCGCCTTGTATTTGTTGTCGCGACGACCGTAGCGGTTGTAGACCCGCAGGATGGCGTCCAGGTAGCTGAGCAGATCCTGCCACGGCAGGAACTCGTTGATGAATGCGCCGACCACCGGGGTCCGGCCCAGGCCGCCGCCCACCAACACGCGAAAGCCCAGCTCGCCGGCAGCGTTCTTGACCGGCTCAAGGCCGATGTCGTGCACCTCAATGGCGGCACGATCGGACGTCGAGCCGTTGATCGCGATCTTGAACTTGCGCGGCAGGTAGGCGAATTCCGGGTGGAAGGTCGTCCACTGACGCACGATCTCGCACCATGGGCGCGGGTCAACCAGTTCGTCGGCAGCGACGCCGGCAAACTGGTCCGTGGTGACGTTGCGCAGGCAGTTGCCGCTGGTCTGGATCGCGTGCATCTGCACGGTGGCCAGTTCAGCCAGGATGTCGGGAATGTCTTCCAGCGCCGGCCAGTTGAACTGCACGTTCTGCCGGGTACTGATGTGCGCGTAGCCCTTGTCGTAGTCGCGGGCGATTTTGGCCAGCATGCGGGTCTGGCGCGAGGTCAGCTGGCCGTAAGGCACAGCCACGCGCAGCATCGGCGCGAAGCGCTGGATGTAGAGGCCGTTTTGCAGGCGAAGCGGGCGGAACTCTTCTTCGCTGAGCTCGCCGGCCAGATAGCGGCGGGTCTGGTCGCGGAACTGCTTGACGCGGTCCTCGACGATCCGCTGATCGTACTCGTCGTATACGTACATGGTGGTCCTGTTCTCAGGCGGTTCACTGCTGCTGGGCCGAGCTGAAAGGCGATGCGTTGTCGCCTGCTTCCAGTTTGCCGAACAAATCTGCGCGCACGGTCGCGCACTCCTGACGGAGCCGGGGGAGGTTACCAGTTTGCGGATATGCGCAAAAGTGATGTTTGAGTATATGCAAATAACCGAAAGTGCTAAGCAATCCATCGCCTGCTCATTACCACACTTGTGATAAGGACATGCATCGACTTTACTCAGGCTCAGGCCGGGGTCAACCGTCTGCGGTCTGTTTCATCTGCAATCACCAATAAGACTGACAAGAGGCGATGCAATGAGTAACAACCACCCTAAAGTTGCCAAGTCCGACAGCCATGTGGATGCCTGGGCGATTTTCTTCATCATCATTCTCGTCGTGGGGACTGCCGTCTTCTGGGTCAGTCACCAGTAACGCAATGCGCCGAACCGGGTAAACGTTAGCCGCTGGCTGCCGATAAGGTATGAGCAGGCCTGATGCAGGTCGGCTGGATTTTTTTTCGGTATGAGGCTCGGTGACCATGGTCCGGTTTTTCAGTGGCTGCCTCATGCTCGCCATCGGTGCGTTGTGGCTCAGTGGCGCGTGCGCGGCTTCTGTGGTGTTTCTCAATCCCGGTTCGGCGTCAGACCCGTATTGGTCGAGCTATTCGCGGTTCATGCAGGCCGCGGCGGATCGGCTCGGGCTCAGCCTGCAGATCTACTACACCGACCGCGACACACGCACGCTCGGGGGGTTGGCGCGCAAGGCGCTGCAAGGGGGTGATCGGCCCGATTACCTGGTGTTCTCCAACGAGCTCAACGTGGCTCCGGAAATTCTGCGCCTGTCGGTTGGCAGCGGAGTGAAGTTGCTGGCGGTGAACAACACCTTCACCGCCGACCAGCTGAGCATTCTTGGCGACTTGCGCAGCCGTTACCCGGACTTTCTCGGTAGCGTAGTCGCCAACGATGAGGAGGGCGGCTATCTGATCGCCAAGCGTCTGATCGAGTCGCAGCTGCCGCTGGCAGCCGGTCAGCCACTGGAAATGCTGGCGTTCTCCGGCACCAACAGCACCCCTGTCTCCCTGCAGCGTGAGAAGGGCCTTTATCGGGCCCTGGCGCAATACCCGAGCGTGCGCCTGCGGCAGATTGTGCTTGGTGGCTGGCGCCGCGACCGGGCTTATGAGCAAGCCCAGGTGCTGCTCAAGCGTTATCCCGCCGTCAGCCTGATCTGGGCGGCCAGCGATCAGATGGCCTTCGGGGTGATGGACGCGGTGCGCGAGACCGGCAAGCAGCCCGGCAAGGATGTGCTGATCGGCACCATCAACGATTCCACGGCGGCCTTGCAGGCGTTGCACGAAGGACGCTTGAGTGTGGTGGTCGGTGGTCACTTCACGCTGGGAGGCTGGGCGCTGGTTTTGCTGCATGACTATGACCTGGCCGCGGCGGACATGCGCCAACCGATCGGCACCTGGCGGGTGCGGGCGATGCAGATCAGGGAACGCGGCGACAGTGTGCGCTACATGCAGGCCAACGAGCGTGACGACTACGACATCGATGTCCGGCAGTTCACCGCAGGCCACAGTCCGCCGGGCGTGGACTACCCGTTTGTGCGGCTCGGTGGGGCGAAATGATCGGCAGCAGACTCAAGGCACGGCGAAATGCAGCACCAGTTGCACGATACCCATCAGCCCCAGGGCAAACATCGCGGTAAAAATGATCCCCATCAGCACGAAGTGCACCGGCTTGCCGTGGCTGAAGTCCCGCGAGCGGTTCTTGCTGCTTTGCACGCCAAAGGCTGCTGCCATGACGCTGTGCAGCATCTGCCAGAAGGTCGGCGGTTTGGGGGTGTCGTCGGGGCGTTGCGGTGAGCTGTGGGATGGCTTGTCCATCTTCCCTCCTGTGCGCTATGCGTCGCGCTAAAGAAAGGATAGCCGTAATCCTCTGTAGCCGTCCGGCTTGCCGGCGGTAGGGGTTGAAACCGCTACCGCCGGCAAGCCGGACCGCTACAGGTCATGCTGTGTCATCAGCCTGGCAAATTACTCGTCATACCCCAGATTGGGCGCCAGCCAGCGCTCGGTGACGCGCATTTCCTGGCCCTTGCGGGCGTTGTAGCTTTCGACCTGATCCTTGTCGACCTTGCCCACCGCGAAGTACTGCGCCTGTGGATGGGCGAAGTACCAGCCGCTGACCGCTGCCGCCGGGAACATCGCGTAGTGCTCGGTGAGAAATACCCCGCTGATGCCTGGCTTGCCGTCGCCCTGGGTCGGATCGAGCAGGTCGAACAGCACGCCTTTCTCGGTGTGATCCGGGCAGGCCGGGTAGCCGGGGGCAGGGCGGATGCCGGCGTATTTCTCCTTGATCAGGTCGTCGTTGTCCAGTTGCTCGTCAGTGGCGTAGCCCCAGTAGTTTTTGCGCACTTGCTGGTGCAGCCACTCGGCGCAGGCTTCGGCCAGACGGTCGGCCAGCGCCTTGACCATGATCGCGTTGTAGTCGTCGCCCTTGTCCTGATAGGCCTTGGAGACTTCCTCGGCACCGATGCCGGCGGTGGTGATGAAGCCACCCACATAGTCGGTCACGCCGCTGCCAGCGGGGGCCACGAAGTCGGCCAGCGAGAAGTTCGGCTTGCCGTCGGTCTTGATGATCTGCTGGCGCAGGTGATGCAACTTCGCCAACGGCTGACCCTGGTCGTCGAGCAACTGAATGTCGTCATGATCGACCTGATTGGCCGGCCAGAAGCCGAACACCGCGCGGCTGCGGATCAGTTTCTCGTCGATCAGTTTGCGCAGCAGTTCCTGGGCGTCCTGGAACAGCGAGGTCGCCGCCTCGCCGACCACTTCATCGGTGAGGATGCGCGGGTATTTGCCGGCCAGGTCCCAGGAAATGAAGAACGGCGTCCAGTCGATGTAATCGACCAGCACGTTGAGGTCGATGTCTTCCAGCACCCGGGCGCCGGTAAAGGTCGGTTTGACCGGCTGATAGCTGGCCCAGTCGAACTGCGGCTTCTTGGCGACTGCCGCGCTGTAGCTCAAACGCTCGGTGCGGGCGCTGCGGGCCGAGGTGCGCTCGCGAACTTCGACGTATTCGGCGCGGGTCTTCTCGATGAAACCGGCCTTGAGTTCCTTGGACAGCAGCTGCGTGGCCACGCCCACGGCGCGTGAAGCGTCAGTGACGTAGATCACCGCATCGTTGCTGTACTTGGGCTCGATCTTCACCGCAGTGTGAGCCTTGGAGGTGGTCGCGCCACCGATCATCAACGGCAGGCTGAAATTCTGACGCTGCATTTCGCGGGCAACGTGGACCATTTCATCCAGCGACGGAGTGATCAGGCCGGACAGGCCGATGATGTCGCACTTCTGCTCTCTGGCGACCTGCAGGATCTTCTCGGCCGGCACCATCACCCCCAGATCGACAATGTCATAGCCATTACAGCCCAGCACCACGCCGACGATGTTCTTGCCGATGTCGTGCACGTCGCCCTTGACCGTGGCCATGAGGATCTTGCCCTTGGCTTCTGGCTTGTCGCCTTTTTCTTCCTCGATGAACGGAATCAGGTGCGCCACCGCCTGTTTCATCACCCGGGCCGACTTGACCACCTGCGGCAGGAACATCTTGCCCGAGCCGAACAGGTCGCCGACCACGTTCATGCCAGCCATCAGCGGGCCTTCGATGACCTCGATCGGACGGGCGAACGATTGGCGCGACAGCTCGGTGTCCTCGACGATATGCGTGGTGATGCCCTTGACCAGCGCGTGCTTGAGGCGCTCGTTGACTTCCCAGCCACGCCACTCTTCGGTTTCCGCTTCCTTGACGCTGCCATCGCCCTTGTACTTGTCGGCGATGGCGAGGAGGGCGTCGGTGCCTTCGGGGGTGCGGTTGAGCACCACGTCTTCCACGGCGTCACGCAGTTCGGCCGGGATCTGGTCGTAGATCTCCAGCTGACCGGCGTTGACGATGCCCATGGTCAGGCCGTTGCGGATCGCATACAGCAGGAACACCGAGTGAATTGCCTCGCGCACCGGGTTGTTGCCACGGAAGGAGAACGACACGTTGGATACGCCGCCCGAGGTCAGGGCATAGGGCAGTTCGTCGCGGATGTAGGCGCAGGCATTGATGAAGTCGACCGCGTAGTTGTTGTGCTCCTCGATGCCGGTGGCGACGGCGAAGATGTTCGGGTCGAAAATGATGTCTTCCGGCGGGAAGCCGACTTCGTTGACCAGAATGTCGTAGGAGCGTTTGCAGATTTCTTTCTTGCGCGCCTCGGTGTCGGCCTGACCGGCTTCGTCGAAGGCCATGACCACCACGGCGGCGCCATAACGCTTGCACAACCTGGCGTGATGAATGAACTGCTCCACGCCTTCCTTCATGCTGATCGAGTTGACGATGCCCTTGCCCTGGATGCACTTGAGGCCGGCTTCGATCACTTCCCATTTGGAGGAGTCGATCATGATCGGCACCCGGGAAATGTCCGGCTCGCCGGCGATCAGGTTGAGGAAGGTGACCATGGCCTTCTTCGAGTCCAGCATGCCCTCGTCCATGTTGATGTCGATCACCTGGGCGCCGGCTTCGACCTGTTGCAGGGCGACTTCCAAGGCTTCGGTGTAGTTGTCTTCACGGATCAGGCGGGCGAAACGGGCGGAGCCGGTGATGTTGGTGCGCTCGCCGACGTTGACGAACAGCGAGCTGCGATCAATGGTGAACGGCTCAAGACCCGACAGGCGGCAGGCCTTGGGGATGTCCGGGATCACCCGTGGCGCGTAGCCGGCGACGATGTTGGCGATGGCCTTGATGTGCGCCGGCGTGGTGCCGCAGCAGCCGCCGACAATGTTCAGAAAGCCGCTCTGGGCGAATTCTTCGATGACCGCAGCGGTCTGGTTCGGCGCCTCGTCGTATTCGCCGAATTCGTTGGGCAGGCCGGCGTTGGGGTGGGCGGAAACGTGGGTCTGCGCCTTGTTCGACAGCTCTTCCAGATACGGCCGCAGCTCGCTGGCGCCCAAGGCGCAGTTGAGGCCGACCGAAATCGGGTTGGCGTGACGCACCGAGTTCCAGAACGCTTCGGTGGTCTGCCCGGACAGGGTACGGCCCGAGGCGTCGGTGATGGTGCCGGAGATCATGATCGGCAATTGGAAACCCAACTCCTCGTACACGCCCTGCACGGCAAAGATCGCCGCCTTGGCGTTGAGGGTGTCGAAGATGGTTTCGATGAGGATCATGTCCGCACCGCCTTCGATCAGGCCCTTGGTGGCCTCGGTGTAGTTCTCCACCAGTTCGTCAAAGGTGACGTTGCGATAGCCGGGGTTGTTGACGTCAGGCGACAGCGAGCAGGTGCGGCTGGTAGGGCCCAGGACGCCCGCGACAAAGCGCGGCTTGTCCGGGGTCTCCAGGGTCTTGGCGTCGGCGACCTTGCGGGCAAGGCGCGCGCCCTCGACGTTGAGTTCGTACACCAGCGCTTCCATGCCGTAGTCGGCCTGGGACACCTGTGTGGCGTTGAAGGTGTTGGTTTCGAGGATGTCGGCGCCGGCGTCCAGGTATTCCTTTTCGATGGCCCCGATCACATCCGGGCGCGTGAGGATCAGCAGGTCGTTGTTGCCCTTGACGTCGCTCGGCCATTCGGCAAAACGCTTGCCGCGGTAGTCTTCTTCTTCCAGGCGATAGCTCTGGATCATGGTACCCATGCCGCCATCGAGAATCAGGATCCGCTCTTTGAGAGCCTGCTGGAGTGCTTGAAGACGCGCGCTGCGATCTGACATGAAGATTACCCGGATGAAGAAATGCGAAATAAGGTGTTGCCCAAAGGTGCGAAATGATAGCAAACCTGTACCGTTTTAAACCGTTACGAGATTTACATGAATTCTGTTCATGTTGATGGCAGCTTGCCACGGGTAGAATTGGCGGGTTTCTTGTTTTCAGGACGTCCGTTCCATGTTGCATCGCTTGTTCGCCAATGCCTTGGCTGTAGTGTTTTGCGGTGCAGCGTTCGCGCAGTCGCCCGCTCCGCCGCCCGCGATCTCCTACAGCCGGGATATTCAGCCGATCTTCACCGAGAAGTGCGTAGCCTGCCACGCCTGCAATGATGCCGCCTGTCAGCTGAACCTGGGCAGCGGCGAAGGTGTACTGCGCGGCGCGTCCAAGGTGCCGGTGTATCAGGGCGATCGCAGCACGGCGGTGGCTCCGACGCGGATTTTCTACGATGCCGATGGTCCCGACGCCTGGCGCAAAAAGGGCTTTTATTCAGTGCTCGACGGCCAGAGCAACCAGGCGGCACTGATGGCGAGGATGCTCGAGTTCGGCCATGCCACGCCACTGGTGCCCAATGCCCGGCTGCCGGACGACATCATGTTGGGGCTCGGTCGGCAGAACATGTGCCCGCTGCCGCAGGAGTTCGAGGGCTATACCAAGGCGCACCCCGGCCAGGGCATGCCACTGGCGGTCACCGGGCTCACCGATGTGCAGTACAACACTCTGCAAAGCTGGCTGGCGTCCGGGGCCCCGGTGGAGCGCACGCCGTTGCAGGCAAGTCCCGAGGAGGCTTCGCAGATAATCGATTGGGAAACCCTGCTCAATCGTCCGGGCTCGACCGAGGCGCTGGTCGGTCGCTGGCTGTTCGAGCATCTGTTTCTGGCGCACATCTACTTCACCGATGGCGAGCCGGGGCATTTCTTTCAATGGGTGCGTTCGCGCACGCCAAGCGGGCAGCCGGTGGACCTGATCGCCACACGTCGTCCCGACGACGATCCGGGCACTCTCTTCTATTACCGCCTGCTGCCGGTGCAGGGCGTGATCGTGCACAAGACGCACATCACCTACCCGATGGGCCCGCAGAAGCTGGCACGGGTCAAGCAGCTGTTCTATAGCGGCAGCTGGCACGCCAGTGCATTGCCGGGCTACGGTCCGCAGCACCGCGCCAACCCGTTCGAGACCTTCAAGGAAATCCCGGCGGTGGCCCGTTACCAGTTCATGCTCGATAACGCCGAATACTTCGTGCGCACTTTCATCCGCGGCCCGGTCTGCCGCGGCGAGATCGCCACCGACGTGATCCGCGATCACTTCTGGACGCTGTTCCAGGAGCCGGCTCACGACCGTTACATCACCGATGCCGCCTATCGCGCCAAGGCCACGCCGCTGTTGGCGATGCCGGGGCAGAACGATGATGTGGGCAGCGTGCTGAGTGTGTGGCACGACTACCGCGACAGGCGCAACGAGTACGGAGACCTGCGCAGCGACGCCTATGCGCACATGCCGCCGCCAGGCTGGGCCACCCTGTGGGCCGGAAACGACAACGCCTTGCTGACGATCTTTCGGCATTTCGACAGTGCTTCGGTGAACAAGGGGCTGATCGGCGAATTGCCCAACAGCGTGTGGCTGTTCGACTACCCGCTGCTGGAGCGCACCTATTACCAGTTGGCGGTGAATTTCGACGTTTATGGCAACGTCTCGCATCAGGTGCAGACGCGTCTGTATTTCGACCTGATTCGCAACGGCGCCGAGGTCAACTTCCTGCGTCTGATGCCGGCCAACAAGCGTGACGAGATCCTCGGCAGCTGGTACCAGAACAGTGGCAAGGTGAAGATGTGGCTGGATTACCAGGCCATCGACGACGACACCCCGACCGGCATGAAGCTCGATGAGAAGGACCCCAAGAGTGATTTCGAGCGCAAGTTGATCGAGCGGGCCGCAACCCTGAATGTGACACCGGATCCTATCAACCGCTGCAGCGGCGCGTTTTGCTCACGCCAGGGGCTCGATCCGGTGTTCAGCGATGTGGAGCAGACCCTCAGTCGCCTGGTCTCCCGTCCCGCAGCAGGTTTGAAAGTCATCAATCAGTTGCCGGAAGCGACGATGCTGCGCATTCAGGACGGCAATGGCAAACGCATCGTCTACAGCCTGCTGCGCAATCGCGTGCACAGCAACGTGGCGTTCCTGCTGGGCGAGGTGTATCGCTATCAGCCGGGGCTGGACAGTCTGACGATCTACCCGGGCGTGCTCAGCAGCTACCCCAATTTCATGTTCAATATTCCCGCCAGCGACGTGCACGCCTTTGTCGATGCGATGGAGCAGGCCAGGGATGACAAGGCCGCGTTCGAGCGGATCGTCCAGCGCTGGGGCGTGCGTCGCAGCCATCCGCTGTTCTGGAGCTATTTCCATGAGCTGGACCAGTACATTCGTGAGACCGAGCCGCAGGAAGCGGGGGTGCTGGACATGAATCGGTATGAGAATCTCTGAGTTCTGCGCCACTTTCCTGTAGCCGTCCGGCTTGCCGGTGGTAGCGCGCAAAGTCGCTGCCGCCAGCAAGCCGGACCGCGACAGGGGTATTGGACCGGGGAAAAAAATGAGTCCCTGACACAACTGAATCGCCAACACGCTCACGCCTACAGGTACTGGGCGAAACCGCAAAACCCTTGTAGAACATGGCCTGCAGCCATTATGCAGCCCGTCGATCCAGCCGAACCTTTTGCGCAAAACCCAAGTCGGAGCCTGTGAGTCGTCCCGAGAAATGCGGCCTTTTCGAGGTCCCGAATCGTGGGTCAAATCCGTGTAAGCAAGAGGTTGCAGATGTTGATTTCGGTTCAAGCCCTGCGGGCACTCGCCGCGTGGGCCGTAGTGTGTCACCACTTCATGCAGATTTTTTTCGATTTTCATCCAAGCGGCCCGGTCGGGCGGTTTTTCACTGAAAAAGGCGCCGTTGGCGTCGACATCTTCTTCGTCATCAGTGGTCTGGTGATTTACCTGTCCACGGTGGACAAGGATATGCCCGCCAGCCGTTTCATGCTCAACCGCATCATTCGAATCGTCCCTGCGTACTGGCTCTATACCCTGGTCATGGGCCTGCTGGTGGTGGTCGCCCATCCGCTGCTGCCGCATCAGGTGGTCGACTGGCAGAGCTTCATCCTGTCGTTGATGTTCATCCCCTCGGAAAACCCCGGCGGTTATGGCCTGTACCCGACATTGAACGTCGGCTGGACGCTGAACTACGAAATGTTGTTCTACGTGCTGTTCTCGATGGTTTTCCTGTTCCAGCAACGTCTGCGACCGTTGATCATCGGCGCCGCCCTGTTCGCCGTGACCGACGTACTGGGGCGCTCGGGGTTGATCAGCCGATTCTATGCCAATGACATCGTTTATGAGTTCCTGCTCGGCATCGGCATCGGGGTCATCTACCGTCGCGGCTGGATTACCGAACGTCTGTGGCTGCCGTTGCTGGCCATCGGCGCGGCATTGCTGGCCATCAAGCAACTGCAGCCTGACCTGCGATTTATCCATTGGGGCATCCCCAGCGCGGTGATCGTAGTGGCGTGCATTTCGCTGGAGCCCTACATGCGTGGCAGTCGCCTACTGAAAACCATGGGCGATTGTTCGTATTCGGTGTACTTGCTGCATGTTCTGGTGCTGTACTGCGGCTGGCTGGTCACCGAGCGCTATGGGGTCAATCCGTATGCCGCGTTCGCCGTGTGTGTCCCGGTGATCGCGTTGGGCGCCTGGCTCAGTTACGAATGGATCGAGAAGGGCCTGTACCGACGGATGAAAGGCTGGCTGGACAGCAGAAGGGCGGTCCGGGAAGCGGCGCTGCCCTGATCCCTTGATGGGCGCGGCTTTACCTGAGCGAATTACTAGGACTTTGTCAGTTGCCGTGGATTGGCGTAAACTGCGCCCACGTCTGCGAGGAATTTTCATGACCGCTATTACTATTACCGATGCCGCCCACGATTACCTGGCCGATCTGCTGCAAAAGCAGAACACCCCCGGCATCGGCATCCGCGTGTTTATTACCCAGCCTGGCACCCAATACGCTGAAACCTGCATTGCCTACTGCAAGCCGGGCGAAGAGAAACCGGAAGACAAGGCCATTGGCCTGAAAAGCTTCACCGCCTGGATCGACTCCTTCAGCGAGGCGTTTCTGGACGATGCAGTGGTCGACTATGCCACTGACCGCATGGGCGGCCAGCTGACCATCAAGGCGCCAAACGCCAAAGTACCGATGGTCAATGCCGACAGCCCGATCAACGAGCGCATCAACTACTACCTGCAGACCGAGATCAACCCGGGTCTGGCCAGCCATGGCGGTCAGGTCACCCTGATCGACGTGGTCGAGGAAGATCAAGCCAACATCGCCGTGTTGCAGTTCGGTGGCGGCTGTCAGGGCTGCGGCCAGGCTGACGTGACGCTCAAGGAAGGCATCGAGCGCACCTTGCTCGAGCGCATCCCCGAGCTGTCGGGCGTGCGTGACGTCACCGACCACACTCAGAAAGAAAACGCTTACTACTAAGCGACTTTGCCTGACTCGAAAAGCCCCGACTGGTTCGGGGCTTTTTGTTTTGTGTGGGTTTTAAGTCCGGTGCCCACACCTGTTTTTTATTTTTGCTTCTAAATCCGCGGTAGTCCAGACACCACAAATCGCGACTTGGGTGCAGGCCAAACCAGGAGCAAGCAATCTTGGTGACTTTTGTCGCTTTTCAAAAGTCACTCGCCGAAGGCGAAACGCTTCTGCCGCCAGGCAGCGCTAAAACCAGCGCGATTCACTCAAGGCCTGAACACATGCGCATGCCCGGCGCGGTACAGCGATGACTCGCTGAACACATCATTGCCCAGCACCCGGCCGACGATGATCAGCGCAGTGCGGCGAAAGCCTTTGGCTTGCACCTTAAACTCGATGTCAGCGAGCGTGCCGACCACCCAGTCCTGGTCCGGCCAGCTGGCGCGGTGAACCACGGCGATTGGGCAGTCGCTGCCGTAGTGTGGGCTCAGCTCGGCGACGATTTTCCCCAGATGATTGACCCCCAGATGAATCGCCATGGTCGCCTTGTGCCGCGCCAGGTCGCCCAGCGCTTCGCCCTCGGGCATGGCGGTCTTGTCGGCGTAGCGGGTAAGGATGACGCTCTGCGAGATGTCCGGCAGGGTCAGTTCGGTGCCGAGCAGTGCGGCGCAGGCGGCTGCGGCGGTCACCCCGGGGATGATCTCGAACGGGATTTGCAACTGGCGCAGGCAGCGAATCTGCTCGCCGATGGCGCCGTACAGGCTGGGGTCGCCCGAGTGCACGCGGGCGACGTCCTGGCCGTTTGCATGAGCAGATTTCATCAAGTCGATGATCTGCTCCAGATGCAGTTCAGCGCTGTTGGTCACCTGCACGGCGTGATGACCCTGCAGCACGGCCTCGGGCACCAGCGATCCGGCATAGATGATCACCGGGCATGTGCGAATCAGACGCTGGCCCTTGATCGTGATCAGGTCAGGGTCGCCAGGGCCTGCACCGATGAAAAAAACGGTCATGGGGTCTCCAGACGCTATTGAGGTTCAAGCATTGTGTCAGGGTTGAATACGCACCTGAAGCAGTCCGGCTTGCCGGCGCAGGCGTGCGCAAGATCGCCACCGCCGGCAGGCCGACTGCTACAGGGGCTCGTGGCCGGCCAAGGCAAAGGTCACCTGCGAGCTGTTGGTGCGCGGGATCAGCAGCTTGGCAGCACGGTTCGACAAGCGCGAAGCCATCGCCAGCGCCGCGCTTTCCGCGACGCCATAACAGCCGGTGTGTTCGAACGCTATCGCTGAGCGATGGGTCAACTGCGGTTCAAAGCCGGCCAGCTGCTCAGCGCTGAAAAACGTCAGCGGCAACGTCAGTTGCTGCGCCAGTTCCAGCAGCCCAGGCTCCGACGATTTGTTGTCGATGGAGGCCAGGGCGGTGATGTCGGACAGCGACAGTCGATGTTCCAGCAGGCTGACCTCGATCAAGCCCATGAGCACCGACGCCGGGCAGTCGCGTTGGCAGCCCAGGCCGATCACCAGTATCGGCCGGTCGCCGGCCGCAGTCATACGGCGTGGTTCAGACCGGAGTGAGCCGAGGACGCCTCGCTGCGGCGGAACAGCCAGGCGCTGATCAGGCCCATGGCGACCCAGAACACGGCGTTGGTCAGCAGAGAGGCGATCTTGAATTGCGCTTGCAGGGCTTCAGGTGCCAGCGAGGCATGCACTTCAGGCTGCGGCGCACCGACCAGATGAGGCACCACCAGAATCGCCACACCCAGGACTTTGAGCAGCCAGTTGTGGGCAAACACGATCAGGGCAAGCCCCGCGGCGGTGGAGGCTGCGGTGCCGACCCACCAGATCTGCCGTTGAGTCAGGTCCGCGGCAGCGGTTCCCGGCAACTCGGGGGGCAGGCCCAGAGTGGGTGCCAGCACGAACACGGCAAGACCGGCCAGGCCCCACAACGCGCCCTCACGAACGGTGCGCGGGGTGCGCAGGGTGTAGAGCGCCGCCAGCATCAGGGCAAAGCCCACGGCGACCACCAGATTGCCGCCGGTGGTGGACAGCACGCGCTGCCAGCCGTCTTCGGGCTCCCAGGCTTGTTGGTCATGGACATGACCGGCCATGGCCCCTGCATGCTCATGCTCATGTGCCTGGGCGGCGGGGGCTTTCTCGTAGGTTTCGGCCTGCAGGATCAACGGTGCGACCCAGAAACTTTGCAGCAAAGTCAGCAGCAGGGCGGCGAGCAGTCCGGTGAAACCGGCCGTTTGAGCGATACGCTTGAACATGGCGGCAGGTCTCAGTGGCACGGAAAGGCAGAGCTGTGACGGGTGTCGTGCGCGGCATTGTGCACGGCGTCGATGTGCGAGAAACCGGCGAAATACACCAGGCACGCGCCGAGGATCATCGCGCTGATGGCAGCGCTGAGGCGTTGGCTCTGGGTGCTGATGTTGCTGGACGTCTGGCTGGTTGTGCTGATCGACATGGCGCTTCCCTCTGAAATGTCAGCGGACGGGAAGGCGCAGGGAAAACCACTGACCCACGTCAGTAGTCAACTCAACAGCGCCCGCCCACCGCGGGTTTGTTATGTGTCGTTGTCGGGCCGGTCTCCGGGCTTGCGAGGGACACATGCAGCACATGCCTTCAAGAATCGCCTTCCCATATCGCTTTCCGACACAGTGGATCTGACTCTTCACTCGCTTACCGTTGCGGGGGCAGCGCCGGACTTGCACAAGCCTTGAGGCCTGAACGCACCGGTTTCCCGTTTCACCCTGTGAAGGGCACCCGTAACAAGGTGTGTAGGAAAGCATGCAGCAGCACCTCAGTCAACCAACGGGGGCTGGTTGCGCATCCCCTGTAGGAGTGAGCTTGCTGGCGATTGCCATCGACCGTTCCACATCAGGTCGCCTGGCCAGGTTGATCGCGAGCAAGCTCATTCCTAAACGAGGCCTCAGTCCCGAAGATTTTTGCTCGTTGACCTTCCCCGGACCACTGCGTAGCCTTGCGCACTTGAGGTTCGCTGCTCCGGTTCTCACCGGCGCGGCGCTAAGAAGGGAATGTGGTCCATGCCACAGCTGCCCCCGCAACTGTAAACGGTCATGTTCATTGCATAGCCACTGCGCAAGCGGGAAGGCGCGATGAATGCCGGTCGCCTGATGACCTTTCAGCGACTGGCCGCCGTAAGCCAGGAGACCTGCCTCGACCCGGGCCTGCTGTTCGAACAGCGCCCTCAGCAATTCTCATTATTACCGGGCGGGGTGATCCGGTGGCGAAGCGAACCGCATGCCTGTCATTGATCGGCGGCCGCGCGGTTCTCGTCCAGTCTGCCCGCCGCAAAGCTCAAGGGCATCCGATGAAAACACTGGCCAAACTTCCCGTCACCATCGTCACCGGCTTTCTGGGTTCGGGTAAAACTACCCTGTTGCGGCATATGCTCGATAACGCCCAGGGGCGTCGTATCGCGGTGATCGTCAACGAATTCGGCGAGCTGGGCATCGACGGTGAAATCCTCAAGCAATGCACCATCGGCTGCACCGAAGAAGAGGCCAATGGCCGCGTCTACGAGCTGGCCAACGGCTGCCTGTGTTGCACCGTGCAGGAAGAATTCTTCCCGGTGATGCAGGAACTGGTCGCGCGGCGCGGCGATCTGGATCACATCCTCATCGAAACCTCTGGCCTGGCCCTGCCCAAGCCGCTGGTCCAGGCTTTCCAATGGCCGGAAATCCGCAACGCCTGCACAGTCGACGCGGTGATCACCGTGGTCGACAGCCCGGCGGTGCTCGCCGGTACCTTCGCCGCATTCCCGGATCAGGTCGATGCGCAGCGTAAACTCGACCCGAACCTGGATCACGAATCGCCGCTGCACGAACTGTTCGCTGATCAACTGGCCAGCGCCGACCTGGTGATTCTGAACAAGGCCGATATGCTCGACGTCGATGCACTGGCCGCCGTGCGCGCCGAAGTCGCCGAAGAACTGCCGCCGGCGGTGAAAGTCATTGAAGCGAGCAAAGGCCAGCTGCCGATCAGCGTTCTGCTGGGCGTGGGTGCCGAGTCCGAGCTGCACATCGATGGGCGCAAGACTCACCATGATCACCACGAAGGCGATGACCACGACGACCACGATCATGACGCCTTCGATTCCATCTCCATCTCGCTGCCGCAAGCCGACGAAGCGCTGTTGCTCGACGCCCTGACCCAGGCAGTGGTGCAGCACGGCATTTTGCGCGTCAAAGGTTTTGCGGCGATTCCCGGCAAGCCGATGCGCCTGCTGGTGCAAGGCGTCGGTACACGCTTCGACAAGCATTTCGACCGCGCCTGGAAGGCTGACGAACAGCGCCTGACCCAGTTGGTGCTGATCGGTCAGGACCTGGACGCAGCCGTCCTCGAAGCCCAGCTGCGCGCCGCCGTTGAGGTCAAGGGTTAACCATGCACCTGCTGCGCACCCAGCCCGGAGGCTTCGTCCCCGATGACAGCATCGCTGACCTTGGGCAAACGCCTGCCGAGCTGGTGATCCTGTGCAGCGGCGATTCCCACCTGGCGTTGCTGGCTGAGACCGCGCAGCAATTGCCAGACGATTACCCGAGTCTGCGTCTGGCCAACCCCATGCAGGTGCAGAACCACGCTTCGGTGGATCTGTATGTCGACCAGGTGCTGCGCCACGCCAAGGTCATCCTGATTTCGCTGCACGGCGGTATCGGCTACTGGCGCTATGGCGTCGAGCGGCTGGTGGCGCTGGCGGCGGCCTCTAAAAAAAACGGCGGCGTGAAGCTGATTCTGGTGCCGGGCGACGACCGTCCCGATCCGGAACTCAGCGATCTGAGCACCGAGCCTGCCCAGGATCGCGAGCGGCTGTGGCATTACCTGCGCCAGGGTGGCAAGCACAACGCCTTGCAGCTGTTTCACTGCCTGGCCAGTCGCTGGCTGGATCGCGACTACGCCTGGGGCGAGCCGCAGACGCTGCCACGCACCGCTGTATACCATCCGGGCAAGGCCAGCGCCGGCTTGAACGACTGGCAGGCTGATTGGCAAGAAGGCAATCCGGTGGCTGCGGTGCTGTTCTATCGCTCGCACTTGCAGGCGGCCAATACCGGTTTCATCGACGTGTTCTGTCAGCGATTGCTGGCGCAAGGCTTGAACCCTTTGCCGATTGCCGTCGCCAGCCTCAAGGAACCTGCTTGCCTGGCCGCGGTGCAGGACTGGCTGGATGAAACCGAGTGCGAGGTGATCCTCAACACCACAGGCTTCGCCCAGTCGAGCCCGGAGGCGCCGCATCTGCGGCCGTTCCGGCGCAATATTCCGGTGATTCAGGCGATCTGCGCCCAGGACAACGAACCGGCCTGGCAGGCCAGCGAGCAGGGCCTTGGCTCGCGGGATCTGGCGATGCATATTGCGCTACCGGAGCTCGATGGTCGCATCATCAGCCGTGCGGTCAGTTTCAAGGACCTGGCCTGGTACAGCGAGCGCAGTCAGTCCGATGTGGTCTGCTATCGCGCCCACCCCGAGCGCATGGATTTCGTCGCTGAACTGGCCCGGCGCTGGGTCCTGCTGGCGCGCACCGCCAACGCCGACAAACGCGTGGCGCTGATTCTCGCCAACTACCCGACCCGCGATGGGCGGATCGGCAATGGGGTCGGGCTGGACACACCGGCGGCAGCGCTCAATATCCTCAAGGCGATGCAGGGCGAGGGATATCCGGTTCAGGCGCTGCCCGGCACCGGCACCGAGCTGATCCACGCCTTGCTCGGTGGCGTGACCAATGACCCCGACAGTCTCGATCAACGGCCGTGCCACCAGAGCATGGTCATGGACGAATACCTGGCCGCGTTCCAGGCCCTGCCCGAAGCCAATCGCAGCGCGGTGATCGAGCGCTGGGGCGAGCCGCAGCATGATCCGATGTGCCGCAACGGCCGGATGATGGTCGCAGGCTTGCGCCTGGGCATGACCTTTGTCGGCATTCAGCCGGCCCGGGGCTACAACGTCGATCACAGCGCGGTGTACCACGACCCGGATCTGGTGCCGCCGCATGGCTACCTGGCGTTCTATTTCTGGTTGCGCAACCGTTATGGCGCCCATGCTGTGATTCACGTTGGCAAGCACGGCAATCTGGAGTGGCTGCCGGGCAAGGGCGTGGGCCTGTCGCAACAGTGCTGGCCGGATGCGATTCTGGGCCCTATGCCCAACATCTATCCTTTTATCGTCAATGATCCGGGCGAGGGCGCTCAGGCCAAACGGCGCACCCAGGCAGTCATCATCGACCATCTGATGCCGCCGCTGACACGTGCCGAGACCTACGGCCCGCTGCGTAATCTGGAGCTGCTGGCCGATGAGTTCTACGAAGCGCAGCTGCTCGACCCCCGCCGCGCCCGCGAGCTGCAAAACGATATTCTCGATCTGGTCCGCGAGACCCACATCGATCGTGAGCTGGCGCTGGACGAGCATCTGGACAGCGACGCCGATGCGGCGATCTGGTTGCCGCGCCTGGACACGTACCTGTGTGACCTGAAGGAGTCGCAGATTCGCGACGGCTTGCATGTGTTCGGTGAGTCGCCAGGCGGGCGGCTGCGCATCGATACCCTGCTGGCGCTGGTGCGCGTGCCCAGGGGCGATGGTCGCGGGCCGCAGGCCAGTTTGCTGCGGGTCTTGAGCAACGCCCTGGCGCTGGATTTCGATCCCTTGGACTGTGTGCTGGGCGAGCCATGGGGCGGGCCACGCCCTGAGGCGTTGCATGAGGTCAGTGCCGAGCCGTGGCGCACCATCGGCGACACGCGTGAACGTCTGGAGCTGTATGCCGCCCGGTTGGTCGAACAGTGTGTTTCTCATTCAGGCAAGCCAAATTGCTTTAACGACAAGGGGTTGGAAGATGTTGTTAACTCAATTTATGAAGTGGTCGCTCCCCGTCTGGACGCTTGTGGCCCTGCCGAAATGCGCGGCCTGCTGGATGCGCTCGGTGGCCGCTTCGTGCCGGCAGGTCCCAGCGGTGCGCCGAGCCGCGGACGCCTGGACGTATTGCCGACCGGGCGCAATTTCTTTTCGGTGGACGTGCGAAATCTGCCGACCATGACCGCTTGGAGAATTGGCTTTCAATCGGCAAATCTGTTGCTGGAGAGGCACTTACAAGACAATGGTGACTATCTACGTCAACTTGGCTTGTCGGTCTGGGGCACCGCAACCATGCGCACCGGTGGCGATGATATCGCCCAGGCCATGGCCCTGATGGGCGTACGCCCGGTGTGGGCGACGGGCAGTCAGCGGGTCGACGATTTCGAGATCCTGCCGCTGAGCCTGCTGGATCGCCCTCGGGTCGACGTGACCCTGCGGGTCTCCGGCTTTTTTCGTGACGCGTTCGCCAACCTGATTCGCCTGTTCGACGCGGCGGTGCAGGCGGTGGCCGCGCTTGACGAACCCGATGACATGAACCCGCTGGCCGCGCGCGTGCGTCAGGAGCGCGAGCAGTTGCAGCGTGGCGGACTGAGCGCCGAGCAAGCGACGAAGCAGGCCGGCTGGCGTATTTTCGGGGCCAAGCCTGGTGCCTACGGTGCCGGTGTGCAGAACGCCATCGACGGTCGTGTGTGGCAGACCCGCGAAGACCTAGCCCAGGTTTACCTCAATTGGGGCGGGTATGCCTACGGCGCGGCGGATGAAGGCACGCCTGCCCGCCAGGACTTTGCCCGGCGCCTGAGTCAGGTGCAGGCGGTGGTGCAGAATCAGGACAACCGCGAGCACGACCTGCTCGACTCCAACGACTATTACCAGTTCCAGGGCGGGATGCTGGCGGCGGTGGAGAGCCTCAGTGGCGGCAAGGTTGCCAGTTACCATGGCGATCACAGCCAGCCCGACCTGCCAAAAATCCGCAGCCTCAA
The DNA here is from genome assembly GCF_044900785.1 of Pseudomonas sp. NPDC087358. Taxonomy (NCBI): domain Bacteria; kingdom Pseudomonadati; phylum Pseudomonadota; class Gammaproteobacteria; order Pseudomonadales; family Pseudomonadaceae; genus Pseudomonas; species Pseudomonas sp. NPDC087358. The sequence continues at coordinate 614,911 of NZ_JBJDOA010000003.1, forward strand.
GGAAGAGCTGAACCGGGTGGTGCGCTCGCGGGCGGCCAACCCGAAATGGATCGAAGGGGTCAAGCGCCACGGTTATAAAGGTGCATTCGAAATGGCCGCGACGGTGGACTTCCTGTTCGCCTTCGATGCCACCACCGAGTTGATCGACGATCACCAGTACGCGTTGCTGGCTGACGCGTATCTGCTCGACCCCTCGACCCGGGAGTTCATCCAGCAGCACAACCCCGATGCCTTGCGCGACATGACCGAGCGCATGCTCGAGGCCCAGCAACGCGGGCTGTGGCAGGAGCCCGGTGGCTACCGCGAGGCGCTGGAAAACCTGTTGCTGGATATAGAAGAATCCTGAGGCTCGCGTCGTCCGTGGTAGAAGCCCGGCTTGCCGGCGGTAGGGACCCGATGATGCCCACCGCCGGCGAGCCGGACGGCTACAGGTGATCGCACGCTACTGGATCTGTGACTGAGCCGAGATTGACGAGAATAGATATGACCGACACTCCACATTTCCCCCTGGCCGCTGTGGTCGGCGCCGACGAGCTAAAGCTGGCCCTGTGTCTGACCGCTATCGACCCGAGAATCGGCGGTGTGCTGATCGAAGGGCCGCGTGGCATGGCCAAGTCCACCCTGGCACGGGGCCTGGCCGATCTGCTGGCCAGTGGGCAGTTCGTCACCCTGCCGCTGGGCGCCACCGAAGAGCGCCTGATCGGCACGCTGGACCTGGACGCGGCGCTGGGCGAGGGGCGTGCAAGCTTCTCGCCCGGCGTGCTGGCCAAGGCCGATGGCGGTGTGCTGTATGTCGACGAGGTCAATCTGCTGCCTGACCACCTGGTGGACTTGCTACTGGACGTTGCAGCCAGCGGGGTCAATCTGGTGGAGCGCGACGGTATTTCCCATCGCCACCCGGCGCGTTTCGTGTTGATCGGCACCATGAACCCGGAAGAAGGCGAACTGCGTCCGCAGCTGCTCGATCGCTTTGGCCTCAACGTCGCGCTGAGCGGGCAGACCTTGCCCCGGCAGCGCGGACAGATCATTCGCCGCCGACTGGATTTTGATGCCGATCCCCAAGCGTTCTGCCAGTTGTGGGCGCCTGAGCAATTGACCTTGAAGGCCCGCTGCGAGACGGCGCGCGGCTTGCTCGCGGGCATCGAACTGGATGACCAGAGTCTGGCAATCATCACCGAGCGCTGCTTTGCCGCCGGCGTGGATGGCTTGCGTGCCGATCTGGTCTGGTTGCGTGCGGCGCGGGCCCATGCCGCCTGGCGCGGCGCGTCGGCCATCTGCGAGGACGATATCGACGCCGTGGCCGACTTCGCCCTGCGTCACCGGCGCCGCGAAGCCCAGCCGCCGCAGCCGCCGGCACCTGCCACAGCCGATCATCCGACACAACCGCAGCCCCAGGCCTCTGGGCAAGGCGAGGGCAGTTGGGGCGAAATGCCCGCGCAGCCGGTGCCCACCGGCGCTCGTCGTGACGTGCCGAGCTGGCCAAAAAAGCCCTAGGCATTCGCCCTCGCCATATGACGGGGGCGAATGCCAACCCCCGCCCGGGCACACTCAATGGCGGCAAAAGCGGTGCAGCGCGCTCCGGGATCGAGGGTGCCGTCGCCTGGTTGCCGACATTACTGCGCGGCCGCCCTCAGCGCCGTGCAGATCTGGTTCACCAGCCCAGAACCCATCGCGCGCAAACGCTGTGGCTGGTGATCGTCGACGCGTCGGCCTCGACCCGTCGCCATCAGGCGTTGAGTCAGGCCAAGGGTCTGCTCGCCCAGTTGTTCGACGATGCGTATCGGCAGCGCGCGCGACTGGCCTTGCTTACCGCCAGCGGCGCCAGTGCACACTGGCAACATCACGGCCTGAAAGCCGGAGCGGCGCTGCAGCCGTGGCTCCAGGCCCTGGGCGCTGGTGGCGGAACGCCGTTGTTCGATGCGATCAGCCAGGCTGGCGAATGGCTGGTCAAACGGCGCAAGCGCTACCCGGCAGAAGTGCAGCGGGTGGTGATCGTGACGGATGGCCGGGTCAAGGATATGCCCGTCTGCGAACCGTTCCACTGCCCAAGCCTGCTGATCGACATCGAGCAGGGGCCGATCAGGCTGGGCAGGGCGAACCAGATCGCCCGCCGGCTGGAGGCTGAATACCGCCATATCGATGAGATGAGATGAGATGTCGCTGCTGCGTTTTTGACCAGTGGCGCGAGTGAACCCGCGATCGGCGAGGGCTTTCGTCCATCGCCTCCTACGTCCGCAGCAACGCTCAGACACCCGCGCTCAACGCTGTAACTTCTCGATCAAGCGATCCTGGCCAAAACCGAAGGTCGCCATCACCACCAGTCCCAGCAACCCCAGCAGCGCACCGAAAAACAGCGTCTGGGCGATGCCGTAGCCGTCGACGATGACGCCACCGAGCAACGAGCCCGAGGCGATGGCGACCTGAAACGTGGTCACCAGCATCGCCGAACTGGCTTCGGCAAGCCTGGGCGAGGTCAGTTGCATCCAGGTGCTCAAGGCGAGCGGGATGGCACCGTAGGCCACGCCCCAGACCAGCACTGCGGCGCCGACGCCAAGGTCATTGCCGACCACGAAGGGCAGCGACACCAGGGCCAGCAACATCAGCCCCACGGCAGCGCCCAGAGACAGCTGCAGATGGCGGGTGACGCTGGCCGATACCATGAAGTTGGCGAGCATGCCGAGCAGGCCGAAACCGAGCAGGGTCAGGGTGATGGTCCCGGCGCTGAAGCCTGCCCGTTGCACCAGAAACGGCGCGATGTAGGTGTAGGAGGCAAAATGCGCAGCGATGATCAGACCCATCAGCAGGATGCTGCGCTGAGTGCTGTTCTTGCTCACGTAACGCAGCAGGGTCTTGACCTGCAGGCTTTCGTTGGCTTGCAGCGAAGGCAGGGTGACGAATTGCGCTGCCAGGGCCGCTAGCGCCAGTGCGGCGGTGGCCAGAAACGATGCCCGCCAGGAAAGCAGCGTACTGATGAAGGTGCCCAAGGGCACGCCCAATACGGTGGCGAAGGTAATGCCGGCGAAGATGATCGCTGTCGCCTTGGCCGCCTTGTCCGGGGTCACCAGACGCCCGGCAGCCGCGATGGCGATCGCCCAGAACCCGCCAAGAGCGACCCCCAGCAATCCGCGTCCGAGCAGCATGGTCAGCAGATCAGGCGCCAGGGCACTGATCAGGTTGGACGCGACCAGCAACATGGCCAGCAGTATCAGCAGGTGACGACGATTGACCTTGCCTGCGCCGATCATCATGGTCGGTGCCGACAGCGCGGCGATGATGCCCGGGATGGTCACCATCAGACCGGCCGTGCCGTCGGAGACGCTCAACTCCCTGGCGATCTGCGGCAGCACCCCGACAGGCAGATATTCGGTGGTGACAAAGGCGAAAGCGCCAAGGGCCACGGAGAACACCGACAGCCACTGGCGCGGGGTCGAGGCGGCCATCTCGGTTGCCTCGGCGGCGCAGGACATCCCGGCAGTTGAATCTGTTTGGACAGTACTCATTACGTTGCCTCGCAAATAGCGTGTTTTCAGGCGTCCACACACGCGCATCGCTGCTGCCTGGTCGGCAACAGGGCGCGTTGGGCGAAGCTGAAGAAAGAGGGGGGTGGTCAGTCGACCAGGACCACGATCCGACCCAGGTGCTGGCTTTTTTCCAGATAGTGATGCGCTTGCACCATTTCATCGAACGTGAACGTTTTCTCGATGATGGGTTTCAGTGCACCCGACTCCAGCCCTTGAGAGATGAACTCGACGGCCTTCTTCTGGCTGTCCGGGTGGGTCGTGACCTCGAACAGGTTGTAGCCGCGGATGATCGGCTTGCGCGCGATTACCTCGAGAATGGGCAGCGGTGTGACATCCGTGCTCAGGCCGCCGTAGACGAACACGGTGCCACCAACTTGCAGGGCTGAGATCAGTTTTGGAAAGTTCGCGCCGCCGACCGGCTCAAGGATGATCTGCGCACCCTTGCCATCGGTGATCTTCATCACCTCGGCGACCAGGTCCTGTTCCTCGGTGGCAATCACGTACTGCGCCCCGGCATCGAGCAGTTGCTGGCGTTTTTCGCCGGTGCGGGTCAGGGCCACGGATACCGCGCCCATCATGTTGACCATCTGGATGCTGCCTACGCCCACGCTGCTTGAGGCGGCGTTGATCAATACCGTGTCGTTGGCCTTGAGCAGCCCGGTGGCGATCAATGCGCCATAAGGCGTGATGTAGGGGTTCCAGATGGACACGGCCTGCTCGAACGACAGCGTCGGCAGGTGCTTGACCACGGCGTGGGCAGGGGCAAGGACTTCCTCGCCGTACATGCCGTAGTCATTCAGGGAAAACGAGGGGATGGTGCTGACTGCATCGCCCGGCTTGACGTGGGTGACCCCGGCGCCAACGCAAGTGACGATGCCGGCGCTTTCGTAACCCAGCCGTGCCGGCAGATTGACCGGCTCGACATAGGCACCTTGTCGCCACATGGATTCGGCACGGTTCAGACCGATGGCTTTGACCCGGATCAGCACTTCGTTGTCGGCAGGCAGTTGCGCGCCGACTTCCTGATACTGCAAAACCTCGGGCGCGCCATACCGTTCAAATTTAATGATTCGCATGATGTGTGCTCTTTAAGGTAAGTAAGTTTCGCGCCCGAACCGATCGTTCGATGGCGGTCTACTTGTTGACCGTCAGAGTAATGCACATCCTGTTCGGCAAAAATCGTCCAGACCTCCGAACACTCAGGACAAAAGTTCTGCAATGAGTGTTCGCATCAAGCTCAGGCCGGCATGGTCCATGGCTCCAGGCTGTAGCCCTCACCGCTGATTTCTGCGCGTGCCTGTTCCAGAAACTGCGCCAGCTGTTTCGGATCGCAATAGGCGCTGCTGGGGATCTGTTTGCGCCCGATACGGGTGCTGGTGCGGTCGACGACGGTTAGGCTCAGTTCGCCGTTGCCGTCCTGTGGGGCCCAGGCCACGCACTGGAAGGGTTCGAAGGCGTGTCCGGCGATCAGCAAGGCTTCATTAAAGCGCAAAGGGGCGTTCATGGAGTGTCCTCAAGTGCCCGTATCAATTCAGTCACCGGCGGCGGGCTTCCCGTTCGGTTGGATACTTGTACTGATGACCCGCGCCGGGGGTGAAGTCACAACGGATTTGCATTTTTTGTGATTAATTTGTCGATTGCCGATGTTTTAAACCCGCTGTCCGGCGTTTTTTTCAGGGTATTGGGAGTGTTACGGCAGTGATTCACTCGCCTGATTACCGCTTTAGTGCGTTTTGCCCAAGCCTAAGCACTATTTGATCTTAGCCTTATAGATAATCGGTACAAGGGGGTGTCAAAAAACTTGCTAATGTACCCATCAAGGTCTCCAAGACACTGTTTCTAAAAATGTTTTTCCTCCAGAAAGTTAGTTGAATCTTGGCGCCAAGGAATTACTCATGCATGAACTGGCATCGATCCGCCGCCTGTTAATTGTCGAACCCTGTGACGAATGCCTGCGTTTGATCCCGGGCCTGCGCATCGCAGGATGGGAGGTTGACAGCTGCCCGTTGGAATCGGCGGCGTCTCGCTCGTGTGACGTGGGATTGATTCGCCTGCTGCCCCAGCATTTCGAGCAGCCCCAGCTGATCAAGGACCTGATCACCCGCAGCAACACCGAATGGATAGCGGTGCTGACGGCTGATGACCTGCGCCGTGAGCTGATTGGCGACTTTGTCTGCGAGTGGTTCTTCGACTTTCACACCCTGCCGTTCGATGTCGCCCGAGTGCAGGTCACCCTGGGACGTGCCTACGGCATGGCGCGCTTGCGCGCCCAGGGCTCGAGTTACGGCAGCGGGCCGGAACACGAGATGCTCGGCGAGAGCAGGCCGATTCGTGAGCTGCGCAGGTTGCTGACCAAACTGGCGCCGACCGAGTCACCGGTGCTGATCCGGGGCGAGACCGGCACCGGCAAGGAGTTGGTGGCGCGCACACTGCATATGCAGTCCCAGCGGCGGCTTCGCCCGTTTGTCTCGATCAATTGCGGTGCCATAGGCGAGCATCAACTGCAGGCCGCATTGTTCGGTTATGAGGATGAGGGCGCCAATGGTCGGCAACGCAAGCGCGGGCGCATCGAAGCGGCCAACGGCGGCACCTTGTTTCTTGACGAGATAGGCGACCTGCCGCTGGATGTGCAGGCCAACCTGCTGCGCTTTCTTCAGGATCGGCACATCGACGTTGGCGCAGAACGCATTGCGGTCGACGTGCGCATTCTTGCGGCCACCCATGTGGACCTGGAAGCGGCGATTCGCAAGAAGCATTTTCGCGAAGACTTGTATTACCGGCTCAATGTACTGCAGGTCGGTACCGCGCCGCTGCGCGAGCGGCACGGTGATCTGGCGTTGCTGGCCAACCATTTCGCACATTTCTACAGTCGGGAAACCGGCCGTCGTCCGCGCAATTTCAGTCAGGACGCGCTGGTCGCCATGGGCAAACACGACTGGCCGGGCAACGTCCGCGAACTGGAAAACCGTGTGCGTCGGGGGCTGGTGTTGGCCGAAGGACGGCAGATCGAGGCGTTTGACCTGGGCTTGCTGGGCGAGGAGGAAATCAGTTCAAGCATGGGCACGCTGGATGAATACAAATGCCGGGCAGAGCGCCAGGCGCTGTGCGATGTACTGACCCGCCATAGCGATAACCTCAGCGTTGCGGCCAAGGTGCTGGGCATTTCCCGGCCAACGTTCTATCGGTTGCTGCACAAGCACCAGATTCGCTGAGGGCGCCCGATCCGGATGGCTGTGTAGCCGCCCGGCTTGCCGGCGGTATCGATTTCACCAGGCTGGCCTGGCAAGCCGTGCTGCCAGGGGGGTGTGCGGCACGCTCTGCTGTTTATCCATCAACCGGCATCGATCCGAAGCAGCGCTTCAACTGCCTCGAACGCCCGCTCCATGCGGTAGCTCCAGCTTCCTTCGATCACCTCGTAGCGCTGCCCATGTCGGTCGAGCCAGTCCCGACTGGCATCGAAAAATGCCTGCCGCTCGCCCAGCTGTGGCTGACAACGCTGGCCATCGCTGACCCAGTCCACGCCCTGGGGCGAGAGCAACAGGTGCAGGTCGTAACGGCGCGCCGCGAGTTCCTGGGTCAACCATGGCGGGCAGTCACCGAACAGTGTGCGGCTCCATAGCATGTTGCTCAGCAGGTGCGTATCGAGGATCAGCAAGTGCGGCGCCCGGGCGCGTGCAGCGTCCTCCCAGGCCAGTTGGCCGCGGGCGATGGCAGGGATATCGGCATAACAGGTGTCACGTTGCTCGTGGTCGATGAAGTGACGCACGTACTCACCGACCAGCTCGCCGCCGAAGCGCTGCTGGATGTGCCCTGCCAGCCAGCTCTTGCCACTGGATTCGGGGCCTGCCAACATCAGAACCTTCATCGCCGGCTTCAGCGCGCCAGCGCCGGATCGGCGCGCCAGTCACGCCAGCCCTGCACGGCAAGCAGGGTGAACAGCGCATACAGGGCGGCGGTCAGGTACAGCGCCTTATAGAGGAACAGGCCGACGAAAATCACGTCCAGGACAATCCACAAGGGCCAGCACTGCACGCGTTTCTGCGCCATCCATACCTGCGCCACCAGGCTGAAACCGGTCAGGGCCGCATCGAGCCAGGGTTGCGCGGCATCGGTGAAGTGCGCCATGGCCGCACCGAGAATCAGGCTCACCACCGCGCCGACGGCCAGGCTCAGACTCAGGGCGCCGGCGTCCAGCGACGTCACGCTGCGACCCTCCAGGGCGGCGCCGCGCCGGGTCCATTGCCACCAGCCATACAGCTGCAGCACCGCGTACACCACTTGCAGCAGCATGTCCGAGTACAGCTTCACGTCGAAGAAGATCCAGGTATAGAGCAGCACCATCACCAGCCCCACAGGCCAGCACCAGGGGTTCTGTTTGACTGTCAGCCAGACGGCAATGACACCGAGTGCAGCGGCGAACAGTTCAAGCCCGGACATGAAGACTCCTGCAAACAAGGAAGGCGATAAAAAGGTCGGCGATTGTAAGCCGTTTCTGAACCATTGTGGCGTGCTGAATCAAAGGAAGGTTCGCCTGAGCCGCTGATAGCCAAAACGTCATCAGCGGGCCTGCAACGTCAATGCCTGCGCGCCAATATCCATGCTAGAGCGTTCGCCTTGCAGGTCTGATAGGATCGCGGCGCTCGCGTGCTTGAGCCCGCAGTCTTGACTGTTCATGCGGTTTTTACATCGGACCGTTTAACGTGCACCGGACAGTGTTCAAAACATATCAAGAGAGCTTCGCCACGAGCGGGCTCCAACTGGGGGAATGATGGATCTTTGGACCGCCGCACAGGCGTTAATACTTGGGGTCGTTGAAGGGTTGACGGAGTTCTTGCCGATCTCCAGCACCGGCCACCAGATCATCGTCGCCGACCTCATCGGTTTCGGTGGCGAAAGGGCGATGGCGTTCAACATCATCATTCAACTGGGGGCGATCCTGGCGGTGATGTGGGAGTTCCGGCACAAGATCGTCGAGGTCGTCACCGGCCTGCCGACCAAGCCTGAGGCCCGGCATTTCACCGTTAACCTGATCATCGGCGTGTTACCGGCGGTGGTGCTGGGGGTGATGTTTTCCGATCTGATCCACGAGTACCTGTTCAATCCCGTGACCGTCGCTGCTGCACTGGTGATTGGCGGTTTCATCATGCTCTGGGCCGAACGCCGGCAGCACCAGGTGCATGCCGAAACGGTGGAACAGATGACTTGGGTCGATGCGCTCAAGGTCGGGTTCGCCCAATGCCTGGCGATGATCCCCGGCACGTCGCGTTCGGGCGCGACCATCATCGGCGGTCTGCTGTTTGGCCTGTCGCGCAAGACGGCCACCGAGTTCTCGTTCTTCCTCGCCATGCCGACCATGATCGCGGCATCACTGTATTCGGGGTTCAAGTACCGGCATCTGTTTCAACCGGACGATTTCGCCGTATTCGCGGTGGGTTTCATCACCTCCTTCATTTTCGCCATGATCGCTGTACGCGGGCTGCTCAAGTTCATCGCGACCCATAGCTACGCGGTGTTCGCCTGGTATCGCATTGCATTCGGGCTGCTGATTCTGGCGACCTGGGTGTTCGGCTGGGTCGATTGGTCCAGCGTGCAGGCCTGAGGCGATGAATCAGCCCATGCAGCCAAACACCGAAAACCGTGTGGCCCGGCGCGCTGTGCGGTTTCTCAAGTTCAAGCTGGCGATCCTGCTGCTGTTGTGTGCCTTGCCGGTGTATGGCGGGCTGGCGCTGGGGCTGCACGGTGGTTCATGGCTGGCGCTGGCGATCTACCCGCTGATGAGCGTGATCGCCTTCGGGTTATACGGATACGACAAGAAGCAGGCCCGCATGCAGGGCCAGCGCACGCCCGAAAAACTGCTGCACGCGGTCGAGATGCTCGGCGGCTGGCCGGGTGCGCTGGTGGCGCAGCAAGCGTTTCGACACAAGACACGCAAGCTGTCTTATCAGCTTGTGTTCTGGTTGATCGTCGTGTTGCACCAGTTGTTCTGGGCCGACCGCGTACTGTCGGGAGGTAACTTCCTGGCCCGGCATTTCTACTGACCCTGACCGATGTCAGAGCTTGAGCGCCGCCTGCCGGCGCTTCGCCAGTTTGCTGACCACCAGTTGATGAGAGCGGGTCAGCAGTTCGCGCAGTTCCACATCGCCCATGGCGTAGGGATACGCCAGGGTGATCCAGTACGCGCGAGCCAGATAGGGCGCAGGGCGTATGCCCGGGCGGTCGACATAGCCCAGAAACAGCTGCGGACCGACCTTGAACGACAGGTCGTCACCGGCCAGGCCCATGACCGCGAACATCTTGGTGTCGCAGATGGAAAACACCCGCACGCCGCCCCATTTGTAATCTTCCCTGGCACCGGGCAAGCCCAGGCAAAAAGCCGCAACTTCTTCGATGTTCATGCGCTGTCCTCTCGGAAAACCGTGCTGGCGGGTGCACCTTTTAGCAGACTCGATCGCCCGGCGTCTTCGCTGCGCAGCACGACACTTGTGCGGTCAGCTGTAATAATGGCCTCTGTTTCCTGCCTGTGAGCGCGCCTGGTGTACGACTTCAATGATCTGTATTTTTTTGTCCAGGTGGTCGACCACAAGGGATTCGCCGCTGCCGGACGAAAACTCGACATCACCAAATCCAGGCTCAGCAGGCGCATCGCCTTGCTTGAGGAACGTCTGGGCGTGCGGCTGATCCAGCGCTCGACGCGCAAGTTTGCCGTCACCGAAATCGGGCAGGATTACTACCGGCATTGCGTGGCGATGCTGGTCGAGGCCGACGCGGCCGAGCAGGTGGTGGAGTATTCGCGCTCCGAACCGCAAGGGATCGTGCGCATCAGTTGTCCGCCGGCCCTGGGTGCGATGGGTGTCAGCGATACGGTGGCAAAGTTCATGGTCATGCACCCCAAGGTCCAGGTGCATATCGACAGCACCAACCGCCGGGTCGATGTCCTGGGGGAGGGCTACGACATGGCCTTGCGCGTTCGATTTCCACCCCTTGAGGACACCGAACTGGTGGCGCGGGTGTTTGGTGAGAGCTATCAGAAGCTGGTCGCTCGTCCGTCGCTGGTCGAAGGCATCAACCTGAAAACGCCCGAGGATCTGGCGGGCTTGCCCAGCATGGACCTGGGACCGGCCAACCGTGAGCACCGCTGGACCCTGCTGGGTCCGAAGGCAAAGCGCATCGAAGTCGCCCATTACCCCCGATTCGTCACCTCCGATCTCGATGCCCTGCGGCGTGCGGCGGTTCAGGGCGTGGGGATCGTGCAGATGCCCGAGATCATGGTTCGCCACGAACTGCATGACGGTCGTCTGGTCGAGGTGCTGCCCGAATATGCACCACCCAGCGGGCTGATCCATGCCGTGTTTCCTTCGCGTCGCGGTCTGCTGCCCTCAGTCAGGGGCTTGATCGACCAGCTGGCAGAGGACTTTGGCTTCAACGCCGAGGCTGACCGCCAGGCCTGCGAACAGGCCGGCAAGGACCACCCCGCCAGCAAGAGATAGGGCTGCCGGCAGCGCCGCCTGCGTTTGCGTGTCCAATAGCAATGACGACTATCATTTGTTAGCTGGAGCGGCCCTTGGTCGGTTGCACAGGGCAGGGCGCATGACGGTGACGCAATCGATCCGAAACTTGTCATTTTCGACGATAGCCAGCTCATTAGATTTCGACCATCATCCTACCTGTGCCCAACCCCTACCGCGCATGCCCAGAGCAGATGGCTCAAGGGCAGTGATGCGCTGACTCCCTTATCAACGAGAGGCTTTCATGAACGTGATCGATGACCTGTTGCAGCGTAACGCCACCTTTGCCAGCACTGAGTTCAATGCCGGTCTGAAGATAATGCCTTCGATGAAGACGGTTGTGATCGGCTGTGTCGATCCGCGTGTGGATCCAGCCGATGTCCTGGGCCTGGCGCATGGCGAGGCCGCCGTCATACGTAACGTCGGTGGCCGGATCAACCCGGCGACCCTGCAAAACATGGCGATCGTCCGCTCGGTGGCCAAGGCTCAAGGCAAAGACATGGGCCCGGGCTGGAACCTGATCGTGCTACACCATACTGACTGCGGCATCACCCCCTGCCTGCACCACGCGCCGGAATTGCTGGCGAAAAATCTGGGTGTGACGGTTGCAGAGCTCGACAACCTGGCCATCGCTGACCCTTACCAGGCCGTGGCAATCGATGTCGCCGCGCTCAAGGCCAATCCTCAGCTGCCGGGCGATTTCACCGTGACCGGGATGGTCTACGACGTCCTGACCGGGCGAGTGGAAACCGTGGTACCGCCCGCGTTGTTACGCCCACAGGCTGACGCCTGAGCCGGGCACAACCGGGCTCGATGCCGGGCCCGCGCTGCAAAAACCTTCATTCATGACGTTCAAAGGATTCCCCAAGATGAGCATTTCAGCTGTTTCTACCTTTAAAACCCGTGGCGCCTGGCGGCGTATGGCACTGCTTGCGATCTCCAGCACACTGGCGTTCACGCTGTCCGGCGCTGCCTCGGCGGCGCAACAGCTGCCCAAGGTGCCGACCACCAAGATCATCGCCATCGGTTCCCTGACGCCTACCGCTACCCCGGAGGCGGTCAGCGCCGTGCTGCCGCAGGAAGTGCGCGAGACGGTCAAGCTCAGCCTCGCCGGGAAAATCGAGCAGTGGAACGTGCGCACCGACCAGAGCGGCGTGGTGTTTGTGCTGAATGTGACCGATGTCGCCGAGGCCCGCGCGATGTTCGCCCGGATGCCGCTGGACAAGGCAGGCCTGATGACGTTCGAGTTCATTCCGGTCGGGCCGTTATCGCCGCTGGCGCTGTTACTTGACGAGAGCAAGGCACCATGAACGATCAGACCCAGGCGGCTCGCCAGCACTACCAGGGCGATACCCATGAACAGGATTTGCTGACGCGGGTAGAGCAGTTGCTGGCGCAAATGGGCGACGGTCCGATCAGCGACGAACAGTTGGCCGGCTTCGACCAGTTCCACAGCGGCGGGCTGAAAACCACCGCGGACTTCATTGCCCTGTTGAGTCTGGCCCCGGGCATGCAGGTACTCGACGCAGGTTCCGGTCTGGGCGGCCCGTCGCGCTACACCGCGCAAACCTACGACTGCCACGTGACCGGGGTCGACCTGACCGAGTCCTTCGTTGCGGTGGCCAGGTTGCTTGCCTCATGTACCGGCAGTGGCGAGCGCGTGGACTATCAGGTCGGCAATCTGTTGGCGCTGCCGCTCGCCGATGCGCAGTTCGACGTGGTCTACACCCAGCATGTGGTGATGAACATCGCCAACCGTCTCAAGGTCTATCAAGAGGTCGCACGCGTGCTCAAGCCCGGTGGAACCTTCGGCTTTTTCGACGTGCTGGCAGTGCAGGGTCAGCCTGCGCCGCTTTACCCCGTGCCCTGGGCGCAGCGCAGTGAAGACAGTGTGCTGTTGAGCGAGGCGCAGACCCGTGCGTCGCTGAACGACGCCGGGCTGACAGTGACTCGCTGGAAAGACGTCACGCAAGAAATCGTCGAGTGGTTCGACCGCTTCCAGTTGCCCGCCGTGCAAGCGGCCGAACAGGGGCCGACGCTCAAGCTGGTGATGGGAGATCGCTTCGCACAGATGGCCGAAAACTTCGCTCGCAACCTTCGCCAAAACCGGCTTTGCCTGGTCATGGGCATCGCTTCGCGCGCCTGACCCTGGGCATCAGCGGGCGCACCGAGCGCTATTTCAGATCGGCGCGCAACTCGCGCAGGCCACGACCCAGGCGACGGCGCAGGAGTGTGCGCAGGGTCGCGCCATCGACGTAGCCGACTTGCGCGGCGATGGCCTCAAGGTCAAGGCTGGTGGTGCGCACCAGATGCTGCGCGCGCTCCACCCGCATGTCCTGAAAGAACGCCAGGGGCGACTTTCCCAACACCGCTTCGGTGCGCCGTTGCAGAGTGCGCGGCGTAGTGGCCAGCGCCGTGGCCGCGTCCTGCAGGGAAAACCCGGACTTGAGGTGGCTGCGCGCCCAGCGCTCGAAGGCCTCCATCAACGGATCCGCATGCGCCATGTGTTCGGGGATGATGTAGGGCGCCTGCAACGAGCGATAGTCAGCGAGCATGTATCGGGCCACCAGCGCTGCCAGCTCGGGGCTGGCTTTGCGGATGATCCATAGCGCCAGATCGAGATGGCCCATGGCGGCCCCGGCGGTGGCGACGTTGCCGGCCGGCACCAGCATCCTTGACTCGTCGAGGGCGATGTCCGGGTAGCGCTGACGAAAAAAGGGACCCAGCCACCAACTGGTGGTCGCCTCCTGACCACTGAGCAACCCGGTCTCGGCCAGCAGGAATGTGCCGATGCACGAAGCCGCGATGCCGGCGCCCTGGGCATGCCAGGTCAAGAGCTGTGCCTTGGCGTCGAGCATGTCGTTACGTCCGAGCGATGCCACCAGTTGCTCGGGCATCCGGGTGTTCAGGGCGGGGATGATCACCCAGTCGGGCCTGGACAGCTCATCGACCGGTTGGATCGGAACCTCCAGGCCCAGGGCGGTGCGCACGGTCGGTCTGACACCGACCGTGCTGATATCGAAATGCGGTGAGGTCTCCAGAAGCATCGCGCCCAGATCATTGGCGGTCGAAAAGGCATCGAGCAGGACAGTCAGGCCCGTGTCGAAGACGCCTTCAATGGCGAGAATTGTAAGCTTCATGGGGTAAACGGCCTCGATGGGGTCATTGCCGATGATAGTGCGCCCATTGCTCGCCGTTGAAGCAGGATTTCTTCTCAGGCGTCGCATGGAAGCAATCGATCACTTCATCGTCCTGTCAGCAGGACGAACCATCATGTTTTTGCCGACTAATCAGTGATTGCCTTGCAAGGTAGGATTCTCGCCACTTGATCGCCAAGCGGCGATTCTCACTTGGGAAGCACGTTATGAAACTCTTGCACATTGATTCCAGCATCCTTGGCGACCATTCCGCTTCGCGCCAACTGAGCCGCAGCGTGGTTACAGCCTTCACCGCCGGTCAACCGGATACCCAGGTGGTCTATCGCGACCTGGCAAATGATGCACTGAGCCACTTCTCCGGCGCCACTCTGGCTGCAGCCGGTACACCGGCCGAAGGTCGCGATGCTGCGCAGAAACTGGAAGTAGAAACCAACGAGGCGACCCTGGAAGAATTTCTTGCCGCTGACGTCGTGGTCATCGGCGCGCCCATGTACAACTTCACCATTCCTAGCCAACTGAAGGCCTGGATCGACCGTATCAGCGTTGCCGGTCGCACGTTCCGTTACACCGAAGCCGGTCCGGAAGGTCTGTGCAAAGGCAAGAAAGTGGTCATCGTTTCCACTGCCGGCGGCCTGCATGTCGGTCAGCCAAGCAGCGTCGGTCATGAAGACCTGCTCAAGGTGCTGTTCGGTTTCATCGGCGTCACCGACTTGCAGTTCGTCTTCGCCCATGGCCTGGCCTATGGCGATGAGCCGCGCGCCAACGCCATCACCGCCGCTCAGAAGCACATCGACGAAACCCTGTTTGCCTGATCGCCGCTTCAAGCAGCGATTACCGATGTTCTGACTCGCTACCACAGCACCGCAAGCCCCGTCATCCCAGGCCAACGCCAAACGATGACGGGGCTTTCGTCGTTTATGGGCGCCTGTTCAGGCGCGCGACAGCCTTTGCGATTTCTTTGCGGGTAACTTGTAACAAAGCGACGTAAAATTGCGCGCATCTTCCGGCCCGCGCGATATGTCATTCGGCCATCCCCGTCTATTTATCTGAGTTTGGCCCGGCTTGTGCACTATTGATCTGACAACGGCTCTGAATGTTATCCATGCCTCCGGGTCAGATGACTGCAGATACCGTTTTAAAAGGAGATCAGACCCTACGGGTCTGGATCGCACGACACGGATTGATAAAGTCAAGGGCATTGCGATGATGCGTCTTTGTGCAGTGATGGTATTTAGCCTCTTGGCTGGCCTGATTTCGGTGCAGGCCAGCGAGCTGGCAACGTGGAGCGTGGGCTTCCATGAGCTGACGTTCCTTGATCCGCTGGATTCAAAGCCCATGCATGCCTATGCCTTCTACCCGTCGACTGATGAGGAGACGGTGACCCGGGTCCAGGGTTATCCGATCCAGGCGGCTGAAGATGCGACGATTGCCATGGGCCGCTTCCCGCTGTTGATGCTCTCGCATGGCAATACTGGCACGCCTCTGGCACAGCACGATCTGGCCACCTCGTTGGCGCGCAAGGGCTTTGTGGTGGTCGCGGTCTTTCATCCCGGTGATAACTATCTTGACCATAGCCGCCTGGGTAGCTTGAGCAACCTGTACGGGCGGCCTTTGCAGATTTCCGAGGCCATCAGCGCCGCCTTGCTCGACCCGATGCTCTCTCCCTATATCAGCGCCCGACGCGTCGGTGTGATCGGCTATTCGGCCGGTGGCGAAACCGCATTGATTCTGGCTGGCGCCCAGCCTGACCTGCAGCGCCTGCGCCAGTACTGCATCGAGCGGCCACAGGACCGAGACGCCTGCAAAACTCAAGGGGAGCTGTTGGCCGATCGCGATGACCTGCATGCCCAGGCCGATCCGCGCGTCGGCGCGCTGATGCTAATGGCGCCTCTGGGGCTGATGTTCGGCCGACATACCCTGTCCGACGTTCATGTGCCGGTGCTGCTCTACAGCGGTGATGGCGATGAACTATTGGCCATCGACAAGAACGCCGAAGCATTGGCGCGCAAGCTGCCCGAGGTCTCGGACTTCAAATTGTTGGCCGGCGCCGGGCACTTTGTGTTCATGGCGCCTTGCGACGATGAGCAACGAGCGACGCAGCCTGGGCTGTGTACTGATGCCATCGGGGTGGATCGAGAAGACATCCATCGCAACCTCAGCAGCGAGGCGGTGCGCTTCTTCGGCACGGCGCTGGGCACCCCGACAACAACGGCGGGCATGCAAACCGCGCTGCATCGTCAGTAAGCAGTGGCCACGGGCTTCGGCGCGCATCAATAACAGCGCTTAGCGCCCACCCCGAATCACCTTGCCTCGTCGCTCGGCGATCTGCCTGGCCTGGCCATCTCGTTGTTTGCCGGTGCGTGCTTCGCTGATCAGCGCCGGGATCAGCGGGCCCTCCGGCAGGTTTTTCCAGAAGCGCGAGGGCAGATGACCCTGCATCACCTTGGGATTGAGCCGCGCCGGATTGAAGATGTGGCTGTAGTAGGTCAGCCACAGCTCGCCCTGGGGATCTTCCGCGTTGCGCGCCAGGGCCTGCCACGCAGCGGGGCACTGGCGTTTGTGGATCAGGCGCTGACCGTCGTAATACACGCCGTCCCTGGTCGTGGCGATCATCCAGCGATGGCGGCCCATTCGGCCAATGAAGTGCTCGCTGGCGGTGCGCAGAATGTCGTGGGCCGGCTCATGCCAGGCCACGTATTCCGGCAGGCTGTGGGTCTCCAGCAGCGCGGCCTTGACCTCCATGTCCTTGCCGTTATTGCATCCAGGCAATTGAATGAAGCGCACAAACGCGTGCAGGTGATGCGCTTCGCGGCTGACCTGCTTGAGCCGTCGATGCAGCTCGCTACCCAACCTGTCGCCAGCCATCATGGCGGTCCGGTCACCATGACTGACGCGCCATAGCACCTCATACAACAGACTCCAGCGCTGCTCGCCGCGATATTGCGCGGCGTTTTGCAGCAATTCCAGCAACGCCAGCGGTACGCGTGCCTGGAATGGTCCTGTCTGTTGCGGGTAATGCTCGTCGCTGGCGAAAAGATCGGCGTCTTCAGGCACGCTCCAGCTCACCTGGTCCGGATTGATCTGGTGACTCAACAACCAGCGCGCCTGATCGCGCCAGGTGTCGAACACATCGTCGCAATCGAGTGTGATCATGCCCACAGCGCCATTTGCTGGGGCTGCGGACGGTCGCGCAGCTGCTCGCGCAGCGCCACACTGGAGGTGTCTGCCTGGCGCGGATGGTAGTCGCTGGTAATGATGAATGGCCGTGCCTTGGCCAGCACGCAGCGCAAACGGGTCAGGTCTTCGTAGCGGATGCGCCGTTGGCGACGCAGTTCGACCAGACGTTTGGTGGTACGGATGCCAATCCCGGGAATGCGCGCAATCATCGCAGGCTCGGCGCGGTTCAGATCCAGCGGGAAGATGTCGCGGTGCTCAAGAGCCCAGGCCAGTTTGGGGTCGATATCCAGCGCCAGATGGCCGGGTCCTGCGAGCAGTTCACCGGCTTTGTAGCCATAACTGCGCAGCAGGAAGTCGGCTTGATACAGGCGGTGCTCGCGCATCAGCGGCGGGGCGGCCAGCGGCACGCTTTTCGGGCTGTTGGGGATGGGACTGAAGGCTGAGTAGTACACGCGCTTGAGACGGAAATCGCCATACAGCGATTGGGCGGTGTGCAGCATGGTGCTGTCGTCGGTATCGTCGGCACCCACGATCATCTGCGTGCTTTGACCTGCAGGGGTAAAACGCGGCGCCTTGGGTTCGTTGAGCACGGTTTGCTGACCGGTGTAAATGGTCTGCATGGCCTGCTTGATCGAGCCCATCTCTTTTTCCGGCGCCAGTGTCTGCAAGCCCAGTTGAGTCGGCAATTCGATGTTGACGCTCAAGCGGTCGGCATAGCGTCCGGCTTCTTCGATCAGCGCCGGGTCTGCTTCGGGAATGGTCTTGAGATGGATGTAGCCGCGGAACTCATGCTCTTCACGCAGCAGCTTGGCCACGCGGATCAGCTGCTCCATGGTGTAATCGGCCGAGCGGATGATCCCGGAGCTCAGAAACAGCCCGCTGACGCAGTTGCGTCGGTAGAAATCCAGGGTCAGGGTGACCACCTCTTCTGGGCTGAAACGCGCACGCGGGACGTCGCTGGAGCGGCGGTTGACGCAATACTGGCAGTCGTACAGGCAGAAGTTGGTCAGCAGGATTTTCAGCAGCGAGACGCAGCGACCGTCGGGGGTATAGCTGTGGCAGATGCCCATGCCGGTGCTGGAGCCAATGCCCGACTTGCCTTCGGAGCTGCGCTTGGGCGCGGCACTGCTGGCACAGGAGGCGTCGTATTTGGCCGCGTCGGCGAGGATGCTCAGCTTGTCGATCAGCTGCATGGGATTTCTCGATACTGTTTTTATATACAGTATCGAGATGTCGCGTGCTCTACAAGCGCCGAATGAGTGGATGGAACCTGCCACTCATCGCGTTTGCAGGCAAAAGGACCGTTCCAGCGTTATCGATGCCAGGCCAGGCCGCCGGCGAGCCGCGCTACAGCAAGCACCGCCATTGCGCTCAACTGATGCGCTGCACCAGTTCTTTCAATTCACCAAAATCCTTCACGCGATGAAAATTGGCGTGGTCGAGAAACTCGGAAAAATCGGTGTCGTCGCCGTAACCCGCCACTTGCGCGCCAGCACCCAGGCCAGCCTGTACGCCCGGCACACTGTCTTCGACCAGCAGGCATTCGTGCGGGCTCAACCCCAGCAGGTCGGCGGCGTGTTCGATGAGGATCGGCGAGGGCTTCCAGGCGTGCACTTCATAGGCGCTGACGATCAGACCGTGGAATACGTCGAGCAGGCCGACGGTGCTCAGGCAGGTTTCGATCTTGCTGCGCGGGCCGTTGGAGGCGACGCATTTGGGCAGGGACAAGCCGCGAACGAACTCCACCGCGCCGGGCATTTCTTCAAGGTTAGCCTGGAGCAGGGGGAGGGTGCGCGCGCGAAAGGCGTTGACCACCTCAATGTTGGGTAGCCACGGATAGTCGCGGCACAGGCCTTCCATGCACAGGGCAAACTGCACGCCGCGAAAGCGCTCCAGCACCTGATCAAGCGTCAGTAATACCTGATGCTCCTGCAAGATGTCGCGCAGCAGCCCGGCAGCCAGACGTTCGCTGTCTACCAGGGTTCCGTCGCAGTCAAAGATGACGCCGGCAATATTCAAACAGGATTCTCCCGTTGCTTGATCGTATTCGGGGCGGTTGGACCGGCATTATCCGTAAAAGTTGAGAAAGGAATGTGAAGACTGACCTGCGGTCGTGATCAAGGTGTCCAGGCCGGTCAGCAACATGGCTTGCCGTCGGCGGGGTATTGGCAACCGCCACCGCCGGCAAACCGGACCGCTACAGGGCTACCCGCGTCACCAGCGTGCCATCGGTGAAGTACGCGCTGACGTTGGCGAACACCAGGTCGGCCATCGCCTGGCGGGTCTCCACGGTGCCGCTGCCGATGTGCGGGGTGAGCACCACGCTGTCGAGTTTCAGCAGTTCGGACGGGACGTTCGGCTCGTCTTCGAACACGTCGAGGCCGGCACCGGCGATTTCCGATTCCAGCAGCGATGCCACCAGTGCCTGCTCATCGACCACCGAGCCGCGCGCGACGTTGATCAGGTATGAGCTAGAGCCCAGAGCCTTGAGCACGTCACGGTTGATCAGGTGCTGGGTGTCCGGACCGCCGGGAACGATGACGATCAGGTAGTCCGACGCCTTGGCCAGTTCCTGCAAGTCGGAGTAGTGGGTGTAGGTAACATCCGAATACGCCTGGCCACGACGGAAATAGGCGATGTTCATGTCAAACGCCGCCGCCCGCCTGGCGATGGTCTTGCCGATCTTGCCCAGCCCGACAATGCCGCAGGTCTTGCCGCACAAGTCGTTGCCCAGCGGGAACTTGCCGGTGGCCCACTGACCTGCGCGAACGAAGCGTTCGGCCTCGCTGATGCGTCGCGATACGCACAGCATCAGCGCCATGGCGGTTTCGGCAACGGCGTTGTTCAGCACATCGGGGGTGTTGCTCAGCTTGATCCCGCGACCGGCAAGATAAGCAGTATCGACGGCGTCATAACCGACGCCGAAGCTATTGATGACTTGCAGATTGGGCAGGCGATCAAGCAGCGCATTGTCGGCACCGTATACACCGCTGGTAATCACGCCGCGGACCTTGTCGCCGTGCTCGGCGGCCCAGGCGTCGATGTCCTGTATTTCCCAGCGATTGTGCACTGTGAAATCGCGATTCAAGTTCTGCGTCAACCCCGCATGCATCGGGCCCCAGACCAGTACATCGGCTTTCTTGTCGCTCATGGTTTCCTCCTTGCGTCGCGGCCCCGTCCCCAGGACCGCGCTTTGGTTGCACTTGGCAACGACGTTTTCAGCCGTTCTTGTTTAACACAGGTTGTGGGTCCGAACGCCCGGATTTGAGCAGTTCGGCGATGGCCATGGTCAGCAGCGGCGCGAACAGGGCGAAGTAGGAGCTGTCGATGCCATACGGGTTGCCCGCCAGGAACCAGCCAATGGTCGAGAACACCGACAGGATCACGCCGGCCAGGGCGCCGCGGCCGCTGCCGAATTTCGGCGCGTAGAAACACATCAGCACGATCACCGCCAGGGTGGCACGCAGCGCCTTGCCGAGAAAGGCGATCAGCAGGATCTTGTCGGCGTAGAGGGCCAGGATCAGCGGCAGGAAACCGATGACCACGATGGCCAGGCGAATGAAGATCACCGACTTGCGATCGTCCTTGTCTTTGTTGAAGAAGGGGTCGTAGAAGTCCTTCATCGCCAGGGTGGCCGAGGCCAGGGTGTTGGCCGAGATGCCGCCGAACAGCGCACCGGCCAGACCGATCACCACCAGGCTCGCCGAAAAGGTCGGCATGTGCGAAATGAGCACCGGGAAGGCATCGATGGATTTGATGCCCGGGTACAGGAAAGCACTGCACATGCCAATCAGCGCAGCCATGAGGCCGAACGGAATCATCAGCGAAGACACGTAGAAGCAGGCGCGTTTGGCAGTCTTTTCATCCTTGGTGCTGACCAACGCCTGAATCACGTATTGGGTGGCGAAGATCGAACCGATGCCGCCGATCATCCAGGCGAAGATCTGGCCCCAGCCCACGCCCGTGAAGTCGAACATGTTGGCGGGCAACTTGGCCTGCATGGCGCCGATGCCGCCGCTGGCGTTCAGGGCGAACGCCAGGGCCAGGACGATACCGATGTATTTGATCACCGCGTGGACAAAGTTGGTGTAGACCACCGAGCGCATGCCGCCGACGCTGACATAGAACACGGTGATCACGCCCACCAGCAGGATCGCCAGGGTCTTGTCGATGTTCAGGACCGCGGCCAGCACCGCGCCGCCACTGGCATACAGAGCCACGGAGACGATGCTCAGCGCGCAGATGGTCAGAATCGATGCCGCGTAGCGCGTGCCCTGACCATAGTTCTGCGCCAGGATCCCTGAAATGGTGTTCAGCCCTGTGTCGCGGTATTTCTTGGCCAGAACCAGCGCCAGCAGCAAAAAGCCCAGCGACAGTGCGACCAGATTCCAGGCGGCGGAAATGCCGGCTTCAAAACCTTTTTGTGCAGTGCCGATACTGACCGAGCTGCCGATGAACTCGGACAGCAGCAGCGCGCCAATCAGAAAGGGCGGAAAACTTCGACCTCCGCCGGTGAAGCCATCGCGGCTTTTGGCGTGTTTGCGCACGCTGTATCCGATGTAGGACATGACGATGAAGTAGCCAGCGGTCAGGCACAGGATGATTGTTATTCTTGGGTCCATGTTCTCTCCGTCCCCTGTGAGCAGGGTGCGTGGGATGGTGGGTCGAGCACGTAGATGCCACTCAGCGCGCCATCGTTGTCAGACGACTGCTTGATTTTGGCGTGGGTAGAAGCGAAGGGGCGTTATCCCGCAGGACGCTACTGCGTACCCTGAACAAGCCTGGACGCTGCAGTGATGGTCGGGAAAGCCGAGTAAACGATGGGGGAGAGGCGAGAGCAGGTGTGTGATTTCATTTTTATTAGAGGCTCGTGATTAACGTTGGAAGGCAACTCAATACGAAGCATTCGTTATACGTCATCGTACAACGTCAAGCAATCCCGTACCCGTAAACGCCACAAAACCCCGACCGGCGTCACCAGGTTTGTAGCAAGCCGGCTCCCACGGCCTGCGGCCAGAATCAGAAGCAGGCGGCGCAACAGGGGTCCATTGCTTCTGCCCGCAGGACGACAGAGGTCCACCCGCTTCTGCCCGGAGGGCGTGGGAGTTGGCTTGCCGACGATCTGGCGCGAAGCGCCAGCAAAGCCTGTGGACGCGATGCACCT
>NZ_JBJDOA010000004.1:0-30005 GCF_044900785.1 Pseudomonas sp. NPDC087358
TGATGGCGGTGATTTTGAATTGAATCGAATACTTGCCCATGCTGAACACCCAAAAAGTCAGGATTGATGTCCAACTTTTTGAGGTCAGTTCAGGCTGTAGGAGCGGGCTTGCCCCGCGAGCTGGCGCGTAGCGGCAGTAAAACCAGGCGACGGGGTCAGCCTGGTTGGCGGTATGTCGAGCATTTTCTGCCGGTTCCCGGCAGATCGCTGGCAAGCCGAGCTCCCACGGCCTACGGCCAGAATCAAAAGCAGCAACCATCACCCGACCCCACACCCCGCACCGCCCAACCCTGCCGTTGCAAGCATCAGTGCCCCGCAGGCATGCCCTTGCGGATCCCTTCCCACAGGCCGTTCAGGTAGACCGCGCCCAGCGCCCGGTCATACAAGCCGTAACCTGGCCTGCCGGTTTCGCCCCAGATCATGCGACCGTGATCGGGCCGGTAATAGCCCTCGAAGCCCGTCTCTACATACGCCTTGACGATTTCCGCCATGTCCAGCGAGCCATCCTGCGAGCGATGTGCGGTTTCGTAGAAGTCGCCTGCCTCATTGACCTTGACGTTGCGCAGGTGGGCGAAGTGGATGCGCCCCTGGCCGCCAAACTCTCTGACCAGCGAGGGGATGTCATTGCCCAGATCCGCCCCCAGCGAGCCGGAGCACAGCGTCAGGCCGTTAGCCGGGTCGTCGACCATCGCCAGGACCTGCGCCAGGTCCTGGCGATTTTTCACCACTCGCGGCATGCCGAACATCGGGCGCGGCGGGTCGTCCGGGTGCAGCGCCATTTTGATCCCGGCGTCCCGCGCCACCGGGATGATGCGTTCCAGGAAATACGCCAGACGTGCGCGCAGGGTGTCTTCATCGACCTGCGCGTATTCGCTGATCAGCGCCCGCAGCACCTCGGGTTCATAGCTCACGTCCCAGCCTGGCAGGCTGATGCCGTCGTCCAGATTGGCCTGCTCGATCACCGCCACATCGAACGCCAGCGTGGTCGAGCCGTCCGGCAGCTGCATGTCCAGGGTCGAGCGGGTCCAGTCGAACACCGGCATGAAGTTGTAACAGACCACCTTGATCCCGCAGGCGGCGAGGTTGCGCAAGGTCTGGCCGTAGTTATCGATCAGGCGGTCGCGGCTGGGCAGGCCGCGCTTGATGTCTTCGTGCACCGGCACGCTTTCGATGACTTCGAGCTCAAGGCCATGGGCGTTGATCGTGGCTTTGAGCTCGGCGATTTTGTCCAGCGGCCACACCTCTCCCACGGGGATGTCGTAGATGGCCGAGACCACGCCGGTCATGCCGGGAATCTGGCGGATATACGGCAGAGTGACCGGGTCGTTTTGCCCGTACCAACGGAAAGTCATCTTCATCGCTGAGTCCTTGTTGTTATGAGTGTCATCCGCCCGGCAAGACTCAAGAGTCTTTCAGGGCGTACCGAACGACCGTCGGCAAAGCATAGATTGGTCAGGCCAAATTATGCAAATCCGTTCCTCCGCTGAAAAATCGCGCGAAATAATCGCCTTTCAGGTTTCCATTATCGGGTTTTCGGGTCTAGTATCGGCTGCATTCGGGTATTTGGTCAGGCCAATTAGCGTTTTGTGAGGGGGGCTTTTCAGGCCCTGATCACGTCGCAAAAACCGGCTCTGAGCGCTGTCTGAAGCTCTAACGAAGTCTTACTCATAAAAATAATTAGGAGGACTCGCCATGCAGAAAGGGCGCTGGTTGGTAATTTTTCTGTGCTTCCTCGCGGTGGCCATCAACTACATCGACAGGGCCAACCTCGCGGTTGCCGCCCCCTATATCCAGAAAGAACTCGGCTTGGGCTCGGGGCAAATGGGCCTGCTGCTCAGCGGTTTCTTCTGGACCTACGCATTGATGCAAATGCCGTTCGGCTGGTTCGTCGACCGGGTCGGCGCAAGAATCGCGCTGCCTCTGGCCGTGGCCTGGTGGTCGCTGTTCACTGCGGCCACTGCCGCTGCGGGCAGTCTGGCCTCGATGTTCGGTTGCCGGCTGATGCTCGGGGTCGGCGAGGCGGGGGCTTATCCGTCCTGCGCCAAGATCGTCAGCCAGTGGTTCGACGTCAAGGAGCGCGGGTTTGCCACCAGCATTTTCGACAGCGGCTCGCGCGTCGGGTCGGCGCTGTCGATACCGCTGGTGGCGCTGATCATCGAGCTGTGGGGCTGGCGCGCGTCGTTCGTCATCACAGGGGCTGTGGGGGTGATCTGGGTGGTCGGCTGGCTGCTGATCTACAAGGAACCGCAGGCGGTTGCCGCCATTGAGCAGCACGAAGCGAGCAAGGCTGCGACCATCGCCGCGCGTCCCAAGGTCAAGTGGGCGTCGCTGTTCCGCCACCGCACGCTGTGGGGCATGATGCTCGGCTTCTTTTGCCTGAACTTCGTGATCTATTTCTTCATCACCTGGTTCCCGACCTACCTGGTCACCGAACGTGGCTTTTCCCTCAAGTCACTCGGCACGCTGGGGACCATCCCGGCCGTTGCATCAATCGTCGGTGGCTGGATCGGCGGGCTGACCTCCGATGCGCTGTACCGTCGTGGCTGGAGCCTGACGGCGGCGCGCAAGACCTGCATCGTCGGCGGCATGTTGATGTCTTCCAGCATCTCGCTGTCGGTGTTCACCGAAAACACCTATGCGATGCTGGCGTTTTTCAGCCTGGCCTATGCCAGCCTGGCGTTCGCCGGGGCGAGTATCTGGTGCCTGCCGGCTGATGTGGCGCCAAGCCCGGCGCACGTGGCATCGATTGGTGGCATCCAGAACTTCGCCTCCAACACCGCCGGGATTTTCATCACCACCTTCACCGGCTTTATGCTGGTGATGAGCAACGGTTCATTCACCGCGCCATTGATGACCGCCGGCGCGTTCGCGGTGCTGGGGGCTTTCAGCTATCTGTTCATCGTCGGCAAGATCGAGCCGTTGTCGGTCACCCCGGACCAGCCGGCCGCAGCCGATGCCTCCACCGCAGCGCAACGCAGTTAAGCGTCGAGCGGGTGCGAGCAATCGCGTCGCACCCGCTGGCGTCACGCCTGCAACTGCCTGGCCAACAAGCCGGGCCACCGCCACGCGAAAGCATTGAGTGTAAAAAAGCGAACGCTGTCGATCACTCGCCCTCGAATGGACAGACCCATCGCGGTAATCCTGGAGACACGATGATGATCAGTTCACGCAAGACATTGATGCATTTGCTGTTCGCGGCCGTTGCGGCCACCTGCACCGGGGCCATGGCGCAAGACAAGTCACCGGTGATGCTCGCCGCGTCGGGCATCGGTGGTGGCGGGGCCGCAGGCGGTGGCGCAGGTGCAGGCGGCGCGGCAGGTGGTGGCGCTGGCACTTCGGGTACCAATGCCACTGGCACCAACGGAACCAACAGCAGCAACACCAACGCCACCGGCAGCAACGGCAGCAACGGCACCAACGGCAGCAACACCAACGCCACCGGCAGCAACGGAACCAACAGCAGCAACACCAACGCCACCGGCAGCAACGGAACCAACAGCAGCAACACCAACGCCACCGGCAGCAACGGGACCAACAGCAGCAACACCAACGCCACTGGCACCAACGGGACCAATACCAACAACACCGATGCCACCCATACCAACGGCAGTAACAGCAACAACACCACGGCGACCGGCAGCAACGGGATCAACACTAGCTCTGGGACAAATGGGGCGAACGGCAACAACGGTGGCACGACCAACCCCGCATTGCGACCCGGCAACACCTCAGGTTCCTCATCCTCCTCTGGCACTGGCAGCGGGGATTCCCTCCAGCAGCAGCGTCAGCAGAGCGGAAATCAGATGATCATGGAGCGCAAAGGGCAGATTCAGGAAGCCAATTGACGCCCGCCAAACGCCATACCTGTAGGAGCCGGCTTGCTGGCGAACGCGACAGGTCAGCCACCTGAGTGGCCCCGGACCGAGCGCATTCACCCGCAAACCGGACTCAAACAAGTACAAGCACAGATCCACCAATCAAAGCACGTCTGTTCAATACCTCAGAGCCCCACCCCGACACCATGAGTGCAATGTCTGTCATCGGCCGATGGCGAGCCTTTCATGAATTCGTTGGTGTGCGATGCGCTATTCAACCTTCAATGACCGCACCATGGACCTCGGACTGCTGTTCCTTCGGGCCAGTGGCGCGCTGTTCCTGTTATTCGTGCATGGCCTGCCCAAGCTGCTGGACTTCAAGGCGCAGTTGTTGCTCATCGAGGACCCATTCCACATGGGCGCGACCCTGACCCTGGGCATGGCGATCTTTGCCGAAGTGCTGTGTCCGCTGCTGATTCTGACCGGCGTACTGGCGCGTTTGGCGTGTCTGCCTATTCTCTTTCTGCTGCTGGTGGCGCTGGTGGTCGTGCACAGCGACTGGAGCGTGGAACAGGGCCAGTTCGGCTGGCTGCTCATCATCATCTTTACCAGCGTACTGATTGCCGGCCCAGGCCGTCTGGCGCTCAACACTCGTTTTCCCGGAGCGCTTCGCTATGCCTGAATCTGCCCTGTCCGCCGAACGTGCGGCAACGTCGAAACTGTCGTCCGACGAGATCGTCACCCTGGTGGTCAAGCACCGGGTCAAGGCGGGCCTCGAGGCACAATACGAAGCCTGGCTGCGACGTATCGTGGCAATCGCCGGCAGTTCTCCTGGGCACTTGGGCGTCGACGTGATTCGCGGCAAGGCCGATGGCCTGAGCATGTTCACCTGCGTCCTGCGTTTCTGCTCCACCGACGCCATGCAAAGCTGGCTGGAGTCCTCCAGACGGCGCGAACTGGTCGCCGAAGCGGCGCCGATGCTGGCTGACGGCGACATCACCGAGGTCAACCCGCACAACGAATTCTGGTTCGTGCCCGCCAGCGAAAGCCCGCCGCCGCCGCGCTGGAAACAGGCCTGCGTGACTTTCCTGGTGATCTGCCCGCTGACCCTGCTGATTCCGCTTGTCTGGGGACCGGTGTTCCGCGCCTTCCCGCTGCTGGGCAACTACGTGATCGGCACCGCGCTGGTGACCGTCACCATCGTGCTGCTGGTGGTGTACCTGTTGATGCCTCTGGCCACCCGGCTATTCGCCCCGTGGCTCAACGCCAGGCCTGCGCCGGTGCCGGGATCGGATCATGAGGGATAACCCCGATGATGCCGAACGCCGCAGCTTCCTCGCCCAGGGCTCACTGCTCAGCGCGGCTGCCGCGATCCTTTCTTCAATACCCGTTGCCGGCCTTGCCGTCGGCGCGTCCAGAAAATCCTTTGCCGAAGGTACTGCAATGAACGTCGATCTGATTCTCTACAACGGCAACTTTCATACGGTTGACCCGGAAAAGCCCAAGGCCAGTGCGGTGGCGATCGGCGACGGAAAATTCGTCGCAGTGGGCACCGATGCGCAGATCATGTCCCTGCGCGGCAGTGCCACCCAGGTCATCGACATGCACAAGCGCACGGTGATCCCGGGGCTCAATGACTCGCACCTGCACCTGATCCGTGGCGGCCTGAACTACAACCTGGAACTGCGCTGGGAGGGGGTGCCTTCGGTCGCCGACGCGCTGCGCATGCTCAAGGACCAGGCCGATCGCACACCGACGCCGCAATGGGTACGCGTGGTGGGTGGCTGGAACGAATTCCAGTTTGCCGAAAAGCGCATGCCGACCCTCGAAGAGCTCAACCAGGCAGCGCCTGATACCCCGGTTTTCGTCCTGCATCTGTACGACCGTGCGCTGCTCAACCGCGCCGCCCTGCGCGTGGCTGGCTACACCCGGGACACGCCCAATCCGCCGGGCGGCGAGATCGTGCGCGACAGCAACGGCGACCCCACTGGCATGCTGGTGGCCAAGCCCAACGCGATGATTCTCTACTCGACCCTGGCCAAGGGGCCCAAGCTTCCGCTTGAGTATCAGGTCAACTCCACCCGCCAGTTCATGCGTGAACTCAACCGTCTGGGCCTGACCAGTGCGATCGATGCCGGGGGTGGTTTCCAGAACTACCCGGACGACTACGCGGTGATCACTCAGTTGGCCGAAGCCAAGCAGTTGACGGTGCGCATCGCCTACAACCTGTTCACCCAGAAACCCAAGGAAGAACTCAGCGACTTCAAGAACTGGACCAGCACCGTCACCCTGCACCAGGGCGATGATTTCCTGCGGCACAACGGCGCGGGCGAGATGCTGACGTTCTCGGCGGCCGACTTCGAAGACTTCCTCGAACCGCGCCCGGACCTGCCGCCAGGCATGGAGCAGGACCTGGAGCCAGTGGTGCGGCATCTGGTCGAACATCGCTGGCCGTTCCGCCTGCACGCGACCTATGACGAGTCGATCTCGCGCATGCTCGACGTGTTCGAGAAGGTCAACCGCGAGATCCCGTTCAACGGCATTCCGTGGTTCTTCGACCATTGCGAAACCATCACGCCGAAGAACATCGAGCGGGTCAAGGCGCTCGGTGGCGGCATCGCGATTCAGGACCGCATGGCCTTCCAGGGCGAGTACTTCGTCGAGCGCTACGGCGCCAAGGCCGGCGAGCACACGCCACCGATCAAACGCATGCTGGCCGAAGGCGTGCCGGTGGGCGCAGGCACCGACGCCACCCGGGTATCGAGCTATAACCCGTGGACCTCGCTGTACTGGATGGTCAGCGGTCGCACGGTCGGCGGTCTTGAGCTGTACCCCGAAGGCCTGTCCCGGGAAACCGCGCTTGAGCTGTTCACCCGCGGCAGCGCCTGGTTCTCCTCCGAACAGGGCAAGAAGGGCCAGATCAAGATCGGCCAGCTGGCCGACGTGGTGGCGTTGTCCCAGGACTTCTTCAGCGTGCCGGAAGAGTCGATCAAGTGGATCGAGTCGATGCTGACCGTGGTCGACGGCAAGGTGGTCTACGGCGCCGGTGAGTTCGAAGACCTGTCGCCACCCAGCGTGCCGGTGCTGCCGGACTGGTCACCGGTGGCCAAGGTGGCGGGGCACTGGCGCCCGGGCGCGCCGATGGCCGCCAGCGTGCACCAGTGCAGCGGGCCGTGCACGGTCCACTCGCACAGCCATGACAAGGCACGCATGTCCAAGGTGCCGGTCAGCGACTTCCAAGGCTTCTGGGGCGCGTTTGGCTGCTCCTGCTTCGCTTTCTGACGCCACGCAAACGAGCATGAAACGCCTTGCCGGGGCTTACCGGCAGGGCTGCCCGCCAGCGCCATCCGCTGGTCTCGCACACACCTGTCACACACTCAATGGAGTCAATCATGACCGTTCCTTACAAGCGCCTGGATATCAACGATGCCGTCGTTCTGCTGGTCGATCACCAGACCGGTCTGATCTCGCTGGTGCAGGATTTCTCGCCCAACGAATTCAAGAACAACGTGCTGGCCCTTGCCGATTGCGCCAAATTCTTCAAGCTGCCGACCATCCTGACCACCAGTTTCGAAACCGGCCCCAACGGCCCGTTGGTGCCGGAACTCAAGGAAATGTTCCCGGACGCTCCTTACATCGCCCGTCCTGGCCAGATCAACGCCTGGGACAACGAAGACTTCGTCAAGGCGATCAAGGCCACTGGCCGCAAGCAGCTGATCATCGCGGGCGTTGTGACTGACGTTTGCGTGGCATTCCCGACCCTGTGCGCGCTGGAAGAAGGCTTTGACGTGTTCGTGGTCACCGATGCTTCCGGCACCTTCAACGAAGTGGTTCAGCAGGCTGCCTGGGCACGCATGTCGGCTGCCGGCGCGCAGTTGATGAACTGGTTCTCGGTGGCGTGCGAGCTGCAACGCGACTGGCGCAACGACATGGAAGGCCTGGCCAATCTGCTGTCCCAGCGCATTCCGAACTACCGCAACCTGATGAACAGCTACTCGGTGTTCACCGCCAAGTAACGGCGGCTTCCGGGTCGTGGCAACACGCTCGCCCGCGCAAGCCCCGGTACGGCTGACCCGCTGTACCGGGGGCCAACGGCTGCGCGGGCAAGCTCACTGCTAAACATTTCCAGCGTTGGCAGATCAACGTCGCCCACGCTCTCTACACTCCCCCCACGACGCCGGTCGTTGCCCCAGGCTGCTATCCAGTAGCCAAGACCCTTCGCGACTCAACTCATTCATATCAAGTCTTGGACGGTCTTTCTGCTCGGTCCTATTCTGTGCCCCAAGGTTACCGTACAGGTGACAAGGCCTGCGGCACGGCTCCGATCAGGCCCGGCCCAATCAACCTTATTGAGGTGCATGATGAAAATCGATTTGAGTGCAAAGCTGGCAATCGTCAGCGGTTCGACTGCCGGCATCGGCCTGGGGATCGGCAAGGCCCTGGCGATGTGCGGGGCAACAGTGGTCATCGTTGGACGCGCGGCGGGCAAGGTGGATGAAGCCATCGCGGCGATCAAGCGCGAAGTGCCGGATGCGCAATTGCGCGGCGTGGTCGCCGATCTGGGTACTGCCCAGGGTGCGCAGCAATTGTTCGACGCCCAGCCGCGCGCCGACATCCTGGTGAACAATCTGGGGATCTTCAACGAAGTCGATTTCTTCGACACTCCCGATGACGAGTGGGCGCGCTTCTATGAGGTCAACGTGATTTCCGGCGTGCGGCTGGCGCGGCATTACGTCAACGACATGGTGGCGAACAAGTGGGGCAGGGTGATCTTTGTCTCGTCCGAATCAGGGGTGGCGATTCCTGCCAACATGATCAATTACGGGACCACCAAGGCGGCCAATCTGGCGGTGTCTCACGGCCTGGCCAAGCGCCTGGCGGGGACCGGGGTCACGGTCAACGCGATATTGCCGGGGCCGACCTTCACCGATGGCGTTGAAGAAATGCTCAAGGATGCCATCGCCCAGTCCGGCCGCACCGCCCGTGACGAGGCCGATCATTTCGTCCGCCGTGCCCGGCCTTCGTCTATCATCCAGCGCGCTGCCGAGGTCGACGAAGTGGCCAACCTGGTGGCGTACCTTGCTTCACCGTTGTCTTCGGCAACCACCGGTGCCGCGTTGCGCGTCGATGGTGGCGTCGTCGACAGCATGGCTATCTGAATAAAACAAAGCGTGGAGAATCATCATGGCTAAAGCATCTGCAAGCGTTCGTATCCCGGTCTCGGCCGACAAGGTCTGGCAACTGGTAGGCGGCTTTCTTTCCCTGCCGGACTGGCTGCCGCTGATTGCCAACAGCGTTTCCGACCAGGGCGGGCAAGTCCGCCACTTGACCACCCAGGACGGCGCAAAAATCAGCGAGCGTCTGGAGGCTTTCGACAATCAGGCGCGCACCTACAGCTACTCGATCACCCAAGGGCCGTTTCCGGTCACTGACTACCTTGCGACGCTTAAAGTCAGCGCAGACGGCGATCAGGCCTCGGTGGTGGAGTGGTCGGGGACTTTCACTCCCGCCGGCGTCTCGGACGCCGAAGCCGAAGCGTTGTTCAAGGGCGTGTATGAAGGCGGGCTTGCGGCGTTGAAAGGGAATTTCTGATAAGCCCAGGGCGGTGCGATGTTCGCTGACCCACCGCATTCGCCAGCAAGCCGGCTGCTACAGGTTTTGTGTCCGGCAGGGCTGCGTGTATCCGGATTGATCAAGCCGCCGCTCCAGACGCGCTGCGTCCATCGCTCGTGGACGCGGAGCGTCCGGGTGATGCATTCCCACGCAGAGCGTGGGAACGATCGATACAGGTTCTGGGTCCGGCAGGGCTGCGTGTATCCGGATTGATCAAGCCGCCGCTCTGGACGCGCTGCGTCCATCGCTAGTGGACGCAGAGCGTCCGGGGATGCATTCCCACGCAGAGCGTGGGAACGATCAAATCAAGGTGGCGTGGGGGTCTGTGCTTGATTCTGGCCGCAGGCCGTAGGAGTGAGCTTGCTCGCGATCTGCCGCGAAGCGGTAGTAAAGCCGATTCCTCGGTGCATCGGATACACCGCATGTTGCGGATTGACTGCCGCTGGCGAACGCATCAGGTCAGGCACCGCGATGTTCGCTGACCCACCGCATTCGCCAGCAAGCCGGCTGCTAAAGGTTTTGTGTCCGGCAGGGCTGCGTGTATCCGGATTGATCAAGCCGCCGCTCCAGACGCGCTGCGTCCATCGCTCGTGGACGCGGAGCGTCCGGGGATGCATTCCCACGCAGAGCGGGGGAACGATCACAGCGACGAGTCGCCGGCTTTCGTTTCCTGCCGCACACTTTTGCCTCGGTGTGGTGCATGTACTCTTTGCCTGATCCGATAAGTAGCAATGGATCTCGGCCGCTCAACACCTTCCCACTGACACCTTTCCCAACGCTTTCAGCGCATTACCTCAGTTGCGCATCCCTGGCATCACTTTTGCTTTTATGTATCCGTGGATGATTGGATACAAAAATTCAGAAGGTAATGCCATGCGACTTGCACCCGGATATGCCGAACGGCCCCCTGTCACCGCTGAGGAAGAGGCCTACGCCTTTTTGCTGGATGCTATTTGCAAGGGCACCTATGGCATGGGGCAGCGGCTTATCGCCGAAGACATCGCCACTGAAATCGGTATGAGTCGCATGCCCGTGCGCGAAGCCTTCAGACGCCTGGCCGCCGACGGCCTGGTCACCTTGCGGCCGAACCGTGGGGCGGTGGTCAGCGGTCTGAACATCGACGAAATGCATGAAGTCTTTGAGATGCGCAGCGCGCTGGAAGGCCTGGCAATTCGGGTGGCGGTGCCGAAGATTACCGAACGCAACCTGACGCATCTCGAGCGTCTGCTCGACGACATGGACGACTACCGCGACGACAGCTGCGAATGGGTCAGCCGCCATCGCGAGTTTCACCAGTATTTATGCAGCCTCAGCCAGCGCCCGCGGTTGATGCGCCAGATTTCTGCGCTGTACACGGTGATCGAACCGCACATGCGCGTGTGGCTGGAACATGGCGAAAAGCCCCTGAGCGCGCGTGATGAGCACGCAGTGATCCTCGATGCCTTGCGCGCAGGGGATGCCGACCAGGCCGAGCGGATTTTGCGTGACCACATCGAGGGCACAGTCCCCAGCCTGATTGCCTTTCTCCAATTGCAGAAAAACACCTGAAATCCCCAACCAGAAGCGGGCAACCAGCCCGCCGGTCGTACCGCTGTGACGTTCAGAACTGCCCTTACTTTCTTACCGAAACCGGAGCTTTCGTCATGCATAAACCCGCCGCGCTGGCCGCCTTTGTTTCCCTGAGTCTGTGTGCACCGATGCTGTTGGCGGCCACAACCGTGCCCGACCGCCTGCAGAAGGTGGACAAGCTCACTTACTGCTCGGGGATGGATTCGCCGCCACTGGTGTCATTCGACGCCACGCAGAAACCGGTGGGCCTGACCATCGATCTGGGGCTGGAAATCGCCAAGCGGCTCGGCGGCAAGAAGGTCGAGTGGCGGGTGATTCCATTCTCCGGGCTGGTGCCAGCGTTGCTCGCCCAGCAGTGCGACATGATTGTCGATCAGCTGTTCGACAAGCCTGAACGGCGCGAAGTGATCAACATCGTCAACTACATGTATTCCAGCCAGTCGGTGGTGGTGCCCAAAGGCAACCCCAAGGCAATCAAGTCGCTGGATGATCTGTCCGGGCACAAGGTGGCGGTGCTCAACGGCTCGACCATCAAGACCCTGCTCGATACGCAGAACGAGACGCTGGGCAAAGCCGGCAAGCCCCCGCTCAAGCTGGTGGTCTACAACA
This sequence comes from Pseudomonas sp. NPDC087358, assembly GCF_044900785.1. Classification (NCBI taxonomy): domain Bacteria; kingdom Pseudomonadati; phylum Pseudomonadota; class Gammaproteobacteria; order Pseudomonadales; family Pseudomonadaceae; genus Pseudomonas; species Pseudomonas sp. NPDC087358. The sequence continues at coordinate 11,607 of NZ_JBJDOA010000004.1, forward strand.
CCGACACCGACGCCTTCCAGGCGCTGCGTATCAATCAGGTCGACGCCTACGGCACTACGGTGGAAACCGCCGGCTATTACGCCAACATGGCGCCGGATCTGTTCCAGGAGGGGGTGCCGGCGTTCAGTCGGATTCTCACAGGCCTTGGCATCCGCAAAGACGATGCGCAGCTGACTGCCGCCGTGCAACAAGTGGTCAGCGACATGCGCAGTGACGGCAGCTACAGCCAATTGCTCGCCAAGTGGCACGTCGAAAGCGACAAGCTCGATTGAGCCATTGCACAACGGGATGAACCGATGAATTTCAATTGGGATGTGTTCTGGCAGTACCTGCTGCAGCCCAGCGGCGTGTACCTGACCGGGCTGTGGCTGACCTGTCTGATCAGCGTGCTGGCGATGCTGTTGGGTTGCTCGCTGGGGCTGATCGCGGCGCTCATGCGCCTGTCGAAAAATCCACTGCTGCATCTGCCGGTGCGTTTCTACGTCTGGTTGATGCGCGGCACTCCGTTGCTGGTGCAGATCGTCTTTCTCTATACCGCGCTTGCGGCCGGGGGGATTTTCCGCTTCGAGGACATCGATCTGGGCTGGTTCATCGTACCGGGCAATATCCAGGCGGCGATCATCGCGCTGGGTCTGAACGAAGGCGCCTACATGGCCGAGATCATTCGTGCGGGTATCGGCGCGGTGGACAAGGGCCAATACGAAGCCGGTCGCTCGCTGGGCATGACTTTCGGCAAGCTGATGCGCCGGATCGTGCTGCCCCAGGCGTTCCGGGTGATCGTCCCGCCGCTGGGCAACGAATTCAACGTCATGCTCAAGAACACCACGCTGGTCAGCGTGATCGGTGTGCAGGAGTTGCTGCTCAGTACGCAAATGGTTACCTCGGCCACGTTTCGGGTTTTCGAGCTGTACCTGGTGGTGGCGATCTACTTCCTGCTGCTGACCACGGTCTGGGGCTTCTTCCAGCGCTGGCTCGAACAGCGCTTCGGCCAGTCCGATCGCCAGCCACCGGCTGCCAGGCGGATGTTCGGGCGCAGCGCCATGAAACTGTTGAGGGGGCGTTGAGATGGCGCACAAAAGTGACGAACTGATCATCGAGGCGCTGGACATTCACAAGTCGTTCGGCGACCTGGAAATTCTCAAGGGCATTTCACTGCAAGTGCGGCGCGGCGAGGTGGTGGTGCTGATCGGCGCCTCAGGCTCGGGCAAGACCACGTTCATCCGCTGCATCAACCTACTCGAAGACATTCAGTCCGGGCGCATCCGCGTCAACGGCCAGGCCATGGGTTACCGCGAACGTGCCGATGGCAGCCTGGTGCGCGATTCGGAGCGCAATATCGCCCGCCAGCGACGGGACATCGGCATGGTGTTCCAGCGCTTCAATCTGTTCGCGCACATGACCGCGCTGGAAAACATTATCGAGGCGCCGATCCATGTGCTGGGGCGTGTCGCGTGAGGCGGCGCTGACCCAGGGCCGTGAATTGCTGGCCCGGGTCGGGCTGGCGGACAAGGCCGGGCATTACCCTTCGATGCTGTCCGGCGGTCAACAGCAGCGGGTGGCGATTGCCCGGGCGCTGGCGATGAAACCCAAGGCCATGCTGTTCGACGAACCCACCAGTGCGCTGGACCCGGAAACCGTCGGTGAAGTGCTGCAGGTCATGAAGGAACTGGCCGAGGAGGGCATGACCATGGTGGTCGTGACCCACGAAATGGGCTTTGCCCGCGAGGTGGCCGATCGCGTGGTGGTACTCGACCAGGGTGAACTGATTGAACAAGGCCCGCCGGAACAGATCTTCAGCCGGCCGGTGCATCCCCGAACCCAAGCCTTTCTCAGCCGCGTGTTGTAACGCTCATAAGGAAATCGTCATGCGTTCATTCTGTATTGCCGCCGCTTTGTGTTCCGTCGCTGTGTTGCCCGCCGTCCAAGCCGCCGAGGGCGTGGTGAAGATGTACAACTGGTCCGATTACATCGGCCCGGACACCTTGAAGAACTTCCAGAAGGACAGTGGCATCAAGGTCGAGTACGACATCTTCGACACCAATGAAATGCTCGAAGCCAAGATGCTGTCCGGGCATTCGGGGTACGACTTGGTGGTGCCGTCCAGCCAGTTCCTGTCCAAGCAGATTCGGGCTGGCGCCTATCAGCCGTTGCAGCGCTCGTTGCTGACTAACTGGAATCACCTGGACCCACGGCTGCTGCAACGTATCGAGGCCGCGGACCCCGGCAACCGTTATGCCGTGCCGTACATGTGGGGCACGGTCGGGATTGGCTACAACGAAGAAAAGGTGCGTGCGGTCCTGGGCAAGGACGTGGTGCTCGATTCCTGGTCCATGGTGCTGGACCCGGCCAATCTGGCCAAGCTCAAGAGCTGTGGCGTGGCATTTCTCGATGCGCCGGTGAAGATCATTCCGCAGACCCTGCTGTACCTGGGGCTGGACCCCAACAGCGTCAAACCCGACGACTATAAAAAGGCTTCGGCGCTGTTGATGAAGCTGCGCCCATCGGTGACCTACTTCAATTCATCGAAATACACCGCCGACCTGGCCAATGGCGACATCTGCGTGGCCATCGGTTACTCGGGTGACGTGATGCAGGCTCAGACCCGTGCGCACGAAGCCGGCAAGAACCTCGACATCCGTTACCTGATCCCCAAGGAAGGCGTGAATCTGTGGTTCGACATGCTGGCCATTCCCAAGGATGCCGGCAACGTGGCCAATGCTCATGCGTTCATCAACTACCTGTTGCGCCCGGAGGTTATCGCCCCGGTCAGCGACTATGTGGGCTATGCCAATCCCAATAAAGACGCAACGGCGCTGATGGACCCCAAGGTCACCAGCAACCCGGGCATCTACCCCGGCGATGAGGTGATCAGCCACACATTCGTCTCGGCTGACCTGCCGGACAACATCCAGCGTCTGATCACCCGGGAATGGAACCGGATCAAATCCGGGCAATGAATCCTGTTTTTGAAGAGCCTTCGTCATGTTGAATTTTTCTGCGCATCAATATCCCTACCCGTCACAACGCCAGAGCGTGTTCGCAAGGCGCGGCATGGTCGCGGCCTCGCAACCGCTGGCGGCACAGGCGGGAATCGAAGTCATGCAAAAGGGCGGTAACGCCATCGACGCCGCCATCGCCACGGCGGCCGCGCTGACGGTGGTCGAGCCTACCGGTTGCGGGATTGGCGGCGACGCGTTCGCGCTGGTCTGGTGCAAGGGGCAACTGCATGGCTTGAATGCCAATGGCCATGCACCGGCGGCAGTGAGTATCGAAGCGGTCAAGGCTGCCGGGCACGAGCAGATGCCGATGTATGGCTGGACCCCGGTCACGGTGCCCGGCTGTCCTTCGGCATGGGCCGAGCTGTCCCGGCGTTTCGGCAAGTTGCCGTTCGCCGAGCTGCTGCAGCCGGCAATCAGTCTGGCGCGCGATGGCTTCCCGCTGTCGCCGGTGGTCGCCCACCAGTGGCAGATCGCGCTCAACGAGTTCAGTGCCCAGCGTGAAGCGGTAATGGACAACTGGTTTGATACGTTCCTGATTGACGGGCGGGCGCCCAAGGCCGGGGAATTGTTTCGCAACCCGGCTCAGGCGCGGACCCTGGAGGAGCTGGCGGCGACCGAGTGCGAAAGCCTGTATCGCGGCGCATTGGCGCAGCGGCTCGACGCGCATTCACGGGCCACGGGCGGCTATCTGCGCGCCGAAGACCTGGCAGGTTTCCGTGCACAGTGGGTCGATCCGATCAGCATCAATTACCGGGGTTACGACGTCTGGGAAATACCGCCGAGCGGCCAGGGGCTGGTTGCTTTGATGACCCTGAGAATCCTTGAAGGCTTCGATTTCGATCATCGCGACAGTCAGCTGACCTGGCACCGCCAGCTGGAGGCCATGAAGCTGGCCTACAACGACGGCTTGCACCACATCACCGACCCATTGCACATGCGCGTGGCCGTGGCCGACCTGCTCAGTGATCGTTACCGCGATCAGCGCCGGGCAATGATCGGTGAGCTCGCCGCCGACCCCAAGCCCGGCGATCCTCACGCCAGCGGCACGGTGTACCTGGCCACTGCCGACGCCGAGGGCAACATGGTGTCGTTCATCCAGAGCAACTACCACGGCTTCGGTTCCGGGGTGGTGCTGCCCGACAGCGGCCTGGCCTTGCAGAATCGCGGGCAGGAATTCAGCCTCGATGCTGCCCACGCCAACTGCCTGGCCCCCGGCAAGAAAACCTTCCACACCATCATCCCGGGCTTTCTCAGCAAGGACGGGCAGGCGGTAGGGCCGTTTGGCGTCATGGGCGGCTACATGCAACCCCAGGGGCATGTGCAGATGGTCATGAACCTGGTCGATTTCGGCCTCAACCCACAAGCCGCGCTGGACGCACCACGCTGGCAGTGGCTGGGCGGGATGAAAGTCGGCATCGAACAGGGCGCTTCGAGGGATCTGGCCGCAGGGTTGGCCCGACGCGGTCATGACATCAGCATCGCCTACGACTCCACCGACTACGGTCGAGGGCAGATCATCTCGCGCGATCCGCTCAGTGGCGTGTTGTGCGGCGGGACAGAACCCAGGGCGGATTCGACGATTGCGGCGTGGTGATGTTTGTCTGCGCTCTGAATCTGTCCACGACCGGCTGACCGATGCCGACTTCTGTAGCAGTCCGGCTTGCCGGCGGTGACGTTCCACAGATCGCCACCGCCGGCAAGCCGTGCCGCTGGAAACCGCCGGGCACGGGCCTGTCAGGCAGTATGGGTCAGGTCCGGAAACGACGCACCAGACCGTCCAGTTCATTGGACAGTGCTGCCAGGTTCCTCGAATCGCCCCGCGCCGAATCTGCCAGTTCGGCCACCAGCTGCGCATCGCCATGGATCTGGTTGATGTGACGGTTGATGTCTTCGGCGACCTGGTGTTGCTGTTCGGCGGCCGTGGCAATCTGCGTGTTCATGTCGCGGATCACGTCAACCGACTCACGGATCTGCCCGAAGCTGCTGCGCGCCTGGCCGATCTTGGCGACCGACTGCTGCGACACATCCAGGCTGGTGTGCATCTGTTGCGCCACCGAGGCGGTGCGTTTGGCCAGGTTGCCCAGCAACGAGTCGATCTGCGCCGTCGAATCAGCGGTGCGTTTGGCCAGCGCCCGCACTTCATCGGCGACCACGGCAAAGCCGCGACCCTGCTCACCCGCACGCGCGGCCTCGATGGCGGCGTTGAGTGCCAGCAGGTTGGTCTGTTCGGCGATTGAACGGATGGTGTCCAGGATTGACTGGATATCCGTGCTGTCTTTTTCAAGCTGTGTCATGTCGTTTGCCGACCGGGAAATCTCCGCGCTCAGTCGATCGACACTGCTCACGGCATCGTCGATCTGCCGCTGTCCTTCGCGCGCCTGGCGCTGACCGCTGTCGGCCGATTCGGCGGCCTGGCTGCAGGAGCGGGCGACCTCGTTGGCGGTGGCGACCATTTCGTGAAAGGCGGTCGAGACCATGTCCACCGCTTCCCGTTGACGGCCGGCGGCTTCGGCCATGTCATTGGATACCCGGGTCGAGCTGGTGGAGCTGTCGAGAATCTTGGTCGCCGCCAGGCCGATATGCTGGATCAGCCCACGGATCGCCGCCAGAAACTGGTTGAACCAGTTGGCCAGCTGCGCGGTTTCGTCCTTGCCGCGTACCAACAGGCTCTTGGTCAGGTCACCTTCGCCCTGGGCGATGCCCTCCAAGCCGCTGGCCACGCCACGAATCGGGCGCACGATCAGGGTCGCAAAGCTTGCGCCGAGGATGGCAAACACCACCGCCAGCACTGCTGCAATCACGCCGATCAGCCAGGCCAGGCGGGTAGCCGAGGCCATGACTTCGTCCTGCTTGATCAAGCCGATGAAGCTCCAGCCCAATTGATCGGAGGGGAACACGTTGGCCATGAAATGTTCGCCATTGATCTGGACCCTGATCAGCCCAGGCCCTGCCTTGGCCAACTGGCTGAAGCCGTCACCCAAGTCACCCAGCTTCTTGAAATTGTGTTCCGGCTGCTTGGGATCGACCAGCACCGTGCCGTTGTTTTCGATCAGCATCAGGTAACCGCTTTCGCCCAGCTTGATCTGCTTGACGATGGTGGTCAGCTGTTTAAGCGATACATCGATATTGACCACACCACCCGAGCTGCCCAGGGCGTTGTTGACTGCGCGTACGGTGCTGACCAGCACCGCATCGTCACCGGCCCAGTAATAGGCCTCGGTGCGCGTGGTCTTGCCGGGGTTGGCCAGGGCGCTCTTGTACCAGGGACGCTGGCGTGGATCGTAGCTGGCCATTTTCGGGTCGCCCGGCCAGTACGCGTAGGTGCCGTTGGCAAGCCCGTAGGAGACATAGGAATAGGCCGGATGGCTCTGGGCAATACCGGCGAAAAAGCCGAACAGTTGCTTGTCGACATCGGACAGCGGGATGTCCGGTGCCTGGGCGGTCATGTAGCTTTTGACGCCTTCGCCAGTGCCGGTGATCAACGGGTGTGCGGCCAGGTAATCGACGTTCTGGCTGATGCCCTCGAAGAACAACTGCATGGCATTGGCCACCTGGCGGATTTCCCGGCCGCTGCTGTCGACGAAGCCGCTTTGCGCGTCGCTGCGCAGGTTAATGATGACCATTGTCGCGACCAGGATGATCGGCAGGCAGGCGATTACCGCAAAGGCCCAGGTCAGTTTCTGTTTGATGTTCATCGGCGCTCCTGATTGTTCTTTAATCACGCGTAAACAACCGCTACGCAGGCAGCGGGTCGATCAGGACAGTGCGATGGGGGTGCGAAACCGTCTGATGGTATACCGGTGTCGGCCTGCCGGGCGGATTCTTTAGAACTGATGATGGCCCTGGCCGCACGCTGTTGATTCCGCCCGCCCAGACACCCACTCTGCGGCTATTGACGAGTCAGATGGCGCGCAGGCGCAGGATGCTGGAACCGTCAAACGGATCGGTCAGCCAATGACCGGACACGCCGAAAGTGTCGCGCAGACATGCTGGGGTGAGCACCTCGAAGGGCGAGCCCAGGGCCACCAGGCGTCCTTTGTCCATGACCGCCAGACGGTCGCAGGCCAACGCCTGATTGAGGTCATGAAGGGCGATGACGCTGGTCACCGGCAACTGCTGCAGCAGCTTCAGAATCGACAGCTGCTGCTGGATATCCAGGTGATTGGTCGGCTCGTCGAGCAGCACTATCGGCGCACGTTGCGCCAGCGCCCGGGCAATGTGCGCACGCTGCCGTTCACCGCCAGACAGGCTGTGCCAGGGACGCTGGCGCAGTGGTTGCAGATTGACGTCGGTGATCGCCTGGCAAACGATGCGTGCGTGCTCATCACTCCATGGCGAGAGTGCCGAGAGCCAGGGGGTACGCCCCAGTTCCACCGCTTGCAGCACGCTGATGGAGTCGCTGGTGTCGGCGTGCTGTTCAACCACCGCCAGCTGTTGGGCGATGTCGCGACGGCGCATCCCCGACAGGCGCTGACCGTGCAGGAACACCTCGCCGCGGGTAGGGCGCTGGATGCCTGCCAGCAGTTTGATCAGCGTCGATTTGCCCGAACCGTTGGGGCCGACGATGCCCAGGTTCTCGCCAGCGCGAATGGCCAGGGTGACCTCGCTGAGCAACGGCACGCCCTTGAGGGTCAAGCCCAGGTTGATGCCACTGAGCACGTTGCTGACTGCCTCTGTCATGACGTTCATCGGCTGCGGTTTCCGTGCGCCAGGATCAAGGCGAACACCGGTGCACCGACCAGCGCGGTGATCACGCCGATGGGCAGCACCTGGCCCTTGATCAAGGTGCGCGAAAGCACGTCGGCGCCAATCAGAAACAACGCACCGCTCAAGGCGCTCAGCGGCAGCAGTCGGGCGTGACGTACGCCGGCGAGCATGCGCACGGCATGGGGGATGACCAGGCCGACGAAACCGATGGAGCCGACAATCGACACCATCACTGCGGTGACCAGCGCGGCGGTGGCGATGAGCAGGGTCTGTACCCGACGCACCGGAATGCCCAGCGACGCTGCTGAGTCCACGCCGAAGGTGAAGGCATCCAGCGAGCGTCTGTGCCACAGACAGACCAACAGACCGATCAGCACCACCGGCACTGCCAGCCCGACCGAGGCCCAGCGCACGCCACTGAGGTTGCCCAGTAACCAGAACATGATGCCGCGCGCCTGCTCGGCATTGGCCGAGCGGGTGATCAGAAACGAAGTCAGCGCATTGAACAGCTGCGAGCCGGCGATACCGGCCAGGATGATCTGCCCGGCAGGCGTCTGCCCCCGCGAGGCGCGAGCGAGCAGGGCGACCAGGGCAAACGCTGCGACAGCGCCGGCAAAGGCCCCGGTGGACAGCGAAATGGCCCCGGCACCGAACCCGACGATGGCCACCAGCACCGCCCCGGTCGAGGCCCCGGCGGAGATGCCCAGCAGGTAGGGGTCGGCCAGCGGGTTGCGCAGCAGCGATTGCAGGACCACGCCGCAAATCGCCAGCCCCGCGCCACAGGCGGCGGCGACGATGGCTCGGGTCAGTCGGTAGTTCCAGACGATGCCCTCATCAATGGCATCGAGCGGGTAACCGGCGGCCCACAGCTTGTTCGCCAGCACTTGAAAGATCACCGGCAAGCCGATTGAGGTCTCGCCGATGGCGACGCCGGCCAGCACCGCCAGCAGCAATAGCACGCTGACCCACGTGCCGTGAGCCAGCACTCGAATTAGCATGTTCATGGGCTCACGGCAGCGCTTTGGGTGGCTTTGGCCAGTTGCTCGATGCCGTCGAACAGCCGCACGCTGGATTCCATGGCACTGGCGTCCATGATGACGATGCGGTTGTTTTTCACCGCGTCCATGTTGCGCGTCACCGGGTCTGATTTGAGGAAGGCGAGTTTTTTCTCATGATCGTCGGCGGGGAAGCGCCGCCGGTCCATACGGGCGATCACCAGAATCGTCGGGTTGGCCTTGGCGATGGTTTCCCAGCCGACGGTCGGCCATTCCTCGTCCGAATCGATGATGTTGCGCATGCCCAGGGTCTTGAGCATGAAGTCGGGAATGCCTTTGCGCCCGGCGACGTAAGGGTCGACGTTGATGTCGGGGCTGGAGAACCAGAACACCGCCGAGACCTGCTCGCCGTGGTGCGCTGCGGACTGCTCCATTGCATTGGCAAGACGCGCCTGATAACCGGCAACCAGTGCCTGACCACGGTCCTGGACGTCGAAGATCTCGGCCAGTTGCGCAATGCTCTTGTACAGCGTGTCGATCCTGAAGGCCTGGAGACGAGTGCCATCGGCGCCGACCAGATTATTCTTGCCTTCGCAGTCCGAAGGCAGGATGTAGGTGGGGATGTTCAGTTCCTGGAATTGCTGGCGAGTGCCAACCGCGCCCTGCGGACCGACCATCCACTCGAACTGCACCGGCACCAAGTCCGGGCGTTTGCCGATGACCGACTCGAAGCTGGGTGCATTGTCGGCCAGGCGTTCGATCTGCTCGTTGGCCTCCTTGTATTGCCCCAGGACCTCGTTGAACCACAGTGAAGTGCCTGTCACCGAAGGGCTCAAGCCCAGGGCGTAGAGCATTTCAGTGGCTGCCTGGCCGATGGTGACGGCGTGGTGCGGGACCTGGGCGAAGGTCAGCCCGACGCCACAGTTGTCGAGGGTCAGCGGATAGCGGGTCGACGCGGCGAGCGCGGCCTGGGGTATGAGCGTGGCGATGGACAGCGTCAGGCCCACAAGCGAGGAGGCAAGGCGGTACGACGACATGAAGGGCGATCTCCAGTGAACCTGATTGCCGACGAAACAGGCACTGGAAAGCACATCCCGACTCGCCGCCGGTAAAGGGGCAAGTGCAGATCACGCCAGCAAGGCGCGCAGGGGTGTCCTTCCCGGACACCCCGCCGGTGAATGATTGACGCTCGCCGGCAGGTCTCCTGACTGGCGCGTCATCGCCGTGCTTCGGCCTTCCCGGGGCAACCCAGTGGCAATCATGAAGCAGGGCTCAGCGCCTACAGTTGCGGGGACAGTTCCGTTTGAGCCCCAGAGATCAGGGCTCGCGGATTCCCTATTAATTCCCAGTGGAAACCGGCGGCGGGGATGGTAAACGATTCGCCTGTCACAGGCGACAGCCGGGGGCGAATCAGCGGCCCGGTGACACTGCGCAGCGATTCTGCCCGGCCTGCAGCCCGAATCAACGACAGGCGCCGATGCTCATGGCCGAAACGGCCAGCCGATCACCTTCTTCGGCCGTGGGCTGGCGTAGGTGCGCACCTTGGAGGTTTTCAGACCCAGACGCACCAGCGACTCGGCCAGCGCAACCGCTGCGGTGACCCCATCGACCACCGGCACGCCGGCGCGATCGCGGATCATCTGATCAAGCCCGGCCATGCCGCCACAACCCAGGCAGATCACCTCGGCCTTGTCTTTGCTGACCGCCTCGACCGCCTGCTCTGCGATGGCTGCCAATGCACGTTCGGGCTGCTCTTCGAGTTCCAGCACGCTCATGCCGCTGGCCCGCACCGACGCGCAGCGCTCGAACACGCCGGCCAGCTTGAGCCGGTCCTCGATCAACGGCACGGCGCGGTCCAGGGTCGTGACCACCGAATATTTGTGCCCCAGCAACATCGCAAGGCTGGCCGCCGCCTCGGTGATGTCCACCACCGGCACCTCAAGCAACTCCTGCAAGCCTTCGCGGCCGTGCTCGCCATACCCGGCCTGGATCACTGCGTCATAGGGCTGGTCGTAGGACAGCACGCGGTCCATCACCGCGATGGCCGCCAGATAACTCTCGAAATTGCCTTCCACCGATTCGGCGCCGAAACGCGGGGTCAGGCCGATGATCTCGGTGCCGGGCGAGGCGACGCTACGCGCCTGCTCGGCGATGGTCTGAGTCATCGACTCGGTGGTGTTGACGTTTACGATCAGAATTCGCATGGGTGAGGTCTCTTGCTTGGGATCAATGCTGGACGTCCTGCACGGCGATGCTTTCACCGCTGACGTCCCTGAAGGTTGTACGGCGATCGGCCAGCAACAGATAAAGCGCCGCGCCAATGGCCGCGCCCATCAGCCAGGAGAACGACGACACCGAATCGAACGCCGGAACCAAAGCGGTGATGATCGAAATCAGCGCCGCCGGAACGAACGCCCAGACCGCACGCGGATTGACCCCACGCCAGTAGTGATAGGGCCCGGCAGGATTCTCGGTATACAGCTGCGGCACGTCGACCCGGCCCTTGCGCAGCAGCCAGTAATCGGCGGTGATCACACCATACAGTGGGCCGAGCAGGGCGCCCAGACCGGAGAGGAAATACACGATCACCACCGGGCTGTTGTACAGGTTCCAGGGCAGGATCAGCACTGCGACGATGGCGCTGAGCATGCCGGCACGGCGGAACGTCAGGTGCCGCGGTGCCAGGCTGCTGAGGACAAACGCCGGTGCGACGAAGTTGGCCATGATGTTCACAGCCACCGTGACGATCAGAAACGCCAGGCAGCCGAGCACCAGAAAGAACGTGCTGGGGATGGTCTTGATGATGTCGGTCGGGCTCTGGATGATCTGACCGTTGATGGAAAACTGCGCGCCGCAAATGATCACGGTGATGAAGGCGAACAGCAGCACGTTGATCGGCAGGCCCCAGAAATTGCCTCTGCGAATGGTCTTCTTGCAGGGCGCTGAGCGGGAAAAATCGCAGAAATTGAGAATCAGCGTGCCGTAGATCGCCAGCCACAGCGCGCTGCCGGCGAAGATACTGCGCCACATCTGCGCACCGTGCAGCGGCTCCTTGATCGTCCAGGCGATGTGCCCGTTGGCCTGGCTGTACATCCACAGCGCAAGGCTGGCCACCGTCAGCAGAATCACGGGACCGGCGAATGCTTCGTAGCGGCGCACCATCTCCATGCCGTAGGCGAGAATCACGAACTGCACCAGCCAGATGCTGACGAAACACAGCCAGCCCAGGCTGGAAAGACCGAGCCAGGAATCATGGTCGTAGTCTGCCAGCGCAGGGTCCAGCGCGGTCAGCAACACCCGCAACACCACCGAGGCCAGGTAGGTCTGAATGCCAAACCAGGCGATGGCGATCACCGCCCGGATCAGGGCCGGGATCTGCGCGCCGAAAATGCCGAAACTGACCCGGCTGATCACCGGGAATGGCACGCCGGTCTTCTGCCCCATGTCGCCTGTCAGGTTCATGCACAGATAAACCAGCACCGCACCGATGGCCAATGACAGCATGATCTGCCAACCGCCAAGGCCCAGTGCATAGAGGCCGATGGCAAACGAGTAGTTCGCAAGATTGTGTACATCATTGGTCCACAGAGCAAAGATGCTGTATCCACCCCAGGTTCTTCCCTGAGCGCGTCTGGGCGCCAGGTCATGGTTATGAAGACGGGGGCTCAGGGGCGGATAGTCGGCAGTCGAGGCACGGACGGCAAGGTCTGGATCCAGGGTGTTGTCTACTGGCATGTTCAACAATCTCCGGCGCTATTTGTATTTGTTTTTGTATACAGTGCGCAGGCAAGACTAACTCAAATGACAGATGAGTCAACGAGGACGTTACAGACGGGCTGGATTCAGGCGGGGCACAAGGGTTGGATCTGTACCCGGACGGGATGCCAGCGGTGGCGGCCTTGAAGACTCCACCGCCGGCAATTTGTGCAGCGTTGACTGATTTTTACCGGCGCGTTCCGGCGTCGGTCAATCCTTGACCGGTACAGGTGCCTGGGTGGCAATGAAACCCTGGTCACGCATGGCCTGCCAGAAGCCGTCCGGGACTTTGGCGTGGAACGCCGCGACGTCTTCTGCAATGCGCTCGGGACGACTGGCTCCCGGGATCACCGCGGCCACCAGATCGTTGGCGAGCACGAACTGCAAAGCCGCCGCTTTGATATTGACTTGATACTGGCGGGCGATTTCCTGGATGTGCGCCACCTTGTCGAGCATCGCCTGGGGTGCCTGTTGATACTCGAAATGCTCGCCACCGACCAGTACACCTGAGCTGTAGGGGCCGCCGATGACGAATTCGGCCTGGTGCTCGCGGGCCTTGGCGAACAGGCGCTGTAGCGGTTGATCGTGATCGAGCAGCGAGTAGCGCCCGGCCAGCAGGAAGCCGTCGGGCCGTGCTTCCTGCAGGTCCAGGGTCAGCTCACAGGGCTCGACGCGATTGACGCCCAGGCCCCAGGCCTTGATCACCCCCTCTTCACGCAGGCGGGTGAGGGTGCGAAAGGCGCCTTTGCGGGCCACGTTGAAATGCTCGATCCATTCATCGCCATGGGCGTCCTGCGCCACGTCATGGACGAACACGATGTCCAGCCGATCGGTACTCAGGCGCTTGAGGCTGGCTTCGATGGAGCGCAGAGTGGCATCGGCGCTGTAGTCGGTGACGATTTTGTTCTTCAATCCGTAGCTGAAAGGACCGCTGCGCGCCTGCTGGTCCTGCTCATCGCTGATCAGCCGGCCGACCTTGGTGCTGAGGGTGTACTGGTCACGCGGAACATGGGCCAGAGCGCTGCCCAGACGCTGCTCGGACAGGCCTGCGCCGTAGATGGGTGCGGTATCGAAATAGCGAATGCCCTGGTCCCAGGCTGACTGCACGGTGGCGGCGGCTTCGAGCTCACTGATCTCGCGGAACATGTTGCCCAGTGGCGCGGCGCCGAAACCGAGGCGGCCAATGATCTTGTCGTGCAGACTCATGAAGGTGTCCTGTCTGGGGTCATGTGGAGGCGCAACTACAGCGTCAACTATAGCCCCGCGTCTGCTACTGATCATCGGCACGCCCAGGAGTTCGCTGTCGGCCTGCTGTAGCACGTCAAGACCTGCGCACGGCTTGCTGATCGCAGGCATCCAGGACCTGTCCGCGCGGGCACACCTGCGCCGGGCGCTTGCCTCTGGTTTCAGGATTACAGAATGACTTCGTTGTCGGCCTGGCATGCAACTTTTGCAGCGGTTCCGACTTCCAAAGCTTCAGGCGACGGCCAAAGCCAATAGCCCGGAGACGGAGGGCAACAGATGAGTGAGCACATCGTGCATTTCCATTGTGGGGTCGATCAGACCAGCACCGAGCATTTTCGTGATCGCTGTCTGGAGGCGCTGGACAAGGGGGCCACCGGGTTGTTGCTGAACCTGTCGACCGCCGGTGGCAGCACGGCACTGGGCTTCACGATCTACAACTTTCTCAAATCATTGACAGTGCCCATCCGTGCGCTCAACAGCGGCAATATCGAGTCCATGGGCATCGTCATCTACCTGGCCGCACAGGAGCGGATCGCCTGCCCGCACTCGCGGTTTCTCATTCACCCGATGACCTGGTACTTCAACCAGAGCTCGGTGGATCATTCGCGCATGCGTGAATACCTGCGCAGTCTGGACAACGACCTGCAGCGCTACGTGAATATCTATCTAAGTGAAACCGAGGGCGCAGCGCACCCGCTGGACATAGGCAGGTGTCTGTCGGCAGAGGAAAAGGTCATCCGCGCCGAGGACTCGCTGGTTTGCGGCATCGCGCACCGCGTCGAGCAGTTACAGTTCGCTGAAGACGCCGTGCATTGGACGGTCAGCGGCAGCTAAGCTCAGCCTGTCAACCAGGCAGTGAGTCAACCCATCTGAACATCGAGGAGATTGCCATGCACCCCCAGCCACCCATCCCAGCAGAACCGCTGCGCCATCGCGTCAGTCATCCGGGCGAAGAAGAAGTGGAAGTTGACGTCGATAACGATCCTGGCAACGAAGACCCGGGCTCGCAGTTTGACCGCGATGCCACGGTGCCGCTGATCAATCCTGACGAATGACAGAAACACAAGAGCGAGAGCTTGCGCCCTCGCTCGGTCGGCTGATCAGTGATTGATCAGGATTTGCGGCCTGCGCCACCTTGTGGCATCTGGCCACCTTTCTTGTCGCTGGAGTTGGCGTCGGAGGATCCCTTGGCCCGGTCCTGGTTGGCATTGCTGCTGCCCGAGGCCTGTCCGCCTTTTTTGCCTGCTTCGGAAGCTTTCTGCCGGTCATTAGCGAAGTTGCCAGCGTTGCCAGGGTTCTGTTTTCCGGTGTTAGCCATGATCACATACCTCTTGTTATGGGAAAGGCGAGTTGTAAGGCTCGCACTATCTGGGATGAGGTAAGCGGGCGATGGTTTAAACATTTAACGGCTTACCGGACAAGCGGTGTATTGCTGTGGCGACGACACGGGGGTCACGGCCTTGGCAGCGCATGAACCCTACATGTGCACTTCAACCGCCAAGGGCAGATGGTCCGACAGATGGGTCCAGGGTCGGGTGCCAAGAATTTTCGGGTCATGGCTGGTGGCGTTTCGCAGGTAGATACGGTCCAGGCGAAGCAACGGGAAGCGCGCCGGATAAGTCTTCGCCAGGCGGCCCAGGTTGCGCTCGAACACCTCATGCAGGTATTCGCAGCGATTGAGCCGTTTGTTGCCCTGCAATTGCCAATCGTTGAAATCCCCGGCGATGACGACTGGCGCATGGGCAGGCAAGGAATCGAGCAGTGCGCAGAGCAGGTCCAGCTGTAGCTGTCGGTGGCTCTCCAGCAGGCTCAAATGAACGCAGATCGCATGCACCTCATCATGTCCCGGCACCTGCAGTACGCAATGCAGCAGACCGCGCCGCTCGGGGCCAGTGATCGACACATCCAGATTGCGGTAGTGCAGGATCGGGTACTTGGAAAGCAGCGCGTTACCATGATGGCCGTCGGGATAAACCGCATTGCGACCGTAGGCAAAGTCGCTCCACATGCTGTCGGCGAGAAACTCGTACTGAGAGGTTACCGGCCAGTCGTGAAAGCGCGCGGCGTGGCGATCATGGCCGCCCAGCACCTCTTGCAGAAACACCAGATCGGCGCCGGTACTGCGCACCGCTTCGCGTAGTTCCGGCAGGATGAAACGGCGGTTCAGCGCAGTGAAGCCCTTGTGGGTATTGACCGTCAGCACGCGCAGTTTGTGGACGTCGGGCGCATGGGCGAGGTCCGTTGAGGAAGCACTCAAGCCAGCAGGGTCGGGGGTCACACGCACGCTCCTGTTGCGAAGGGATGTGTTACTTCCGACCGAAGCGGCCTGGCGCAGTTCAGCTTTTTCTGTCCAGGCGCTGGCGGCGGCTCGATCAGACGCGCGTATCCACGCCCGGGCGGCGTGACAGCAGCAGCGTCAGGCCCAGGGCGAAGATCGACAGCACCGCGGCGAAGAAGAATATCCAGCCATAACCCATGCCCAGCGCAATGGCGCCCATCAATGGTCCGGAAATCGCCAGCGCCAGGTCGAAGAACACCGCGTAGGCACCCAGCCCGGCCCCGCGACTGCTGTTGGGCACCTGCTTGATCGCTTCGACGCCGATCGCCGGATACACCAGCGAAAGGCCGAACCCCGTCAGTCCTGCGCCAACCAAGGCCAAGCTGGTACTGGGTGACAGCCATAACAGCGCAAGCCCCAGGGTCTCGACCGACATGCAGGTGACGGCCGTGCGAAAGCCGCCGAAGCGTGTGATGGCGTTGATGAAAAACAACCGTGCAACGATGAAGCAGATGCCGAACACCGTCAGGCACCACGCTGCGCCTTCCCAGCCACGATTGGCGTAGTACAGGGTGATGAAGGTGGTCAGGGTGCCGTAACCGATCGACGAGAGCGTAAGGCTCAAGCCATAGGGCGCGACCCTGCCGAATACTGACCAGAACGCCATGCGCTCACCGCGTATCACCGCAACGGCGGGCTTGTTGCGGATCAACAGCAGCGCGCCTGCCGACAGCACGAACAGCACAACGCCGAGACTGACAAAGCCCAGTGCATTGACCATCACCACCCCCAGCGGGGCGCCGATTGCGATCGCGCCATAGGAGGCGATGCCGTTCCAGGAAATGGAGCGGGCAGTGTGCTCCGGCCCGAGCTGACCAATGCACCAACTGATGGTACCTACCCCGATCAACCCCTGAGAGCCGCCAAGGATAAGGCGGGCGATGACCAGTATCGTCAGGCTCAGGCCTGCCGTGTTTTCCAGCAATACGGCGACGACCGTCAGCACCCCGCTCAGGGCGATGCCCGAAAGCCCGTAGACGATCGCGCGTTTGGTGCCGATGGTGTCGCAGACCCGGCCGGCGACCGGGCGGCTGAGCAGCGTCGCCAGGTATTGCGAACCGATCACCAGCCCGGCCACCACGGCAGTGAAGCCCAACTGGTCATGCACATAACCGGGCATCACCGCGATCGGCAGGCCGATGCACAGGAAGGCGATAAAGGTGTAGAGGACGATGGAGATGATTTGCAGGGTGATCGCCAGTGTACTGGCATTTTGCGACGGCGCATTGGGCGGCAGGGCGGCAGACATGGGACTCTTCACTGGCGCGGTGGGAGTGCGCCATCATCGCCCGTGATCGCGATAAAGGAAAGCAGGCTAACGATTTAAACCGCTGTCGCCAGGTTTCGAGTTGCTGATCTGACTCAGTCCGGCTTGCCGGCGCAGGCAGGTTGCAGGCGCTACCGCGGGCCAATCGGACGGCTACCGGGAGCGTGCGCGCTGAACCGCGGCCCGTAAAAAAGCCCCGTCACAAGGACAGGGCTCGGGGTGCTACGCGAGGCTACTCAGAACACCACGCCCTGACTGCGCAGGTAGTCATCGTAGGTGCCGCTGAAGTCGGTCACGCCGTTAGGGCTCAGCTCGATGATACGAGTGGCCAGCGACGAGACGAACTCACGGTCGTGGCTGACGAAGATCAGCGTGCCTGGATAGTTTTCCAGCGCCAGGTTCAGCGCTTCGATCGATTCCATGTCCAGGTGGTTGGTCGGTTCATCCATGATCATCACGTTGGCCTTTTGCAGGATCAGCTTGCCGAACAGCATGCGCCCTTGCTCACCACCGGAAATGACTTTCACCGACTTGAGGATTTCGTCGTTGGAGAACAGCATGCGGCCCAAGGTGCCACGGATCACTTGCTCGCCCTGGGTCCACTGGCCCATCCAGTCGAACAGGCTGACATCGTCTTCGAAGTCGTGGGCGTGATCCTGAGCGTAGTAGCCCAGCTCGGCCGCATCGGTCCACTTGACGGTGCCGGCATCCGGCGTCAGTTCGTTGACCAGGGTACGCAGCAGGGTGGTCTTGCCGATACCGTTAGGGCCGATGATCGCCACGCGCTCGCCCGCTTCAACCTGGAAGCTGAAATCCTTGAACAGTTCCTTGCCATCGAAGCCCTTGGCCATGCGGTCGACGATGACCGCCTGACGATGCAGCTTCTTGTTCTGTTCAAAGCGGATGAACGGGCTGACCCGGCTCGAAGGCTTGACTTCGGCCAGCTGGATCTTGTCGATCGCCTTGGCGCGCGAGGTGGCCTGCTTGGCTTTCGAGGCGTTGGCCGAGAAGCGGCTGACGAACGATTGCAGCTCGGAGATCTGGGCTTTCTTCTTGGCGTTGTCCGACAGCAGTTGCTCGCGGGACTGGGTC